>NZ_JACVBS010000006.1:0-340904 GCF_014852545.1 Variovorax sp. VRV01
CCCCTTGAGCCAGGGCATCGTGTTCGGCACCAGCGTGGCCTGCCCGCTGCACAACTGGGCCATCGGGCTGCAGGACGGGTGTGCCCAATCGCCCGACGAAGGGTGCACGCCGCGGTTTGCGGTGAAGCTCGAAGATGGCCAGGTCATGATGAACATGGTCGAACTGAAGACGCACGCGCTCGACCTGGCGCCGCCGCGCGCCGGCCCCGGTGCCGCAACGGCCGGCAAGCTGGGCGACGAGACCTTCGACGTGCAGGCGCCGCACAGCAGCTAGGCGCGAAACCAAGACACCACCCATGGCTGAGACTCGCTCCACCTGCCCCTATTGCGGCGTCGGCTGCGGCGTTGTCATCGAATCCGATGGCGCGCAGATCACCGGCGTGCGCGGCGACCCGGACCATCCGGCCAACTTCGGGCGCCTGTGCACCAAGGGCTCGACGCTGCATCTGACGGCCACGGCCACGGTCACGCGCCAGACACGGCTGCTGCAGCCGATGCGGCGTACCGAACGCGGCGCCGCGCCCGAAGCCATCGGCTGGAACGGCGCGCTCGACATCGCGGTCGGCAAGTTCGACCAGGTCATCCGCGACCACGGCCCCGACGCCGTGGGCTTCTACGTCTCGGGCCAGTTGCTCACCGAGGACTACTACGTCTTCAACAAGCTCACCAAGGGCCTGATCGGCACCAACAACATCGACACCAACTCGCGCCTGTGCATGAGCAGCGCGGTGGCCGGCTACAAGCAGACGCTGGGCGCCGACGCACCGCCGGCCTGCTACGACGACCTGAAGCACGCGCAATGCCTTTTCATCGTGGGCAGCAATGCTGCGTGGGCGCATCCGATCCTGTTCCGCCGCATCGAGGATGCGAAGGCGGTGAATCCCGAACTGAAGATCATCGTGGCCGATCCGCGCCGCACCGACACGGTGGAAATTGCCGACCTGTTCCTGCCCATCCAGCCCGGCACCGACGTCATGCTGTTCAACGGCATGCTGCACCTGATGCTGTGGGAGGGCTGGACCGACAACGGCTACATCGCGGCCCACACCAGCGGCTTCGATGCATTGAAGACCACGGTGCGCGAATGCACGCCCGACAAGGTGGCGCAGATCTGCGGCATCTCGAAGGACGACCTGCTCGCCGCGGCGCGCCTGTTCGCGACCTCGCCGGCCACGCTGAGCCTCTATTGCCAGGGCCTCAACCAGTCGTCGAGCGGCACCGCGAAGAACGCGGCGCTGATCAACCTGCACCTCGCGACCGGCCAGATCGGCAAGCCCGGCGCCGGCCCGTTCTCGCTCACCGGCCAGCCCAATGCCATGGGCGGGCGCGAAGTGGGTGGCCTGGCCAACCTGCTGAGCGCGCACCGCGACCTGGCCAATCCGGCGCATCGGGCCGAGGTGGCGGCGCTGTGGAACGTGCCCTCGGTGCCCGAAAAGCCCGGCAAGACCGCGGTCGAGATGTTCCAGGCCGCGGCCGACGGCGAGATCCGCGCGCTGTGGATCGCCTGCACCAACCCCGCCCAGTCGATGCCCGACCAGGCCACGGTGCGCCGCGCCCTCGAGCGCGCCGAATTCGTCGTGGTGCAGGAGGCTTTTTCGACCACCGCCACCTGCGCCTTCGCCGACCTGCTGCTGCCCGCCACCACCTGGGGCGAGAAGGAAGGCACCGTGACCAACAGCGAGCGCCGCATCTCGCGTGTGCGCCCTGCGGTGGCGGCGCCCGGCGAAGCGCGCCACGACTGGTCGATTGCGGTCGACTTCGCGCGCCGGCTCGAACAGCGGCTCGGCCGCGCCGACACGCTGTTTCCGTACGACTCCGCCGAACGGGTGTGGAACGAGCACCGCGAATCCACGCGCGGCCGCGACCTCGACATCACCGGCATGAGCTACGCGATGCTCGACAGCGCAGGTCCGCAGCAATGGCCGCTGAAGGAAGGCGAGGCCAGCGGCCGCGCACGCCTCTACGAGGACGGCATCTTCCCCACGCCGGACGGCCGCGCACGCTTCGTCGACACGGTCTACAAGCCGGTGGCCGAGGCGCGCGAGGCGCGCTATCCGTTCTCGCTCAACACGGGCCGCCTGCGCGACCAGTGGCATGGCATGAGCCGCACCGGCACGGTCGGCCGGCTGTTCGGCCACGTGGCCGAGCCGGTGGTGCAGATGAACGCGCAGGACATGGCGCGCCGCCAGCTGAAGGACGGCGACCTCGTGCACCTGACCTCCAAGCGCGGCTCGATCCTGCTGCCTGTGCAGGCCAGTGCCGAGATCGGCCTGAGCCAGGCCTTCGTCGCCATGCACTGGGGCGAGGAATACCTGAGCGGCTGCTCTTCGACCGGCACGCCGCTGGCGGGCATCAATGCGCTGACCACCTCGGCCTTCTGCCCCACCTCGAAGCAGCCCGAGCTCAAGCACACGCCGGTCAAGATCCTCAAGGCCGAGCTGCCGTGGTCGCTGCTGGCCATGGCCTGGCTGCCGCCGGACGCCGCGCTGGCCGCGCACCAGGCGCTCAAGCCGATGATGGCGATGTTTCCGTTTGCCACCTGCGTGCCGTTCTCGGGCAACGCGCCGGGCGAGGAGCGCAGCGGCATCCTGTTCCGCGCCGCCGCGCACGATGCGCCGGCCGATGAAACCATCGACCGCATCGAAGGCCTGCTCGGCCTGCGCGGCAGCGATGCCCTGCGCTACGCCGACCGCCGGCGCGGCCAGCGCCGCGTGGCGCGGCTGGTGCGGCGCGCCGACGGCAACGCCGGCCTCGAAGCCTTCCTGCTGGGCGGCGACACCAGCGCCGAAGCCTGGATCGGCACCCTGCTGCGCGAGGAAATCCCGGCGCAGACCTATGGCCGGCTGCTGCTGTCGCCGGGCGCGCGCGCGCCGGTGGCGGTGCAGTCGCGGGGACATCCGGTCTGCACGTGCTTCAACGTGACCGACCTGGCGATCCAGGCCGAGCTGGGCCGCTGCACCGGCACACCCGACGAGCGCCTGGCCGCACTGCAGGGCGCGCTCAAATGCGGCACCAACTGCGGCTCCTGCCTGCCCGAGCTCAAGCGCATGGTGCGCGCGACGCCCGCCGAAACCGTGGCCGAGGGTGCATAAGCCGACTTGCATTCCGGCATAAGCATTGCGGGACAATCGGCGCACCCATGGGAATCAGCCAATACATCAAGGAAATCGGCCGCGGCGCGCGCGGCGCCAAGCCGCTCACGCGCGAGCAGGCCACGGACCTGTTCGGCCAGGTGCTGGACGGCACCGTCACCGACCTGGAGATCGGCGGCTTCTGCCTGGCCATGCGCATCAAGGGCGAAACGCCCGAGGAGATGGCAGGTTTCCTCGATGCCACGCATGCGCGGCTCAACCACCTGCCCGCCGCCGACCGCCCGCTCGTCGTGCTGCCGAGCTACAACGGCGCGCGCCGGCTGCCGGTGCTCACGCCGCTGCTGGCACTGCTGCTGGCCCGCGAAGGCCTGCCGGTGCTGGTGCATGGCAGCGCCACCGAAACCTCGCGCGTGCTGGCGTCGAACGTGCTGGAGGCGCTGGACGTGCCCGCGCTGCCGGCCATCCGCAAGATCCCCTGCGGCGGGGTGGGCTTTGCGCCGACCGAGCTGCTCAATCCCGCGCTCAAGCGGCTGCTCGACGTGCGCCGCGTGGTCGGCCTGCGCAACCCTGGCCACAGCGTGGTCAAGCTGATGCAGCCGACCACCGGCCCCTGCGTGATCGTGGCAAGCTACACCCATCCGGAATACGCGCGCACCATGGGCGAAACCTTCGAGCTCATGGGCATGACCGCCCTGCTCTCGCGCGGCCTCGAGGGCGAAGTGGTGTCCGACCCGCGCCGCACCGCGCAGATCGACGGCTTCGTGCGCGGCGTGCGCAGCGAGCTGCAGGCCCAGGAAAGCGGCACGGCAAGCGAAGTGCCGGGCCTGCCGAAGGAGATCGACGTCGCGACCACGGCCGCTTACACGCGGCGCGTATTGAATGGCGAGCTTCCCGTGCCGGAGGCCATCGCCACCCAGGTGAGGCACATCACGCAACTGGCATCCCACGCATGAACAACGCCGCTTCTTCATCCACCGCCGGCAGCTGCACGCTGGTGGGCGCCGGCCCCGGCGATCCCGAACTGCTGACCCTCAAGGCCGTCAAGGCGATCCGGGCCGCGACCGTGCTGCTGGTGGACGACCTCGTGAGCGACAGCATCCTGGCCTCGTATGCGCGGCCCGATGCGCGCATCGTGCACGTGGGCAAGCGCGGCGGCTGCAAGAGCACGCCGCAGGCCTTCATCGAGCGGCTCATGATCACCGCGGTGCGCGAAGGCGAGACCGTGGTCCGGCTCAAGGGCGGCGATCCCTTCATCTTCGGCCGCGGCGGCGAAGAGGTCGAGCACCTGCGCGAAGCCGGCATCGAATGCACGGTGGTCAACGGCATCACCGCCGGCCTCGCGGCCGTCACCTCGCTCGGCGTGCCGCTCACGCACCGCGACCATGCGCAGGGCGTGGTGTTCGTCACCGGCCATGCCAAGACCGGCGCCGGCGCGGCCGAAGACCCGACCGACTGGCGCGCCCTGGCCGCCACCGCGCACAGCGCGCGGCTCACGCTGGTGATCTACATGGGCGTGGCGGGCGCCGGCCACATCGAACGCGAACTGCTGCACGGCCTGCCGGGCGACACGCCCGTGGCCGTGGTGCAGCATGCGAGCCTTCCGCACCAGCGCCACGTTGCGACCACGCTCGAGAGGCTGCAGGCCGGCATTGCCGAAGCCGGCATCGCGAGCCCTGCGGTGATCGTGGTGGGCGACGTGCTGCGCGGACTCGCCGCAGCGGCGCTGCCGGCGGACGCGAACCGCTTCGGCACCTAGGTTTCCGGGGTTTCGGGGCGAGGGCCGCCGGGCATCCCCGCTCGGGGCCATGGGCCCTCGAGCCGCCAACGTGGCATGGAGCGTGCTTAACGCCAGCATGCTCGCCTTCCGATCATTTCCCGCGCCCGGGGCCCAGCGATGACCGCCGCCATCGCGCCCCCGCCCGCCGCCGTCGAAGTCGTCGCGCTCAGCAAGCGCTATGCCGCGGGCACGCCCGCCGCCGTCGACCAGATCGACCTGCGCATCGCAAGCGGCAGCTATTGCTGCCTGCTGGGCCCCTCGGGCTGCGGCAAGAGCACTACGCTGCGCATGATCGCGGGCCACGAGTCGGTCACGAGCGGCGACATCCTGCTGGACAACCGCAACATCACCAACCTGCCCGCGGCCGCGCGCGGCACCGCGATGATGTTCCAGAGCTTCGCGCTGTTCCCGCACCTTTCGGCGCTGGACAACGTGGCCTTCAGCCTCAAGATGAAGGGTGTCGGCAAGGCCGAGCGCCAGCAGCGCGCACGCGAGCTGCTCGAGCGCGTGGCGATGGGCCACCTGGCCGAACGCAAGCCCGGCGAACTCTCCGGCGGCCAGCAGCAGCGCGTGGCGCTCGCGCGTGCGCTCATCACCGAGCCGCGCGTGCTGCTGCTCGACGAGCCGCTGTCGGCGCTCGATCCGTTCCTGCGCATCCAGATGCGCGCCGAGCTGCGGCGCTGGCAGAAGGAACTGGGGCTGACCTTCGTGCATGTCACGCACTCGCAGGAAGAAGCGATGGCGCTGGCCGACACCATGGTGGTCATGAACCACGGCGTGATCGAGCAGGCCGGTTCGCCGCACCAGGTCTACAACCATCCCGCGAGCGAATTCGTGGCGCGCTTCATGGGCGGCCACAACGTGTTCGACACGCCTGCCGGCCCGATCGCCGTGCGCAACGACCACATGCGGATCGCCCGCGGCGACGCGGCGGGCGGCCTGGCCGCCACGGTCACCGACGTCGAGTACCAGGGCACCTACGTGCTGCTCGGCCTCGCGCTGCAGGACGCCGCGCCCGGCGGCAGCGTCTCGGTGCTGCTGGGCGAGGCCGCCTTTCTTGCAAGCCCCCATGCGCCGGGCGATGCGGTGCACCTGTCCTGGGCCGCGGCCGATGTGCGCGTGCTCGGCCCCGGTGCCAAGCCGCCTGCCGAGCGCGCGCCGGCGCCGGCCGCGAGCGGCAGCCGCCCCGCACGCGACGACCTGGCCGCGCTCGCGAGCATGCCGCTGTGAGCGCGCGGCCGTTCTGGCATTGCCTGCATTTCCATTCGCTTTTTTCCACTTTCCCTCCCCTGCCTTTTTCTTCCACGGAGACTCTTCCATGACCGACCCCATCGACTCGTCCGCCGGCCTCCAGCGCCGCACCCTGCTGCAAGGCACCGCCGGCATCCTGGCCACGGGCATCGCGCCCTTCGTGCATTCGCAGGAAAAGATCGTGCTGCGCTACCTGGGCACGGCGGTGAACCAGGACAAGGCCATCGCCGAGAAGTTCAAGGCCGACACCGGCATCGAGATCCAGTACGTGGCCGTGACCACCGACGACGTGACCAAGCGCGCCGTCACCGCGCCCAACAGCTTCGACCTGATCGACACCGAGTTCTTCTCGCTCAAGAAGATCGTGCCCACCGGCAACCTGAAGGGCATCGACACCCGGAAGATCAAGAACGCCGACAAGATCACCACGCTCTTCACCAAGGGCGAGGTCGCCGGCAAGGCCGTGGGCGACCAGGGCACCGCGCCCAAGAAGGTGATCTATCTCGAAGGCGAGAAGAGCAAGAAGTTCGCGACTGCGCCAACACAGTTCATGTCGCTCATTCCCACGGTCTACAACGCCGACACGCTGGGCATCCGTCCCGACCTGATCAAGCGTCCCATTGGTTCCTGGGCCGAGCTTCTGAACCCCGAGTTCAAGGGCAAGGCCGCGATCCTGAACATTCCGTCGATCGGCATCATGGACGCGGCGATGGTGGTGGAAGCCAAGGGCATCCACAAGTACAAGGACAAGGGCAACATGACCAAGGCCGAGATCGACCTCACGATCAAGACCCTGATCGAAGCCAAGAAGGCCGGCCAGTTCCGCGCGCTGTGGAAGGACTTCAACGAGTCGGTCAACCTGATGGCTTCGGGCGAAGTGGTGATCCAGTCGATGTGGTCGCCGGCCGTCACCGCCGTGCGCACCAAGGGCATCGCCTGCAACTTCCAGCCGCTCAAGGAGGGCTATCGCGCCTGGGCCGCCGGCTTCGGCCTGCCGGCCACGCTCTCGGGCAAGAAGCTCGACGGCGCCTACGAATTCATCAACTGGTTCCTCGACGGCTGGGCCGGCGCCTACCTGAACCGCCAGGGCTACTACAGCGCCGTGCTCGACACCGCCAAGGCCAAGATGGAAGCCTACGAATGGGCCTACTGGATGGAAGGCAAGCCCGCCGCGCAGGACATCAAGAGTCCGAACGGCGACCTGCTCGCCAAGGCCGGCGCGGTGCGCGACGGCGGCAGCTACGAGCAGCGCATGGGCGGCATTGCCTGCTGGAACGCCGTCATGGACGAGAACGAGTACATGGTCCGGAAGTGGAACGAGTTCGTCGCTGCCTGATCCCGTGAACGCCCCCACCGCCAGCGCGCACGCGCCCAGCCCGTCCGTCCATGCCGTGAAGGCGTGGTGGCAGGCCGCGCCGTTCGCGCTGGTGTTCCTGCTGTTCTTCTTGGTTCCGCTGGCGCTGGTCGCGATGGTCAGCCTGTGGAACTTCAACGAGTACGAGCTGATCCCGGCGGTGACGCTGCGCAACTACCTGAGCCTGTTCGAGGGCTGTTCGCAGCTCACCGACAACGGCGACCTGTGCGTCACGCTCAATACCTACCTGAGCACCTTCAAGTTCTGCCTGCTGGTGTGGGGCATCACGCTGCTGATCGGTTTTTCGGTGGCCTACTTTCTGGCGTTCCACGTGCGCTCGCCGGGCATGCAGACGGCGCTGTTCGTGCTGTGCACCGTGCCCTTCTGGACTTCCAACGTGATCCGCATGATCTCGTGGGTGCCGCTCCTGGGCCGCAACGGGCTGGTGAACCAGGCGCTGATGGGCCTGGGCGTCGTCAACCAGCCGGTCGAGTGGCTGCTGTTCTCCAATTTCTCGGTGGTGCTCGCCTTCGTGCATCTCTACACGATGTTCATGATCGTGCCGATCTTCAACAGCATGATGCGCATCGACCGCTCGCTGCTCGAAGCGGCCAGCGACGCGGGCGCCTCGGGCTGGCAGACGCTCTGGAACGTGGTGGTGCCGCTGTCGCGCACGGGCATCCTGATCGGCTCGATCTTCGTCATCACGATCGTGATGGGCGACTTCGTCACCATCGGCGTGATGGGCGGGCAGCAGATCGCATCGATCGGCAAGATCATCCAGGTGCAGACCTCGTACCTGCAGTTTCCGCTGGCCGCGGCCAACGCGATGATCCTGCTGGCGGTGGTGCTGATGATCATCTGGGGACTCACCCGGCTGGTCGATATCCGCAAGGAGCTCTGAGATGGAACGCCGACCCGGCTTCTGGCCGCTCGCAATCGTGTTCGGCCTCTTCGTGCTGTTCCTCTACGGCCCGATGATCACGATCTTCATCCTGAGCTTCCAGGGCCCCGAAGGCGGCCTGACCTTTCCGCTGCGCGGCGTCTCGCTGCACTGGTTCCACAAGCTGGCCGAGGGCCTGGGCACCGTCGACATCGGCGCGGCCTTCCGGCGTTCGCTGGCGCTGGGCGCGGTGGTCATGGGCTTCACCGTGGTGCTGTCGGTGCTGGCCGGGCTCGCGTTCCGCAAGAAGCTCGCGGGCAGCAACGCCCTGTTCTTCGTGACCGTGGCAAGCCTCATCATGCCGTCGATCATCATTTCGCTCGGCATCGGCCTGCAGTTCCGGCTGCTCGACACCGGCATCAAGAGCCTGCTGACGGCGATGGATGCCACCACGCTGCTCGAGGGCTACGGCACCGCGCTCGGCCTCTTCAGTTCCGCCCTCGGCGCGCACCTGACGTGGACCCTGCCCTTCGGCCTGCTCATCATGTTCGCGGTGTTCAACCGCTTCAACCCGGCCTACGAGGAAGCCGCGCGCGATCTCGGCGCCACGCCCTGGCAGACCTTCCGTTTCGTGGTGCTGCCGCTGATCGGGCCGTCGATCGTCGGCATCGGCATGTTCGGCTTCACGCTGTCGTGGGACGAGATCGCCCGCACCTCGCAGGCCATCGGCGACGTCAACACGCTGCCGCTCGAGCTGCAGGGCCTGACCTCGACGGTCACGACGCCTTCCATCTATGCGCTGGGGACGGTGACCACCGTCGTGTCGCTGCTGGTCATGGCCGTGGCGCTGGGCACGGCTGCGCTGCTGCGCCGGCGCGCCGTGCGGCCGCGCTGAGGCCCGGATGGCATGGCCATGCCTGGCCGTTCGGCCGACGTGAGAGTTTTCCTACAGCCGCCTAAAATCGCGCCCAACAAGACACAACACGAGCGAGAGAGAGGCGGGCAATGCTGGACATCGACAAACTCAACGAATTCACCCAGACCCATGGCGAGCTGCGCCGCGGCCGGGGCCTCGTCACCGGAACCATCGCGCTGAGCCTGGGCATCCTGTGCTTCCTCGGCGTGCTGGCCTTCCACTTTCCCCAATACCTCACGACGCCCGAGCTGCGCAAGAGCTACAACGTCGACGTGATGCGCTTCATCCTGCTGGCGGCCATGGTGGTCTCGGGCGGGCTGGCGCTGGTGAACATCATCTTCAACCGCTCGCGCTGGCTCTCTTCGGCCGCCTTCCTGCTGGTGGCCGCGGCCGCGCTGCTGGGCGGGCACAAGGTGCCGGTGAACGACTTTGCCGACAACACGCCCTACATCGGCCTGGACTGGTTCATCCTGGACCTGCTGGGCTCCTCGCTGATCTTCATCTTCATCGAGAAGCTGTTCGCGCTGCGCAAGGACCAGCCGGTGTTCCGCGCCGAATGGCAGACCGACTTCCATCATTTCGTGGTCAACCACATGATCGTGGGATTCGTCCTGCTGGCCACCAACCTGATGGTGCACAAGTTCTTCGGCTGGGCCGCCAACGACGGCGTGCGCGGCTGGGTGGGCAACCTGCCGTTCTGGGCCGGGCTGCTGCTGATCATCCTGGTGGCCGACCTCGTGCAGTACTGGACCCACCGCGCCTACCACGAGGTGCCGGTGCTGTGGCGCCTGCACGCGGTGCACCACAGCGTGAAGAGCATGGACTGGATGGCCGGCTCGCGCCAGCACATCCTCGAGCTGCTGATCACGCGCACGCTGGTGCTGGCGCCGATCTACGTGCTGGGCTTCTCCAAGGAAGTGATCGACGCGTACATCGTGGTGGTGGGCTTCCAGGCGGTGTTCAACCACTGCAACGTGAGCGTGCGGCTCGGGCCGCTGCGCTACGTCATCGTCACGCCCAACTTCCACCACTGGCACCACAGCCAGGACGTGGAGGCGCTCGACAAGAACTATTCGGCGCACTACGCCTTTCTCGACTATCTCTTCGGCACGGCGGTGAAGAGCACCAAGCTCTGGCCCGAGAAGTACGGCGTGCTCGGCGACTACGTGCCCAACGGCTTCTTCAAGCAGTTGAAGTTTCCTTTCGTCTGGAAGGGATGATGCGGCGCCCTCTGCACGCGGCGGCGCTCGGCGCTGCCGCATTGCTGCTGCTCTCGGCCTGCGCCACCCGCGTCGACCTGCCGTCCAAGGACGCGGGGCTGCGCCTGCGCGTGCAGAGCTCGGTCATCGCGCCCGGCAACGGCGGCGAGCTCATTGCCGCCGACGCGCTGCAGCCCGGCGACATCCTGCTGACCTCCATCGCCACGGTCAATTCCTTCGGCATCCGGCTGGGCACCTTCTCGCCCGTGAGCCACGCCGTGCTCTACCTGGGCGACGGCCTGATCGCCGAGGCGGTAGGCAGCGGCGTGCGCGCGCGGCCGCTGGCCGACGTGGTGGACGAGGAACAGATGGTCGTGGCCTTCCGGGTGCCCGGGCTCGATGCCTCGGGTGCCCAGAAACTGCGCGCCTGGGCCAACTCGCAGGTGGGCATCCGCTACAACACCACCGGCGTGCTGCTGAATGCGCCATTCGTGCTGAACCGGCGCCTGTGCGAGCTGCCGCTCGTCCCCTCCGCCGTCAGCCACTACTGCATCAGCGGCATGGCCATGGTGCAGCTGGGCGCGAGCCGCGACGACCAGTTCTTCTGCTCGCAGTTCGTGCTCGAGGCCTACCGAAGGGCCGGCCTGCCGATCACCGACGCCGACCCGCGCTGGGTCAGCCCGGCCGACCTGCTGCACATGCGCGAGGGCGACGTGCCCTCGATTGCCGCCACGCAGCCGCTGCGCTACGTGGGCCACCTCAAGTACAACGCGCCGCCGCTGCTTGCCGCAGACGGCCCCTGACCGCCTTGAGCAATTCGTCTTCGGTTCATTTATTCGACGCCGTCGTGGTCGGCGCCGGTGCCGCGGGCCTGTTCTGCGCGGCATTGGCCGGGCAGCGCGGGCTCAAGGTGCTGCTGGTCGACCACAGTGAAAAGATCGCGGAAAAAATCCGCATCTCGGGCGGCGGGCGCGCCAATTTCACCAACCGCGACCTCGACGTGCGCGCGCCGCAGCGCCACTTCATCGGCGACAACCCGAATTTCTGCCGCTCGGCGCTGTCGCGCTATGCGCCACAGCAGTTCATCGAGCTGGTGCACAAGCACGGCATCGCGTATCACGAAAAACACAAGGGCCAGCTGTTCTGCGACGGCTCCTCGCAGCAGATCATCGACATGCTGCTGGCGGAGTGCGATGCGGGCAGCGTCACGCGCTGGCAGCCGTGCAAGCTCGGAAAGATCGTCTTCTCGGCCTCCGGCGACGGCACGGCGGGCGCAGGCAGCTACAGGATCGATAGCACCCGGGGCCCCATCGAGACACCCAGGCTGGTGGTCGCCACCGGCGGCCTGTCGATTCCGCAGATCGGCGCCAGCGACTTCGGCTACCGCCTGGCCGAGCAGTTCGGCCTGCGCGTCGTCGCGCCGCGCCCGGCCCTGGTGCCGCTGACCTTCGGCGGCGAAGCCTGGGCGCCATATGCCGAACTGGCCGGACTGGCGCTGCCGGTGCGCATCGAAACCGGCGCCAGGAAGGAAAAGATGGCCTTCCTCGAAGACCTGCTGTTCACCCACCGCGGCCTGTCGGGCCCGGCGGTGCTGCAGATTTCGAGCTACTGGAAGCCCGGCAGCCCGCTCACGCTCGACTTTGCACCCGGCGTGGACGTGGCCGAAGCCTTGGGCGAAGCCAAGCTGCGCTCGAAGAAGCGCATCGCCAACGAGCTGGCCGCGCTCGTGCCCTCCCGGCTGGCGGATGCCTGGGTCGGGCAGGACCCGGCGCTGCAGCGGCCCGTCAACGAGGCGGCCGACAAGGCCCTGGCCACCCTGGCGGAGCGCATTGCCCGCTGGCAGATCACCCCGAGCGGCACCGAGGGCTACAAGAAGGCGGAAGTCACGGCTGGCGGCGTCGACACCCGCGATCTGTCCTCCCAGACCATGGAATCGAAGCAGCCGGGCCTGTATTTCATCGGCGAAGTGGTCGACGTGACGGGCTGGCTGGGCGGATACAACTTCCAATGGGCCTGGGCCAGCGCGCACGCCTGCGCCACCTCCTTCTGAAAAGACCGCGAAGCATGCGCAGCCCTGGGGAGTGCTATACTCGCGGGCTAACTTTTGGCCTTCCCTCAACGGCCGCAAAAATTTTCAGTTGAGGAACCCCGGCTTGGGGCCTCGATCTCCCCAGGCCAAATTCAGTTCAACGATTCATCAATGACCACCATCCGCGTTAAAGAAAACGAGCCTTTCGACGTCGCCCTGCGCCGCTTCAAGCGCACCATCGAAAAGCTCGGCCTGCTGACCGACCTGCGCGCCCGCGAGTTCTACGAAAAGCCGACCGCCGAGCGCAAGCGCAAGAAGGCAGCCGCCGTCAAGCGCCACTACAAGCGCGTGCGCAGCATGCAGCTGCCCAAGAAGCTGTACTAAGCAACACCCGGGCCCGGCCGCCGACGAAAGTCGCCGCCAGCCCCCGTTGCCCCAGCCGCGCCAGGGAAACCTGCCGCGGCTTTTGTTTTTTCCGAAAGGTTGTGCCGAATGACACTCAAAGAACAGATCACCGAAGACATGAAGACCGCGATGCGCGCCAAGGACTCGGAGCGCCTGGCCACCATCCGCCTGCTGCTGGCCGCGATGAAGCAGAAGGAAGTCGACGAGCGCGTGGAGCTCGACGACGCCATGGTCGTTGCCATCGTCGACAAGATGGTCAAGCAGCGCAAGGACTCGATCGCCGCGTTCACGACCGGCGGCCGCACCGACCTGGCCGACAAGGAAGCCGCCGAGATCAAGGTGCTCGAGGTCTATCTGCCGCAGCGCATGAGCGCCGATGAGGTGGCCGCCGAAGTGAAGGCCATCGTGGCCGAACTGGGCGCCAAGGGTCCCGGCGACATGGGCAAGGTGATGGGCGCGGTCAAGACCCGCCTCGCAGGCAAGGCCGACATGGGCCAGGTGAGCGCCGCCGTCAAGGCCGCCCTCGCGAACGCCTGATGAACGACAGCAGCAGCGGCCGCACCAGCCCGATCCTGAAGGCCTGCGCCTGCCTGGTCGACGCCAGGGGCCGGCTGCTGGTGTTCCGCCACCCGGGCGACGGCAACATGCAGCTACCCAAGGGCACCATCGAGCCCGGCGAATCGCCCGAGGTGGCGGTGCGGCGCGAGCTGCTGGAGGAATCGGGCATCGACCACGTCGGCGAACTGCTGCCGCTCGGCACCCTGCAGCGCGACTGCGAAGCCGGCATCGAAGGCAATACGCTGCGCCACCCCCAGCTGTGGCACCTGTTCCTGATGCGCGCCGACGGCCCGCTGCCCGAAACCTTCGACCACGTGGCCATGGGCAGCCCCGAGGAGGACGGCCTGGTGTTCTCGTTCAGCTGGCTCGCAGCCGGCGACGACACGGCCAATTTCACCCTGCCCTACCGGCAGGCCATCGAGCGCGTTCGCGCGGCCCTGCTCGCAACGCAGTAAAGCCGGTCGGGTTCACGCCAGCGCGCGAGCCACCATGTAGAGCCCCAGCAGCGCCAGCCCGGCCAGGAAGCAGCGCCTGAACACCGCCACCGGCAGCCGCTTGCGCAGCCAGGTGCCGATCGCCATGCCGCCGAGGGCCGGCACCAGCATCGCAAGCGATCCTCCCACCGCCGCCACCGGATAGCCGCCGTTGCCCGCGAGCCCGATGGCCAGCACCACGGTCGAGGTGGTGAACGAGATGCCCATCGCCTGGATCAGCGCGTCGCGCTGCAAGCCCAGGGCCTGCAGATAAGGCACGGCCGGCACCACGAACACGCCGGTCACCGCGGTCACCAGGCCCGTGGCGGCGCCCACCACCGGCCCGAGCCAGCGCTCGTGCGCCGCGGGCACCTGCAGCTGCCGCCCCGTGAGGCCCCAGAGCGCATAGGCCACCAGCGCCGCGCCCAGCGCCACCGAGGCCCATTCACCCGCAGGCACGCCCAGCCACAGCGCGCCACCGAGGGTGCCTGCCACGATGCCCGCCTGCATACCGCCGATGCGGCGCAGCACCGGCCAGAAGCTCGCGCGCGGCCCGGTCTGCCAGAGGTTGGTGACCAGCGAGGGCGCGATCAGCAGCGCCGCCGCGCGCACCGGCGGCATCCAGAGCGCGAGCAGCGCCATCGACACCGTCGGCAGCCCGAGCCCGATCACGCCCTTGACCACGCCGGCCAGCAGAAACACCAGGGCAGCGGCCGCCCAGTGGCCTCTTGCCAGTTCTGCCAGTTCGTTCGAGATCGTCATTGCGGCGCAGTCTGCCGGCCACGGCGGCGCCTGGAAATGCGGCATTCGCGCAGCCGGCCTCAGGCACAGGCTGAGGCTCCCGTGCTACCTTGCGGCGATGCGATTCGATCTCACCGACCTGCGGCTCTTTCTCCACGTGGTCGAGGCCGGCAGCCTCACGGCCGGTGCGGCGCGCTCGCACATGACGCTCGCCTCGGCCAGCCAGCGCGTGCGCGGCATGGAAGACGCCCTCGGCAGCCCGCTGCTCACGCGCCATGCGCAGGGCGTGCGCCCCACCGAGGCCGGACGTACGCTGCTGCATCATGCGCGCGTGGTGCTGCAGCAGATGGAGCGCCTGCGCGGCGAGCTCGGCGAATACGGCCAGGGCCTCAAGGGCCACGTGCGCTTCATGTGCGGCACCTCGGCGCTGACCGAGCACCTGCCCGAGGTGCTGAGCCGCTTTCTCATGCAGCATCCGCGCATCTCGGTCGACCTCGAGGAGCGGCCCAGCCCGGACACCGTCGACGCGCTGCGCGGCGGCCGCTGCGACATCGGCATCGTCTCGGACGCCATCGACACCGAGGGCCTCGAATGCCACCCGTTCCGCCGCGACGACCTGGTGCTGGTGATGCCGCGCGGCCATGCGCTGGCCGGCCGGCGGCGCGTGATGCTGGCCGAGGTGATCGACAGCGAATTCGTCGGCCTGCCCGCCGACAGCGCGCTGCAGCTGCTGCTCGCGCAGCATGCCCGCGCGCTCGGCAGGCACCTGGCCTATCGCGTGCGCGTGGGCAACTTCGAGGCCGTGTGCCGCATGGTGGAAAACGGCATCGGCGTGGGCATCGTGCCGCAGACGGCGGCCGAACGCTGCGCCCGCTCGATGAAGATCGCGCGCGCCGCGCTCGGCGACACCTGGGCCGAGCGCACGCTGATGGCATGCGTGCGCTCGTCGCAGGAACTGCCGCTCAATGCGCGGCGCATGCTCGAGCACCTGGTGGCGCCGGTGGAACAGGCTGCGGCGAAATAGCCGCAGCGCCCTTCCCCGGGCGGCTCAGCGCGCAGGCGCGGCGAGCAGCTGCGCCATCTTCTGCAGCGCCGCTTCCGGCGTCGGCGCGATGTGGATCGAGCAGGCCAGCATGAGGTTCAGCGGCTGTCCGAAATCCTCCACCGCGATGCCGCTGCCGCTCTCGCGCAGCACCCCGGCGGCATCGGGCGCGCACTGCAGCGCCGCGCGGGCGCGGTCGGCATAGCTGCCCGCAGGCACGCCGTAGGCCACGACCGGAATCTGCAGCGCCACCGCGGCGCCCACCTCGAACACCGTGCCCGAATCGGGCTCCAGGCCGCGGAAGCACGCGAGGTTGGCCACCACGCCGTCGGCGCCGCGAAGGCGCTGCATGTTGGCCTGGTAGATCTGCATTTCCGGCGCCTGCGCACCCGGCTCCTCGTTGCCGTCGGCCGGCAGCAGGGCTGCCAGCCCCAGCGCATCGCAGGCGGCCGCGAGCCGCATGAAGTGCTCCCTGGCGTCGGGGCGGAAGACGTCGGGGCCGGCAAGGTAGATCCGCGGGCGCGCCGGGTTGTCGGGGGATGTGTCCATGAAGGGCACATCTTAGGTTTTTGCGGCCAGCCGTACTACGATGGCACTTCCTCACGACGAAGGAGCCGCCATGCCTCTCTACCTGATCGAGCGCAATTTTGCGGATCAACTCGAGGTCTCGCCCGAGGCCGCGGCCGGCATCATCCGCGTCAACGACGACGTCGGCGTGCGCTGGCTGTATTCGTTCCTCAGCGCCGACAAGAAGAAGACCTACTGTCTGTACGAAGCCCCCGGCATCGAGCCGATCCGCGAGGCGGCACGGCGCAACGGACTGCCGGCTGACGTGGTGATCGAGGTCGGCGAGCTGCGCCCGCCGGCGCTGCCGGCCGACCTCCTGTCGGCCTGAAGTTCATTTCGCCCGCGGGTCGTCCGCCGGATTGACGTAGGTGATGCCCCAGGGCCCGGTGCCGTGCAGCTGCACCACCGTTTCCTCGCTGGTCCAGGCGAAGTGCGGCGTCTTGGGCTGCAGGATCATCATGCCGCCCGCCACCACCGGCATCGACTTCTGCATGTCGAGCTTGTCGCCCAGGCCCATGTGGAATGTGCCCGAAAGCACGGTCACCCGCTCGACGGCCGGATGCCAGTGCGACGGTACCCGGTAGTTGGCCGGCACCTTGAGGCGCACCGTGAAGGGCACGGCCTCGCTCATCGGGCCTTCGATCACCGCGAGCTTCGCGCCGGGCGGCAGCGAGGGAACGTCGGCCCATTTGAGGTCGGCGGGCGAGATCATCTGGTGGTCGCCGGACTGGGCCCAGCTGGTGGCGATGGCCGCGATCAGGGCGGCGCCGATCGCCCAGGCGGCAAATGGCTGGCGTGTCATGGTGAGGTTCCTTTCCTTTCCGTGTCACCGGCGAAGCGCCGCCGGGGCGCAAGCGAGAGCCGCGGCTGCGTCTACAGCCGCACCACGTCGCCCTTCAACGAATAGAGGATCGCGACCACCTCGTTCTTCTCGGCCTGGTCGTAGCCGTTCTTGGTCATGGCCGCGACGATGTCGTCCATGGCGGCGACCAGCTCCTGCTCGCTGATGTTCATGCCCTTGTGGGCCGACAC
This sequence comes from Variovorax sp. VRV01, assembly GCF_014852545.1. NCBI lineage: Bacteria > Pseudomonadati > Pseudomonadota > Betaproteobacteria > Burkholderiales > Comamonadaceae > Variovorax > Variovorax sp. VRV01. Next base: position 17,320 of record NZ_JACVBS010000006.1, read on the forward strand.
CAGGTCCTTGCCGGTGTAGCACTGCGGGCCGCCGCTGCCGGAGCAGAGGAACTCGACCACATGGCGCTCGACCTCGGCGCGGTTGCTGTTGGCGAAGCGCGAACGGATGAGCGGGTTGGCGTAGTGGTTCTCGACGACGTCGGTGACGAGGCGCTGGATGCGCTCCTCTCCGCCAAGTCGTTCGTACAGGGTTGCAGGCATGGGGCGCACTCCTTCGGGTTGAGGACCCGGCGGCGCCGAGCCCGAGACCCGAAGTTAGGCTTGGGCGCGCGGCCGCGCATCGCCCGAATTGACCATTTCGCGCCGTGCCGCCCCGGCCATCAGGATGGCTCCCGGCCCTCGGCCGCGACGCGGTGGCGGTGCGCCCAGGCCGCGGCCTCGGTGCGGCTGCGGCACTCGGTCTTGGCAAGGATGTGGCGCACGTGGTGCGCCACCGTGTGCGGACTGATGAACAGGCGCTCGGCGATCGCCTGGTTGCTGCAGCCGGCACAGAGCAGCCGCAGAACGGCGAGTTCGCGCCGGCTCAGGCCCTCGGGGGATGCCGACGGCGCCGCGCCGGCGCCCTCGAGTTCGCGCTGCAGCGCCTCGCAGCGCCGCGCCAGGCTGGCCATGCCCAGTTCGCGGCCGAGTGCGAGTGCCGCATCGAGCTGCGTGCCCGCGGCTGCCGCATCGCCGCGCGCGGCCAGCCAGCGCGCCCATTCCAGGCGGCTGTGCGCGAGCCAGGGACGGCCGCCGCAGCGCTCGTCCAGCGCAACCGCGGCCTGCAGGTGCACCGCGGCGTTCGCGTCGTCGCCGGCCAGCGCGGCCAGCATGCCGCGGTAGCGGTCCACGGCGCCGAAGCAGGCGATGTTGGTGCCGGTCACCACGTTGCGGCCGGCGTAGGGTGCGAGCAGCCGGTACAGCAGCGCCGCGCGCGGCCGGTCGCCGAGGCGGGCGCAGACCTCGGCCGCAAAGACGATGTTGGTCAGCCACATGCCGTCGCGCGCAATGCCGGCAAAGCCGTCGCCCGCGAGCGCCTCGTAGGCCTCTCGGGCCGGTTCGTGCAGGTCGAGTTCGGCACAGATCAGCGCGAGACCGGGCTGCCAGAGGCTGTCGCGAGGCACGCTGCCCACCAGCCCGCGCAGCACCGGCAGCACCTCGCCGAGGCGGCCCTGGTGGCGCCGCAGCACGAAGATCTGCAGGCTGTAGGCGCCCTGCGCGTTGCCGGGCAGGAAGCGCTGTCCGATCGTGAAGGTCTGGCCGGCCAGCCGCTCGGCATCTGCGAAGCGGCCCTCGTAGGCGGCGAGCAATGTGAGGCTGGCGAGCCCCATGGCCTGCATGAAGGGCTGGCGGATCGCGTCTGCCACCCGCGCATGGACCTGGGCCAGCGGGCGCGCCGCGGCGAGCTCGCCCTTCTCGACCAGGTCGCCGAAGTACCAGCCGGTCAGCGCGTCGACCCATTCCATGTGGCCGGCATGCTCGGCCACTTCGAGCGCCTCGCGCGCGCAGCGCAGGCGCTCGTCGAGCTGGGTGGGATCGGCGCGCGCCGGCAGGATCGCCGCCAGCGCCTTGAACAGCGGGTGCGGCATCGCCAGCCCGCGCGCCAGCGCGACCGCCTGGTGTTGCGCCGCGTTGGCCTGCGACTGCCGGCCGCAGAAGATGCAGGCGCGGCACAGCGCGGCCAGCAGGTCGACCTGCAGCGCGGCGTCGAAACCGTCCGACGAGGCCAACGCCTCTTCGAGCAGTGCCGCCGCCTGCTCGCCCGGGCGGCTGATGCGCCAGCCGTTGTTCTCGAAGCCGAGCGCCGCCTGCGCGAACAGGTCCGCGTCGCCGAGCGCGCGCGCCAGCGTGGCCGCTTCCAGGAAGGTGGCGGCACTGGCATCGTTCTCGCCGGCGTGCGTCTGCACCGCACCGAGCGCCAGCAGCAGCACGCCATGCCGCGCGCGCGCGGCCGGCAGCCAGCGCTCCTGCAACTGCAGCGCGAGGCGGTAGCAGCGCAGGGCTTCTTCGTGCGCCATCAGCGCCACGGCCCGCGCGGCGGCCTGCTGCGCGATGTCCAGCGCGCGCGCCGCATTGCCCGCGGGCAGGGCCGCGGCCGCGTGGTAGGCGAGCTGCGCCAGCACGGCGTCGAGCCGCCCGGCATGGCGCGCCTCGAGCGACTCGGCGATGCGCCCGTGCAGCGCGACGCGGCGTGCCGCGGGCAGCTCGTCATAGAGCACCTCGCGGATCAGCACGTGGCTGAACTGGTACTGCGGCCCGGGCGGCACGGCCTCGATGACGCGCTGCGCCAGCGCCTCGTCGAGCCTGCCCAGCAGCGTGGCCTCGCTGCCGGCGCCGGCCAGCTCGGCCAGGAGCGGCAGGTCGAAGTCGCGGCCGATGCACGCAGCGATCGCGAGCAGTTCGCAGCACGGCGCCGAGAGCTGGTTGAGCCGCTGGCCGATCACCGCGCGGATGCCGCTCGGCACGGTCCCGGCCCGCGCCGCGGCGGCGTGCGGGTCGTCCCCGCAGGGGCCCTGCTGCAGGAAACGCAGCATCTCGACCAGGTAGAGCGGATTGCCCTCGGTGCGGCGATGCATGGTCGCGATCACGGCGGGCGGCGGCGTCACGGCGCTGGCCGCGGCCACCATCCGCTCGGTTTCCTCGAGGCTCAGGCCCTGCAGCGGCAGGCGGCAGAACTGCCGCGTGTTCAGCAGCTCGGCCAGGGTGGCCGCCAGCGGATGCTGGCGCGACAGGCCGGCCTCGCGGTAGGAGCCGAGCAGCAGGATGCGGGATTCGCCGACGTCCTGGGCGATGAAGGCCAGCAGCCGCAGCGACGATGCATCGGCCCAGTGCAGGTTGTCGAGGATCAGCAGCAGCGGGCGCAGGGTCGCCACCTGGCGCCAGAAATGCGCAACCGCGGCAAACAACCGGAAGCGTGCCTGGTCGCCCTCGCCGATCGCCGGCACCGCGGTGCCGGGGGGCAGCCGCTCGGCGAGTTCGGGCGCAATCTCGACGGCCGCCGCGGCCTCGCGCCCGAGCAGCGCGGGCAGGCGCTCGTCGCGGCAGGCCCGCAGGCAGGCCTGCATCGCGCGGGTCCACGGCAGGAAAGGCGGCGCACCCGGCTCCTCGAGGCAGCGGCCCCACAGGGTCAGCATGCCGCGCCGCAGGGCCAGCGTTGCCACCTCCTGGGCCAGCCGCGTCTTGCCGATGCCGGCCTCCCCGCTCAGCATGACGACGCGGCCGCGCCCGGCCAGCGCCCCGCCGAGCGCATCGTGCGCCAGCTGCAATTCGCCGCGGCGGCCGACGAAGGGCTCGCTCGCGCCCGCCACCGCCGCTCTTGCGGCAGGCGCCGCACCGCAGGCCGGACATGAGGCATCGGCGTGCAGACGAACGCGCCCGCAGCGATGACAGCCGATCCGGTCCAGTGCAACCATGCCGCTCCTTGTGCTTGCCGGCCATGGGGCCGGCAAGAGCGAGTCTGCGCGCGGCGAGTGTCTGTAGGACTTAGGACTTACGCGACGGTGGAGGGGGCCGGGAGCCCGGCTCCGGCGGCGATGCCCGGGCATCGCGGCGCGCGCGCAGCACCCACGGCGTAGCCAGCAGGGCCAGCAACCGCACCAGCGCAATCTCCTGCGGCGTCCAGCGCGCGCGGGTGCCCAGCACGTTGAAGGTGGCCGCGCATCGGCCGTCTTCCAGCAGCGGCACGTTCACCACCGCGCGCAGGCCCAGCGTGGCAATGAGCGCATGGTCGTCGAACACCTCGGCCAGCGCCGCCTCGCCTTCGCCGACGAAGACCTCGGCGCGCAGCAGCAGGTGCTGCGTCCAGCGCGTGAGCGTCTTGCGCTTGCGGCCGGCCACCGGATAGGCCTGCGGGTCGGACGACCAGAGGCGCTGCAGCTGCACTTCGTCGGGCGGATCGTCCGGGGCCGTCGCGTTCAGGTTCACCGTGAGAAGCCCCGGGCCGAGCAGCGCGCGGCGCGCCGACTCGATGTGCCCCAGCGCGGCGTCGACCGTGGCGGCCCGCGGCAGCGCGTCGCACAGCTGCTCGCACACCTCGACGGACAGCACCTCAGTCAAGCTTGATCCCGAGGTCCCGGATGACCTTGCCGTAGCGCTCGGTGTCCCTGCGCAGCGCCGCAGCCAGCTGCTCGGGCGTGCTCTTCACCAGCTCGACGCCGATCGCATCCATGCGGGCGCGCACTTCGGGCACCGCCAGCGCCTTGTTGATCTCGGCATTGAGCCGCGTGACCAGCTCGGCGGGCATGCCCGCGGGTCCGAACGCGGCGTACCACACGCTCATCTCGTAGCCGGGCAGCGTCTCGGCGACGGTGGGCGTGTCGGGCAGCAGCGCGGAGCGCCTGGGCTCCGTCACGGCCAGCAGGCGCAGCTTGCCCGCCTTGACGTGCGGCAGCGTCTGCGTGCCGGCGGAGAACAGCACCTGGGTCTGGTTGCCCACCGTGTCGAGCACGGCCGGCGCGCCGCCCTTGTAGGGCACGTGCAGCATGTCGATGCCGGCCGCCTTCTTGAACATCTCGGCGCTCAGGTGGTTGGTGGAGCCGCCGCCGGCCGAGGCGTACGCCAGCTTGCCGGGGTTGGCCTTGGCGTAGGCGATGAATTCGCGCAGGTCCTTCGCCGGCACCGAGGGGTTCACCACCATCGTGTTGATCACGTTGGCCACCAGCGCAATGGGCGTGAAGTCCTCCGCGCCCTTGAAGGGCATGCCGGGCATCAGCGCGGGATTCATCGCGTGCGTGCTCATCGAGCCGATCAGGAGCGTATAGCCGTCGGGCCTGGCCTTGGCGACGAAGTTGGAGCCGATGTTGCCGGAAGCGCCGACGCGGTTGTCGACCACCACCGGCTGGCCCATCGACTTGCCGAGCTGCTCGGCAATGGCGCGCGCCAGGATGTCGGTCGAGCCGCCGGCGGCCCAGGGGACGATCAGCGTGATCGGCTTCTCGGGGTAGGCGGCCGGTGCGGCCTGCGCGGCGCATGAGAAGGCCAGCAGAAGCAGGCCCCGCAAGGCACGTTGGAGCATGGTGATGTCCTTGGAACGAAGGTGAGGAAGTTGAAGCAAAGGCGGTGGAGATCAGCGGCCCACGGCATAGCCCTGCATGCCGCGCGGATTGGCGCCGGCGCGCAGCACCAGCCGGCCCTGCGCGTCATGTTCGCGGCTGCAGGCGGACATGCGGCTTTCGGACCAGGCATCGCCGACCTGCACCTGGTGGCCCATTGCGCGCAGCTGTTCGAGCGTCTCGGGGTCGAAGCGCGATTCCAGCGTCAGCGTGTTGAGCGTGGTCTGGCGCGGCCAGAAGGAGCCGGGGGCGTGCTTGACGTGCCAGGCCGGCGCATCGATGGCTTGCTGCAGGTTGAGGCCGTGCACCGCATGGCGCAGGAAGAAACCGACCGACCACTGGTCCTGCTGGTCGCCGCCGGGGGTGCCGAACGCCATGTAGGGCTCGCCGTCGCGCAGCGCCATCGACGGCGACAGCGTGGTGCAGGGTGCGACGCGCGGCTCGAGCGAGCTGGGCAGCCCTTCGTCGAGCCAGCTCATCTGCAGCCGCGTGTTGAGCGCAAAGCCCAGCGCCGGAATCGCGGGGCTCGAGGACAGCCAGCCGCCCGAAGGCGTGGCCGCGACCATGTTGCCGTGCCGGTCGATCACGTCGATGTGGCAGGTGTCGCCCACGAAGATCTCGCGCTCCGCCCATTCGGCGACCGGCGGCAGCGCGGCGAAGGTGGGCTCGCCGACGCCGAAGCGTGTGTCGGCCGTGCGCAGGGTCCGCGCACTCACGTCCAGGTCGGGCAGGCGCGGCGCAAGGCCGAGCGGCTCGCCTGGCCGCAGCGTGTCGGACGCGCGCTCTGGATCGACCATGGCCCAGCGTTCGCGCAGATAGGCGTCCGACAGCAGCGCCTGCTGCGCATCGGCGCGCGCGCCGGACGCCGCGCCATACCACGCCAGCCGGTCGGCCAGGGCCAGCTTGGCGGCCTCGGTGATGCGGTGCACGAAGCCTGCCGTGCCGGGCAGGTGATGCTCGAGCCCCGCGTGGCGCAGCATGCCGATCTGCTGCAGGAACGCCGGCCCCTGGCTCCAGAAGCCGCACTTCGCGACCGTGTAGCGGCCGAACTGCGCCGTGAGCGGCGCCTCGGTGGCAACGCGCCACGCGGCCATGTCCTCGTAGCGCAGCAGGCCGGCATGCGCCTCTCCGCTGCTGTCGCGCACGGCGGTGCCGCGGCAGTAGCTGTCGATCTCGCGCGCCACGAAGCCCTGCTGCCAGATGCGGATTGCCGCATCGATCACGCCGGTGCGGCCGCTGCCTTCGCGCTCGGCGGTCTCGACGATGCGGCTGTAGGTGGCCGCCAGCGCCGGCAGCCGGAACAGCGAACCGGGCTGCGGCAGCTTACCTCCAGGCAGCCACACCTTGGCCGACGAATGCCAGTGTTCGAGGAACAGGCCGCGCACCGCAAGAATGGCCTCGGCGGCGCGCGACACCAGCGGAAAGCCATCGCGCGCATAGCCGATCGCCGGTGCCAGCACCCCGGCGAGCGACCAGGTGCCGTGCTCGCGCAGCATGGTAAGCCAGGCGGGGAACGCCCCCGGCACCGTGGCCGCCAGGAGGCCGATGCCCGGCACCTGCTCGAAGCCGAGCGCGCGGAATGCCGCAGCGCTGGCCTCGGCCGGCGCGCAGCCCTGTCCGCGGATGGCGTGCATGCGCCGCTCGCGTTCGCTCCACAGCAGGATCGGCGCCTCGCCGCCGGGGCCGTTGAGATGCGGCTCCACCACCTGCAGCACGAAGCCCGCGGCCACGGCGGCGTCGAAGGCGTTGCCACCGCGTTCGAGCACGCCCATCGCGGTCTGCGAGGCCAGCCAGTGGGTCGAGGAGGCAACGCCGAAGGTGCCGGCGATTTCAGGACGGGTCGTGAACATCCGGCCGAGTGTAGAAACAACGAATAGCGGCCACTGCATATTTTCTGATGAATGCATGCATCTATTGCTATACCTCTCGCATAGGATGGCGGCATGCCGGCGCCGACACTGCAACACCTCACGCCGCGGCTCAAGCTGCGCCACTTCGCCCTTCTCGCGGAGCTCGAGCGCCAGCGCTCGGTCAGCCGCGCGGCGCAGCATCTCGGCCTGAGCCAGCCCACCGTCACGCGCGCGCTCGGCGAGATCGAGAACATCTTCATGACGCCGCTGTTCACCCGCGGCGGGCGCGGCTTGGAGCCCACGGCCGCGGGCCTGCTGGTGCTGGCGCGGGCACGGGTTGCGCTGGCCGATGCGCAATCGCTGGGCGAGGACCTGGCAGCGCTCGGCACGGGGCTGCAGGGGCGGCTGCGCATCGGCGTCATTCCCTTTCTTTCGGGCGTCACGCAGGACGCCGTCTGGCAGCACCTGCTGGCGGTGCGGCCGCGCCTGGGCTTCATGGTCGAAGAGGCCACGACCCATGCGCTCGTCCAGGCCGTGCAGGCGCGCACGCTGGACTGCGCGATCTGCCGCTTCACGCCGGCCAGCGCCGAAGCCGGGCTGGCACAGCAGTTCCTCTACAAGCAGGAGCCGCGCCTCGTGGTGTCGCGCGCGGCCGCCCAGCGGCTGCTGCGGCGCGGACTGGACTGGGAGGCCTTCGTGTCCCTGCACTGGATCTTCCCGCCGGCGGACACGCCGATCCGCCAGATGATCCATTCGATCTTCGCCTCGGCCGGACAGCCGGTGCCAGTGCCGCTGCTGGAGGCCTACGCGCACAAGACGCTGGTGTCGGTGCTGCGGCACATGCCCGATGCGATCACCATCCTGCCCGACGACATTGCGCAGGAGGTGGCCGATGCGAGCGGCGCCCGCGTGATGCCCCAGCGCCTGCAGTGGAATCTGCCGCCCGTGGGCGTGGTGCGGCTGCAGGATGCGGCCAACGCGGCCGTCGTGGATGCGATGACCGAGGCGCTTCGCAGCGCGCGGCCCTAGCGGCTGGAAAGCGCCTGCGCCGCCTGGGCCAGCCCGGCATCCGCCTGGCTGCGGAACTCCCGCGGCGTGACGCCGTTCTGCAGCCTGAAGCGGCGGGCGAAGTAGACCGCGTCGCCGAAGCCGCACTGCCGCGCGATGTCGCCGATGCGGGCGTTCGACGTCACCAGCAGTTCCTTCGCGCGTTCGAGGCGGCGCTCGGTCACCAGCTCGGTGAAGGTGCGCTGGGTCTGCTTCTTGAGCAGGTGCGCAAGGTAGTTGGGCGAGAGCATGGCCGCCGCCGCGGCATCGTTGAGCGACATCTCCTCGGCCAGGTGCTCGCGCACGTAGCGCATCACGCGCTGCAGCGCAGCGTGGCCCGCGCTGCGGCCACCCTGCAGCGCCGCCTGCGCGAGCAGCGGCCCCTCGTGCCGGTGGCAAACCAGCGCCATCAGCTGCAGCAGGATGCCGCGGATCGCGCCCACGGTACCGAAGCGCCGCTCCCGGTTCAGCGCGGCGAGTTCATCGAGCCATTCGAGGATGCGCGCGAAATCGGCATCGCCGAAATGGAAGTCCAGGCACTCCTGGAACAGGAAGGGCGCGAGCTCGGGCTGGCGCGCGGCCGGCACCTCCTCCAGGTCGAGCGCCTCGACCGCCAGCTCGGGCCAGAGAAAGCCCTGGTCGAAGTTCACGATGGCATAGCGCGCACCGGGCGGATGCGGCACCACGTGCACGCGATACGGCAGCACGAAGCTCAGGTGCCCCGCGGTGAACGGGCGCACCGCGCCGCCGATCACCTGCTGCGAGCCGCCGTGGATGCTGACCTGGATCTGGAAATACTCGTGCCGGTGCGGCCGCGCCAGCACGTCGCGCGCGCCTTCGAAGCGGATGTCGAAGTCGAGGTGGTTCGCGCGCTCCTGCATGCCGTAGAGGCGCAGGCTGCTGGATGGAAGGGCCGACATGGCGCGATAGTAAGCCCCAGCCCAGGCTGGCCCTGCAGGCGGCCCGGTGTTGCCTGCGTCCTGTTTTTGCGTAGATGCGTACGCACGCACCGCCGCAGCGCGCTCCAGAATGGCCCGGCCGGCTGCGGCCGGCCTTCATCGCCTTTCATCAAAGATCCAGGAGACAAAGACCATGTCCAATTCACGACGCGGCCTGCTGGCCGGCTCCGCCGCCGTGGCCGCCAGCGCCATGGCAGGCTGCGCGCTGCCGGCCGGCGGCGCATCGCGCTCGGCGCCCACGCCGTTCACGGTGGCGCAGGCCACGGTGCCAATCGCCGGCAGCGAGCAGGCGTTTCCGGTGCGCCGCATCTACTGCATCGGCCGCAACTATGCGGCCCATGCGCGCGAGATGGGCTCCGACCCCAGCCGCGAACCGCCCTTCTTCTTCCAGAAACCGGCGGACGCGATCCAGGTCGTCATGCCCGGCACCGTGGCCGACCATCCGTACCCCACGTTGACGAAGAACTACCACTACGAGGTGGAGCTGGTGGTCGCGCTCGGCAAGGGCGGCCGCAACATCGCGGCGGCGGATGCGCTGGACCTGGTCTACGGCTATTCGCTCGGGCTGGACATGACCCGGCGCGACCTGCAGCGCGAGATGGGCGACCAGAAGAAGCCCTGGGAGATCGGCAAGAGCTTCGACCATTCGGCGCCCATCGGGCCGATCCATCCGGTGGCCAAGGTCGGCCACTACAGCGACGGCGCGATCTGGCTCAAGGTGAACGGCCAGACCAAGCAGAATGCCACGCTCAAGCACATGATCTGGTCGGTGGCGGAGCAGATCAGCCGCCTGTCGCAGGCCTTCGAGTTGATGCCCGGCGACATCATCTATTCGGGCACGCCCGAGAACGTGGGCCCGGTGGTGCGCGGCGACGTGATCGAGATCCACATCGACGGCCTGCCGAACCTGTCGATGCGCATCGTCTGAAGGACGAGCGTGGCGCTCAGAAGGTGTGAAGGAACCGTCGCGAGCGCCCCGAGCTTGCGTCGAGGACCGGAGCCGTACTCGCGTACGGTGAGGACCGCAGATGCGAGATCGGGGTGCGCAGCAGGTTCATTCACACCTTCTCAGCTGCCGGCCACTTTCATGCGGTTGACCAGCACCGAGCCCGTGGTCTTGGCGCCGAAGGTGTAGGCATCGGCGCCGATGGCCTCGATGCCCATCAGCATGTCCTTCAGGTTGCCGGCAATGGTGATCTCGTGCACCGGGAAGGCGATCTTTCCCTTCTCGACCCAGAAGCCGCTCGCGCCGCGCGAGTAGTCGCCGGTCACGTAGTTCACGCCCTGCCCCATCAGCTCGATCACGAAGAGGCCGGTGCCGAGCTTGGCGAGCATCGCGTCGAGGTCGTCGCCGGGCTGGGTGAGGCGCGAGCTCAGGATCAGGTTGTGCGAGCCGCCGGCGTTGCCGGTGGTCTTCATGCCCAGCTTGCGCGCGGAATAGGTCGAGAGAAAGTAGCCTTCGAGCCGGCCGGCATCCACCACCTTGCGCGCACGGGTCGCCACGCCCTCGTCGTCGAAGGGCGAGCTGCCCTTGCCGCGCAGGATGTGCGGGTCTTCGGCCACGTCGACGTGCTTGGGCAGCACCGGCTTGCCGAGCGAATCGAGCAGGAAAGTGCTCTTGCGGTACAGCGCCCCGCCGCTCACGGCCTGCACCAGCCCGCCCAGCAGCCCGACGGCCAGCGGCGACTCGAACAGCACCGGGCATTCGGTGGTCTTGATCTTGCGCGACTTGAGCCGGCTCAGCGCCCGTTCGGCGGCATAGCGGCCCACCGCCTGCGGGCTGGCCAGTTCGTCGGCCGAGCGCATGGAGCTGTACCAGGAGTCGCGCTGCATGTCGTCGCCCTTGCCGGCGATGGGCGCGACCGACATCGAATGCCGCGAGCTGGCGTAGCCGCCGCGGAAACCGTGGGTGTGGGCACTGAAGAAATGGCTCTGCTGGGCCGAGACGCCCGCGCCTTCGCTGTTGGTGATGCGCTTGTCGGTCGAGAGCGCCGCCTCTTCGCATTCGAGCGCGAGCCTGGCCGCTTCTTCGCTGGTCACGCTCCAGGGATGGAACAGGTCGAGTTCGGGGTGTTCCCTGGCGATGTCTTCCTCGTCGGGAAGGCCGCTGACCGGGTCTTCGGCGGTGAAGCGGGCGATGTCGTAGGCCGCCTGCACGGTCTGGGCGATGGCGGCCTCGGAGAAGTCGGAGGTGCTGGCGTTGCCGCGGCGGTGGCCCACGTAGACCGTGATGCCCAGCGACTTGTCGCGGTTGCGCTCCACGTTCTCGAGCTCGCCCTTGCGGACCGAGACGCTGAGGCCGCAGCCCTCGGAGGCCTCGGCGCCGGCATCGGTGGCACCGAGCTTCTTGGCGTGGGCCAGGGCCGTGTCGACCAGGTTTTCGAAGAAGGAGCGGCTGTAGGCGAAGCCGGAATCGGCGCGCGAGGAAGATGTCGTCATGTGGTGGCTATGATACTTGCGCCCCCCAAATCCCGTTTTGCCCCGGCTTCCCGTTGCGCATTGCACGCGTTGCAACGCCGCACGGTGCGGCCCAGAATCCACCCCATGTCCCGCAAACCCAAAAAAGGCTATTTCGTCCGTGGCCAGTTCGTCGCCGAAGGCAGCGAGCTCGACCTCGAGCTCAAGCGCGAGCTCAAGGGCACCGACGAAGCCAGCCGCACCGATCTCAAGCGCGAAAGCGATGAACTGCAAAAGCTCGGCACCGAGCTGCTGGGCCTGCGCGCCGGCCTGTTCGACGCGCTGCCGCTGGACGAAAAACTGGTCGACGCCGTCGCCGAAGCCAAGCGCATCACCAATTTCGAGGGCAAGCGCCGCCAGATGCAGTTCATCGGCAAGCTGATGCGCAAGCTCGAACCCGAGGTGCTCGAAGCCGTGCGCGCCGCCCTCGCCGAGCAGAACAGCGTGCCAGCGGCCGAAACCGCCGCGCTGCACGAGGCCGAACGCTGGCGCGACCGGCTGATTGCCGACGACGATGCGCTGGGCGGCTGGATCGAGACCCACCCCGCCACCGATTCCCAGCAGCTGCGCGCCCTGGTGCGCCAGGCCCGCAAGGACATGAAGGCCGGCCCGGCCGGCGAGGCGCCGCGCCAGGGCAAGGCCTACCGCGAGATCTTCCAGCTGGTGCGCGCGCAGCTCGCGGTGCACGGCGGTGCAGACCACGCTGCGGCGGCGGCCGCGCAAGACCGGGAAGAGGACGCATGAGTGCCCCGTCTTTCTCCCTCCCCTCCCGGGGGAGGGCCGGGGTGGGGGCAAGCGGCGCCACCATCGGGCGCTCTGCGCGCCCCCATCCCAACCTTCCCCCGGAAGGGGAAGGAGCAACACCATGACCACACCCGCCCCCGTCCGCATCGGCATCGTCTCCATCAGCGACCGCGCCTCCAGCGGCACCTACGAGGACAAGGGCCTGCCCTCGCTGAAGGAATGGCTAGCCCGGGCGCTGAAAAACCCGATCGATTTCGAGGCCCGGCTGATCCCCGACGAAGCGGCCCTCATCAGCGCCACGCTGATCGAGCTGGTCAACGCCGGCTGCTCGCTGGTGCTGACCACCGGCGGCACCGGCCCGGCCCTGCGCGACGTGACGCCCGAGGCCACGCTGGCCGTGGCCCACAAGGAAATGCCGGGCTTCGGCGAGCAGATGCGCCAGATCAGCCTGCGCTTCGTGCCCACCGCGATCCTTTCGCGCCAGGTGGCGGTGATCCGCGACAAGAGCCTGATCATCAACCTGCCGGGGCAGCCGAAGTCGATCGCGGAAACGCTCGAAGGACTCAAGGACACCGAAGGCGTGCAGGTGGTGCCCGGCATCTTCGCGGCGGTGCCCTACTGCATCGACCTGATCGGCGGACCGTACCTGGAAACGGACGACACGGTCTGCAAGGCCTTCCGGCCCAAGTCGGCCATCAGGCGCTGAGCGGGCCGGCCTGATCATCATCATCGCGCCGGTGCGCGATGCGATAGAGCAGCGGCAGCACCAGCAGCGTCAGCACGGTCGATGACAGGATGCCGCCGATCACCACCGTGGCCAGCGGGCGCTGCACCTCGGCGCCGGTGCCGGTGGCGATGGCCATCGGCACGAAGCCCAGCGACGCGACCAGCGCAGTCATCAGCACCGGCCGCAGCCGCGTGAGCGCGCCTTCGCGGATCGCCGCATTGAGCGGCAGCCCGCCTTCGCGCAGTTTGCGGATGAACGAGATCATCACCAGCCCGTTGAGCACCGCCACGCCCGACAGCGCGATGAAGCCCACCGCCGCCGAGATCGACAGCGGGATGCCGCGCAGCCACAGCGCGACGATGCCGCCCGTGAGCGCGAACGGAATGCCGGTGAACACCAGCAGCCCGTCCTTCAGGTTGCCGAACATCGCGAACAGCAGCGTGAACACCAGCAGCAGCGACACCGGCACCACCACCTGCAGCCGGTCGGTGGCCGACGCCAGGTTCTCGTACTGGCCGCCCCATGCGGTCCAGTAGCCCGGCGGAATGCTCACCTTGCGCATCGCTTCCTCGGCCTCGGCCACGAAGGAGCCGAGGTCGCGGCCGCGCACGTTGGCGCTCACCACGATGCGCCGCTTGCCGTCTTCGCGGCTCACCTGGTTCGGGCCCGGCGCAAGCTCCAGCGTGGCGACTTCGCCGAGCGGGATGAAGCTGGCGCGCTGCGGCGCCTGCGCGCCCGCGCCCACGGGCAGCGCCACCGGCAGGCGCTTGATCGCCTCCAGGTCGGTGCGCAGGTCCTCGGGCAGCCGCACGATGATGCCGAAGCGCCGGTCGCCATCGAACAGCGTGCCCGCCTCGCGCCCGCCCACTGCGATGGAGACCGCGTCCTGCACATCGCCCACGTTGAGGCCGTAGCGCGCGGTCTTGCCGCGGTCGATGTTCACCGTGAGCATCGGCAGGCCGCTGGTCTGCTCGACCTTCACTTCGGCGGCGCCGGGGATCCTGCCCAGGGTTTGCGACACCTCGGCCGCCGTCTTATCCAGCACCTCCATGTCGTCGCCGAAGATCTTCACGGCCACGTCGCTGCGCACGCCCGAGATCAGCTCGTTGAAGCGCAGCTGGATCGGCTGCGAGAACTCGTAGTTGTTGCCCGGCAGCTTCTCGACCTCTTGCTGCACGGCAGCCAGCAGTTCGGCGCGCGTGCGGCGTGGCTCGGGCCACTCGCTCTCCGGCTTCAGCATGATGTAGCCGTCGGAAATGTTCGGCGGCATCGGGTCCGACGCGATCTCGGCCGTGCCGGTGCGCGCGAACACGCGCTCGATCTCCGGGAACTTCGCCTTCAGCGTGCGTTCGATCTGCTTCTGCATCTCGACCGACTGCGTGAGGCTGGTGCCCGGGATGCGCAGCGCCTGGATCGCGAAGTCGCCCTCGCCGAGGCTCGGCACGAACTCCGTGCCCAGGCGCGTGGCCAGCAGGCCCGAGAGCAGCACCGCCACCACCGCGATGGTGATGACCAGCGGCCTGGCCGCCATCGCGCGCGCCAGCAGCGGTTCGTAGCCGCGCCGGGCCCACTGCATCAGCCGGTTCTCCTTCTCGCTCACCTTGTGGCCGATGAAGAGCGCCACGGCCGCGGGAATGAAGGTGATCGACAGGATCATCGCGCCCAGCAGCGCGATCACCACGGTGAAAGCCATCGGGTGGAACAACTTGCCCTCGACGCCCGCGAGCGCAAAGATCGGCAGGTACACGACCATGATGATCAGCTGGCCGAACAGCAGCGGGCGCCGCGCCTCCTGCGAGGCCGCGAACACCTCGTGGAAGCGGTCGCTGCGCGTCAGCGCCCGCCCATGCCTGGCCTGCGCATGGGCGAGGCGCCGCACGCAGTTCTCCACGATCACCACCGCGCCGTCGATGATGATGCCGAAGTCCAGCGCGCCCAGGCTCATGAGGTTGGCGCTGACCTTCTGGTTCACCATGCCGGTGAAGGTGAAGAGCATCGACAGCGGAATCACCAGCGCGGTGATCAGCGCCGCGCGCAGGTTGCCGAGGAACAGGAACAGCACGGCAATCACCAGCACCGCGCCCTCGAACAGGTTCTTCTTCACCGTGGCGATGGCCTTGTCGACCAGCACCGTGCGGTCGTACACGGTGACGGCCTTCACGCCCGCGGGCAGCGTGCGGTTGATCTCCTGCATTTTTTTATCGACCGCCTGCGAGACGGTGCGGCTGTTCTCCCCGATCAGCATGAACACCGTGCCCAGCACCACCTCGCGGCCGTTGTCGGTGGCGGCGCCGGTCCGCAGTTCCTGGCCGATGCCGACCTCGGCCACGTCCTGCACCCGCAGCGGAATGCCTCCGGCGTTGCCCAGGATCACGTTGCCGATGTCCTCCACCGACTTCACCTGGCCCGGCGCGCGGATCAGGTACTGCTCGCCGCGCTTCTCGATGTAGCCCGCGCCCACGTTGGCATTGTTGCGCTCCAGCGCGAGCGCGATGTCGCTCATCGTCAGGCCGTGCGCCAGCAGCTTGGCAGGGTCGGGCGCGATCCGGAACTCCTTGGCGTGGCCGCCGATGGAATTGATCTCGGTCACGCCTTTCACGTTGCGCAGCTGCGGCTTGATGATCCAGTCCTGGATCTCGCGCAGGTCGGTGGGCGTGTAGGGCTTGCCGTCGGCCTTCTTCGCGCCCTCTTCGGCCTCCACGGTCCAGAGATAGATTTCGCCCAGCCCGGTCGAGATCGGCCCGATCACCGGCGAGATGCCGCTGGGCATGTTCTCCCTCGCCGACTGGATGCGCTCGTTCACGAGCTGCCGCGCAAAGTAGATGTCGGTGCCGTCCTCGAAGATCACCGTCACCTGCGAGAGGCCGTAGCGCGACAGCGACCGGGTCTGCTGCAGCCCCGGCAGGCCGGCCATCACCGTCTCTATGGGGTAGGTCACGCGCTGCTCGGCCTCCAGCGGCGAATAGCCGGGCGCGGCGGTGTTGATCTGCACCTGCACGTTGGTGATGTCGGGCACCGCGTCGATCGGCAACTTCTGGTAGCTGAAGATGCCGAGGGCCGCCATGCCCAGCACGGCCAGCAGCACCAGCCAGCGCTGCTCGATGGAAAACCGGATGACTCGTTCGAACATGCGGCGTCCTCAGTGGGTGTGCGTGGCAGAGCTCTTGCCCTGCTGCGACTTCACGACGAAGCTGCCGCTCGCGGCATGGGCCGCGCCGGGCGCGAGGCCGCTCAAGACCTCGATGCGCCGGCCGTCGCTGCGGCCGGTCTGCACGTGCCGCGGCAGGAAGCCGCCCGGCACCTTGAGGAAGACGGTGGGCTTTTCCTCCACCGTCTGCACCGCGTCGGCCAAAACCGTCACCGGGGCCTCTGCCTCCGACGAAACGAGCTCCACATTCACGAACAGCCCGGGCCGCCAGATGCGCTGCGGATTCGTCACCGTGACGCGCGCCGTGGCCGTGCGCGTCTGCGCGCCGATCAGCGAGCCCACGTAAGACACCGTGCCGCTGGCCGTCTGGTCGAAGGCGCTGGAGCGGATGGTCACCGGCTCGCCAATGCGCACCAGGTTGAGGTTGTTCGCGGCCACGCTGATCTCGGCCCACACGGTCGAGAGATCGGAAATGGTGAAGACGCTGGCGTCTTCCTTCACCGATTCGCCGAGCGAGATGTGCTTTTCGACCACCATGCCGTCGAAGGGCGCACGCAGCTCGTAGCGGCCCAGGGCCGAAGAAGCGGGCGCAGCGCCCAGCGCCAGCAGCTTCTGGTTCGCATTGGCCACCGCGATCTGCGCCTCCTGCATGGCCTGCTGGGCCTGCAGGTAGTCCTGCTGGGCCGAGATCTTCTCTTCCCAGAGTTTCTTCTCGCGCTGGTAGGTGGTGCGGGCCAGCTCGAGCCGGCGCTGCGCCGACTGAAGCTCGCTGCGCTGCTCCGAAAGCGTCGGGCTCGACAGCACGGCGAGCACCTGCCCGCGCTTGACCTCCTGCCCGAGCTTGGCCGGTACGCTCTCGACCACGCCCGCCACGCGCGGCACCACGTGGGCCGTGCGGTCTTCGTTGAACTTGATCTCCCCTGGCAGCTGCAGCGACGACCGGATGCGCGCCGGGGCGGCGCTTTCGATGGCCATGCCGGCGGCCTGGATCTGCGCGTCGGTGAAGGCGATCTTTTTCTCTTCTTCCTTGTGCTCCTCGCCGGCGTGGCCCCTGGCTTCGCCGTGACCGTGGCCGTGTTCGTCCTTGCCCTCGGCGCCGCCTTCCTCATGGTGCTCGCCATCGGCATGCCCCTCGGCTTCCGAATGCCCGGCGGCTTCGGGCGTGGACGGCGCGGTGCGCAGGATCATTGCGCCGGCTGCCAGGCCCACGACCAGCACGGCCACGATGGCCGTCCACTGCTTCTTGCCGACGCGCTCGGCGAAGGTCTTGCGTTCTTCTTCGGTGTTCATGATTCGTGCATTCCTTGTCAGCGCGCGGCGGGTGCCGCATGCGGGGTTTCTTCTTCGCCGCCGGTGCCCAGCAGCCGGTCGAGCTCGGCGGCCGCGCGATGCGCGTCGGCCACGGCAAGCAGGTGCTGGTTGCGAACCTGGAACAGCGTTCGCTGCGCATCGAGCGCCTCGAGAAAGCTGAACTTGCCGAGCTCGAAGCCTCTGGCGGCGGCCTTGTAGGCGGCTTCAGCGCCGGGCAGCGCATCGCGCTGCAAGGTCTGGGCGGTGGCACGCGCCGAGCGCAAGCGTTCAGTGGCCTGCGCGACGTCGGCGCCCAACTGCAGTTCGGCCGCGGCGAGTTCGTCGCGCGCCTTCTCTTCGCGGCTCAGTGCCTCGGCCACATTGCCGCGGTTGGTGTCGAAGATCGGCAGCGGCACCGACAGGCCCACCACGACCTGGTTGCGGTCGCTGCTGCCCATGCCCTCATCGGCGGGCACGCGCTTCGCACCCAGCGACACGGTGACATCGGGTACGCGCCGGGCCTGTTCCAGGTCTGACAGCGCCTGGCGCCGCTCGACCTCGAGCCGCGCCTGGCGCAGCACCGGCGCCGCGGAAAGCCGGCTCTCCACATTCCCCGCCGCAGCCGGCAGCCGGTCGAGCGCGCCGTCCGCCTGCGTGAAGCGCGGGTTCGGGTTGCCCCAGAGCGCAGCCAGCTGCTGGCGTGCCGAACGCAGCGCGCCTTCGGCCTGCAGCAGCTCGACGCGGATGCCGGCCTCGGCCACGCGCGCGCGGCTTTCTTCCAGCGGCGAGACCTTGCCGGCCGCCACGCGGTTGGCGGCGGCGCGGGTGGCCGCCTCCGCAAGCCCCACCGAGTCCTGCGCCAGGCGCAGGCGCTCCTGCGCAGCCAGCACTTCGAAGAACAGCGTGATCGCCGATGCGCGCAGCTCGGAACGCCGCGCGAGCAGCGCCGAGGCGGCCTGGTCGCGCGCACGCTCGGCCGCCGTCACGCGGGCCGCGCGCTTGCCGCCCAGCTCGATGGGCTGGCTCAGCTGCAGCGTGGTGGTGCGGTTGCCGCGGCGCAGGTCTTCCACCTGCGCCTCGAGCACCGGGTTGGGCCATGCACCGGCCTGCACCAGGGCCGCATCGGTGGCTTCCCGCTCGCGCGAGGCGGACGAAAGCCCGGGGTTGAACTGCTGTGCGAGCGCCAGCGCGCTGCGCAGGTCGAGCGGGCCGGCGGGCTCCGCCGTTCCCGCGGCCGTGTGCCGGATCGGCGAAAGGTGGGAACCGGCAATGGGTTGTGAAAATGCCGGGGGCACCGCCAAGGCCATCACGGCCAGCGGCACGAAGAGCGTGCGCATCGAATTCTCCTGGGTTGCAAAACAACGGACGGACGAATTCGGCGAGAGCTCAGCTGATGTCGGGTATCAGGGGGATGGGTTGTTCTCTCGCCGAATCAAAGGGCGAGAGGCCATGCGGGAGGCACGGGCACTTCGGTGATGTGCGAGATGAAATGTTCGGCGGTCACGGCGCGCAGCGCCTGCGCCGTCGGCAGCAGCGCATGCGCGCGATCGGAAGCCGAGGGCAGGTGTTGGGCCTGGCCCAGGTGGCAGGCGGCGCAATCGCCGAGCGCGGTGTTGGGCTGGTTGCCGGGGCTGTTCTGCGCGTCGTCGGTGCGGGAGCTGCCCGCGCTGCGGTCCGGCTCGTGCTCGTGATGGCCCCAGTGGCGCGGCTGGGCATCGCGCTCGTGCTGGCAATAGGCGGCCGATGCCGCCCAGCTGAACTGGAACGGCAGCAGAAGCAGCAGGAAGATCGGGAGCCAGCGGCGCATGGAGCAAAAAGTATATCGGCGGCACGTGGCATGCCGGTCTGCAATGCCCCCGCGGTTTGCAGGTTGCGCGCAATGTAAGACGAGCGCGCCGGGCTTTGTCCGTCGCCTGGATTACGAATTCGTAACCTCCACGGGCCCTGTCCCATCGTTAACATCCGTCGATGCGAATTCTGGTCATTGAAGACGAGCCCAAGCTGGGCGACTACCTGAAGAAGGGCCTGGAAGAGAACGGCTACGTGGTCGACATCGCGCGCGACGGCATCGAAGGCCGCTACCTTGCCACCGAGGGCGACTACGCGCTGGTCCTGCTCGACGTGATGCTTCCCGGCATCGATGGCTTCGCGGTGCTGCAGGCGATCCGGCGCACCAGCAACGTGCCCGTGCTGGTACTCACCGCGCGCGACAAGGTCGAAGACCGGGTCAACGGCCTGCAGCAAGGCGCCGACGACTACCTCGTCAAGCCCTTTTCCTTTTCCGAACTGCTGGCGCGCATCCAGGCCCTGCTGCGCCGCGGCAAGCCGCAGGAGTCCACCGTGCTGCGGCTGGCCGACCTGGAGCTCGACCTGGCCAGCCGCAAGTGCTTTCGCAACCGCACGCGGCTCGACCTCACGGCCAAGGAGTTCACGCTGCTGGTGGTGCTGCTGCGCCGCCGCGGGCAGATACTTTCGCGCAGCACGCTGGCCGAGCAGGTGTGGGAGATGAACTTCGACAGCGACACCAACGTGGTCGAGGTGGCCATCCGCAGGCTGCGCAGCAAGATCGACGATCCGTTCGACGTCAAGCTGCTGCACACGGTGCGCGGCATGGGCTACGTGCTCGAGGATCGTTCCTGGTCGTGAGCCCGGCACGGCCGCATTCGATCCGCAACCGGCTCACCTCCTGGTTTGCCGCGCAGGCCTTCTTCTGCCTCAGCGTGGCCTGCCTCGCGGTCTACCTGGTGACGGCGTGGAGCTTCGGCGAGAAGCAGGACGCCGAGCTCGACCACAAGGCGCAGCTGGTGCGGCACCTGCTCGAGGAAGGCGAGAAGGACGGTGATCTCTCGTTCCTGCGCCACAAGCTGGAGGATTTCTTCTCGCTGCAGGACGACGTCAGCCTGTCGATCGCGCGGCAGTCCGACGGCAGTGTTTTCTTTCGCTCGGCACCGCCCGCGGGCGGGCGCTGGATCCAGCGCGACTTCGTGTACACGTGGGGCCAGGCGGGCGGCGGCACGCCGCTTTCGATCCGCATCGGCATCGACGTGGCAAGGGACGTGGTGCTGCTGCGCCGGCTTGCATGGACGCTGCTTGCGGCCGCCGTGCTGGGCACGCTGCTGGTGTCGCTGACCGGCGCGCACCTGGTGCGGCGCGGGCTGCGGCCGCTCGAGGCGCTGGCCGAACGCACCGCCGCATTGACGCCCGACCACATCAACCGGCCCATCGACGCATCGGCGTTCGCGCGGGAACTGCACCCGTGGATCACGCAGTTCAATGCCCTGCTGCTGCGCGTGCAGAAGGCCTATGTGCAGCTCGAATCGTTCAATGCCGACGTCGCGCACGAGCTGCGCACGCCGCTCGCCAACCTGATCGGCTCCACCGAGCTTGCGCTGTCACGCCCACGGCCGAACGACGAACTGCAGGCCGTTCTCGCCTCCAATCTCGAGGAAGTCGGCAGGCTCTCGGGCATCGTGACCGACATGCTCTTTCTCTCGCAGGCCGAGCGCGGCGCGCCGCTGCGCGTCAAGGCCGGCACGAGCCTGGCCGCGCAGGCGCGCGACGTGATCGACTTCCACGACGCCATGCTCGAGGAGGCCGGGCTCGCGGCCGTTGTCACGGGGGAGGCCGTGGCGGACGTCGACGCGTCCCTGGTGCGGCGAGCGCTTTCCAACCTGCTGGGCAATGCGATCCGCTTCGCGGCGCCGGCGTCGCGCATCGGCATCGAAATCGGCACGGGCCCGGACGAAGCCACGCTCACCGTCGTGAACCGCGGCGCCCCGATCGCGGCCGAGACGCTGCCGCGCCTGTTCGAGCGCTTCTACCGCGCCGACCCCGCACGCGACAGGTCGGCGCGCCACCACGGCCTGGGGCTCTCGATCGTGGAGGCGATTGCGCGCATGCATGGCGGCCGCGTGTTCGCCTCCAGCGCGAACGGCGAGACCCGCATCGGCTTCGCGGTGCCGCTCGCGCGCTGACGGCGCATCACGGCTTGGCGCGCGCCTCGGCCTCTTCGGCCTTGGCGGGAGCCTTGGCTCGCCCCATCACCAGGTTGATCAGCGGCCCCGTCATCGCGGTGGTGGCGAGCGCCATCACCAGCAGCATGGTGAAGAGCTCAGGGCCGATCAGGCCCACGTCGAGTCCGATCTTCATCACGATGAGTTCCATCAGGCCGCGCGCATTCATCAGCGAGCCGGTGGCCAGGCTGTCGCGCCAGCCGTAGCCGGCGATGCGCGCGCCGGCCGCGCCGCCGGCGATCTTGCCGACAGTGGCAACAGCCACGATCAGCAGCATCGCACCCAGGCTCGCGCCGGAGAAGGCATTCGCCGTGGTGCCCAGCCCGGCGAGGGCGAAGAACAGCGGCATCAGCACGACGATGGAAATCGGCTCGATGCGTTCGCTCAGCGAGCGCAGCAGGCGGTCGTCGCGCGGCAGGCAGGCGCCGAACAAAAAGGCACCGAACACCGCATGCAGATGCAGCCATTCGGTCAGCAGCGCGGTGACCAGCAGGCCGATCATGAGCGAGGCCATCACCGTGGTCGAAGGCTCGCCATCGGGCGCCTTCACGCGCAGCAGCCAGGCAAAGGCCGGCTTCAGGCCGAAAAACAGCAAGGCAAGCATGACGGCCACGCCGGCCGTGATCTTGATGAGGCCGGCGTAGCCCTCGCCCGCGCCAACCAGGGCCACCACGAAGGCCAGCAGGATCCAGGCGAACACGTCGACCACCGCGGCGGCGCTGAGCGAAAGCTGGCCGAAGGAGGTGCGCGTCATGCCGCGGTCCTTGAGGATGCGCGCCATGACCGGAAAGGCCGTGATGGAGAGCGCCGCCGCCATGAACAGCGCGAAGGGCCAGAAAGCGACGCCGGCCGGCGCAAGCGTGGGATACAGCGCCGGCGAGACCGCAAGGCCCAGCGCCATCGGCACGATCACGCTGAGCACGCCCACGGCGCCCGCCGCCTTGAGCTGCGAGCGCATGTTCCGCGAGGCGCGCAATTCCAGGCCGACGACGAACATGAACAGCACCAGCCCCACCGTCGACAGCGACGAAAGGCCTTGCAGCAGGTCCTTGGAGAACAGCTGCGCGTGCAGCGACGGAAAGAGCGCGCCCATGACCGCCGGCCCGAGCATGAGCCCCGCGGCCATTTCGCCCACGACGCTGGGCTGGCCCACATGGCGAAGCACCCAGCCGCAGATGCGCGCAGTGGTGAGGATGACGACGAGCTGCAGCAGCAGCGAGGTGACGGACATGGACGAAATGGCGGTGACGGGTATCGCCCGATCTTAGTTTGCCCCGCGCGTGCCGCTCAGTCGGTCTTCGGAGAGCGCATCAGCCGCAATCCGTTGGCCACCACCAGCAGGCTCGCGCCCATGTCGGCGAACACGGCCATCCACATGGTGGCGCTGCCGAACACCGCGAGCACGAAGAACACGGCCTTGATGCCGAGCGCCAGCGTGATGTTCTGCCACAGCACCGCATGCGTGCGGCGCGAGAGGCGGATGGTTTCGGGCAGGCGCCGCAGGTCGTCGTTCATGATGACCACGTCGGCCGCCTCCATGGCGGTGTCGGTGCCGGCGCCGCCCATCGCAAAGCCGATGTCGGCCTGCGCGAGCGCGGGTGCATCGTTGATGCCGTCGCCCGCCATGCCGGCCATGCCGTGGCGCTGCTGCAGCGCCTTGATGGCCTCGAGCTTCTCCTCTGGCAGCAGGTTGCCGCGCACGTCGTCGATGCCCGCGTGCATGCCGATCGCCCTGGCCGTGGCGGCGTTGTCGCCGGTCAGCATCACGGGCGTGACGCCCAGCGCGCGCAGCTCGGCCATGGCCGCCTGCGAGGAGGGCTTGATGGTGTCGGCCACCGCGAACAGCGCCAGCACGGCCTGGCCGGAGGCCAGCAGCGTGACGGTGCGCCCCGCTTCCTCGTGCTGCTTCAGCTCGGCCTCGAGCGCGGGACTGCACAGCCCCTTCTCTTCGATCAGGCGGTGGTTGCCAAGCACATAGCTGCGGCCTTCGTGCTCGGCCTGCACGCCGCGTCCGGGCAGGGCCCTGAAGTCGCCGACCGGCTGGTGCTCGCGATCCAGGCCTTCGGCAATGGCCTTCGACACCGGATGGTCGGAGCGGCCCGCGATGCTCGCGGCAATCGCAAAGACCGCAGCTTCATCCGATGCGCGGTCGAGCAGGCGCGACGCGACCAGCTTGGGCTTGCCTTCGGTGATGGTGCCCGTCTTGTCCAGCGCCACGGCCTTGAGCCTGCGCGCCTCTTCGAGGTAGGTGCCGCCCTTGATCAGGATGCCGCGCCGCGCGGCCGAAGCCAGCGCGCTCACCACCGTGACGGGTGTCGAGATGACGAGTGCGCACGGGCACGCGATGACCAGCAGCACCAGCGCCTTGTAAATGGCCTCGGTCCAGCTCCAGCCCATGAGCCAGGGCGTGAGCAGCGCAACGGCAACGGCCAGCACGAAGACCGCGGGCGTGTAGACGGCCGCAAACCGGTCGACGAAGCGTTGCGTGGGCGCGCGCGTGCCCTGTGCCTCTTCGACCGCATGGATGATGCGGGCGAGCGTGGTGTTGGCCGCCACCGCGGTCACGCGGAATTCGAGTGCGGCCGTCTGGTTGATGGTGCCCGCGAACACCGGATCTCCCACCATCTTGTCGACCGGGATGCTCTCGCCCGTGACCGGCGCCTGGTCGATGGCGCTCGCGCCCTCGGTCACCACGCCGTCCAGCGGCACGCGTTCGCCGGGCCGGATGCGCACCACGGCATCGAGCGCCACCGCATCGGCCTTGGCAGTCTTCCAGCTGCCGTCGGGCTGCCTGACCTCGGCCAGCTCGGGCGCCAGCGCCAGCAGGCCCTGGATGGCGTTGCGGGCGCGGTCGACGGCGCGCGCCTCGATCAGTTCGGCAATGGCATAGAGCGCCATGACCATCGCGGCCTCGGGCCAGTGCCCGATCAGGAAAGCGCCCGTGACCGCCGCGGCCATCAGCGCGTTGATGTTCAGGCGCCCGCGCAGCAGCGCGGCAAAGCCCTTCTTGTAGGTGTCGAGGCCGGCCAGCGCGATGGCTGCGAGCGCGAGCCCCATCTCCGCCGCCATGAACCCGGCGCCCTCCAGTGCGAGGAAGGAAACCGCCTCGGCCGCGATGGCCAGCGCCAGCGCGGCAATGAGGCGCACGAGGCCGCTGCCCATGCCCACGATGCCTGCGGGAGCAGTGGCTGCCTGTGCGCCGGCAGCCGGGCTGCCTGCCGCATCGTTCAGCGGTTCGGGCTTGAAGCCGGCCTTGCGGATGGCGTCGAGTGCACCGGCCATGGCACCGTCGTCGGCCGTGATGGCCATCGTGCGGTCGCCGAGCCGAAAGCGCAGCCCCCGCACACCCGCGACCGGTTCGAGCGCGCGGCGGATCTCGGACTCTTCGACCGCGCAGTCCATCGTGGGAATGCGGAAGAGCAAGGCGCCCTTCGGGATGTCGGCAGCAGGCATGGCGACGGCCGGCGAGCCGCAGGCCGGGTTGCCGCAGCAGGCCGTTTCGGGAGCGGCCTGCGCATGGGAGTGGGCATGCGGCGCCATCGGTTTCAGGGCATTCTGGTTCGTCATGAAACCGATTGGAAACCCTGAAGCAGGTGTAGAGTCAAACGACGATTCCTCCACTTCATTCTTGCCGCATCATGAAAATCGGAGAACTGGCCAAGGCCGCGAACACGCCGGTCGAAACCATCCGGTACTACGAGCGCGAGCAGCTGCTGCCCGAGCCCGCGCGCACCGAGGGCAACTACCGCATCTACGACGACGAGCATGCGCAGCGGCTGGGCTTCATCCGCCGCTGCCGTTCGCTGGACATGACGCTCGACGAGATCCGCAGCCTGCTGAGGTTCCGCGATGCACCGCAGGAAGACTGCGGCGAGGTCAACCAGCTGCTGGACGACCACATCGGCCACGTGGCCGCGCGCATCCGCGAGCTCAAGACGCTGGAGAAGCAGCTGAAGGCACTGCGCCAGCAATGCTGCGGCTCCGAATCGGCGCGCAACTGCGGCATCCTGCAGGAGCTGGACACCGCCGCACCGGCCACCGAGCCGTTCGGGCAGCACGCGGGGCATGTGCATGGGCCGCTGCACAACGCGGCGGCGAAGCGTTCGGCTTGAGGAACAGGAGGGCCCTCCAGCCCGGTCACTTCCCGACCAGCTGCGTCAGCTTCTCCGCCTCGAAGCTCTCGTCGCGCGCCGCGTCGCAGGGCACGCAGTCCTTGGTGCCCGGCTGCGACGACAGCTTCTCGATGGCCTGCCACAGCAGCGCGATCTGGTGTTCCTGGCTCGCGGCACTGTCGATCAGCCCGCGCATCGCCAGGCTCAGCGGGTCGTCGTCCTGCGTGATGCCGTAGGCGGAGAACTTCTGCGGCGCGGCCACATCGGCGCTCTCGCCGGCCTTCGACGGGATGATGCGTGCGGGAATGCCCACCGCAGTCGCCCCTGCGGGCACCGGCTTGATGACCACCGCGTTGCTGCCGATCTTCGCGCCGTCGCCGACGACGAAACCGCCCAGCACCTTGGCCCCCGCGCTCACCACCACGTTGCGCCCCAGCGTCGGATGCCGCTTGGTGCCCTTGTAGAGCGAGGTGCCGCCCAGCGTCACGCCCTGGTAGATGGTGCAGCCGTCGCCGATCTCGGCGGTCTCGCCCACCACCACGCCCATCGCATGGTCGAAGAACACCCGTTCGCCGATCTTGGCGGCCGGATGGATCTCGATGCCCGTGAGCCCGCGCGCCACGTGCGCGATGAAGCGGGCCGGCCACTTGAAACCGTGCGTCCAACAGGCATGCGCCCAGCGGTGCAGCACCACGGCATGGAAGCCGGGATAGACCGTGATCACTTCCCAGGCGCTGCGCGCGGCCGGGTCGCGTTCGAGGATGCACCGGATGTCGGCGCGCAGTCGAGAGAACATCGCTGCCTTTTGTCGTTATATCGATATGGGGACGGCAGTCTAAAGCCCGGGTTCTTCGCGTACGAACGATGGGGGTTTTAGCCGTTGCGGGGCGTCCGGGCCGCATCGGCCATCGCTTTGGCGATGCCGCGCAGGATGTGGATTTCTTCCGGCGTGGGCTGGGCGCGGTTGAAAAGCTGCTGCAGCCGCGGCATCAGCTTCTTGGGCGCCGCCGGGTCCAGAAAGCCGATCTCCACCAGCGAACGCTCCCAGTGGTCGAGCATGCCGGCCACGGCCTTGGCATCGGCCGCCTCGATGGGCGCCGTGGCATCGCGCACCTCGTAGCCGCCCAGGGCAAGCCGCCATTCGTAGGCCACCACCTGGATCGCGGCCCCGAGGTTGAGCGAGCCGAACTTCGGATCGGTCGGAATGCTCAGCGCCACGTTGCAGCGGTAGACATCCTCGTTGCGCATGCCGAAGCGCTCGGAGCCGAACAGGAAGGCCACGTGCTGCTCCCCCTGCTTCGCGAGCGGCTCCAGGTGCTCCCGGGGCGTACGGGTGGGCGGTCCGAAGTCGCGCGGGATCATGGCGGTGGCGCACAGGTGGGTGACGCCGTCGAGCGCATCGTCGAGCGTCTCGACGATGCGGGCGTTGGTCAGGACGTCGAGGGCGCCGCTCGCGCGCTGGATGGTTTCCTCGCGCCGCAGCACGTTGGCCCATCGGGGCGCGACCAGCACCAGGTCGTCGAAACCCATGGTTTTCATGGCGCGGGCGGCGGCGCCCACATTGCCGGCGTGGCTGGTCTGGATCAGGATGAAGCGGGTGCGCATGGCGGGTTGGGAGACACTAACGGGCGGAGCCGGTAAAATGCCTGATTCTCGCCGCCCGCATCGCCGGACCGCAGGGTCGCCTCTAGGGGACCTACCCCACCGTTCTTCTCACAATCCAGAATGTCGTCCCCCAACCTGCATCCCATGCTCAATGTGGCCGTCAAGGCCGCACGCGCCGCCGGCGCCATCATCAACCGCGCCGCCCTCGACGTCGAGGCCGTGCGCATCTCGCAAAAGCAGGTCAACGACTTCGTCACCGAAGTCGACCACGCCAGCGAGCAGGTCATCATCGAAACGCTGCTTGGCGCGTATCCGGGGCACGGCATCCTGGCCGAGGAATCGGGCACCCAGCATGGCGCCCAGGATTCCGAGTACGTCTGGATCATCGATCCGCTCGACGGCACCACCAACTTCATCCACGGCTTCCCGGTCTACTGCGTGTCCATCGCGCTGTCGGTGCGCGGCAAGATCGAGCAGGCGGTCATCTACGACCCGAGCCGCAACGACCTGTTCACCGCCACCAAGGGCCGTGGCGCCTACATGAACGAGCGCCGCATCCGCGTGTCCAAGCGCACCCGGCTCAGCGAATGCCTGGTGTCCACGGGCTTTCCGTTCCGCAGCGGCGACAACTTCAAGCAGTACCTGGCCATCATGGCCGACATGATGCCCCGCATGGCGGGCCTGCGCCGCCCCGGCGCCGCGGCGCTCGACCTGGCCTACGTGGCGGCCGGCTTCACCGACGGCTTCTTCGAGACCGGCCTGAACCCCTGGGACGTGGCCGCGGGTTCGCTGCTGGTCACCGAAGCCGGCGGCCTGATCGGCAACTTCACGGGCGAGCCCGACTTCCTGGAACAGCGCGAATGCCTGGCCGGCGCACCGCGCATCTACGGCCAATTGGTGCCGCTGCTCGCCAAATACTCCAAGTTCGCGGGCATCGACGACAAGATGCGCGCCAGCGACCGCGTGCGCGCCGTGTCGGCCGCCGCGCGGCCCGGTGCCGACGAATCGGTCGACCTCTACGCCCGCAGCACCGTCACCGACCTGACGGCCGCGCCGCTCGACGGCGAGGCGCCCGCTCCCGCCGCCGCACCGGCCGCGCCCGTGCAGCGCAAGCTCACGCGCGTGCGCCGCGACGCGCCTGCAGGCGGCTCCTCCGAAGGCGACGCTTCCGCCAAGTGATGCAGGGGCCAGGTGCCGCCCTCCGGTTCCGTGCGGCGCTGCGCATTGCGCTGAGCCAGTACGTCGCCAGCGGCCTCACGGTCGCGCTCGGCCTGCTCGTCATCTCGGCCGGCGTGCACCTGTGGCTCGGCGCCATCGCGGCCTCCACAGCCGCGGTGGGCGTGATCGTCACGGCCCCGCCCGACCTGCCCGGCCCGCGCCGCGGCAAGTTCTTCCAGATGCTGCCGGCTCCGCTGATCGGGCTGCCGCTGTTCTTCCTGGTGCAGCTGCTGCACGCCGCGCCCATTCGCCTGGGCCTGGTGCTGGTGCCCGCCACCTTCGTCGCCTTCCTGGCCATGGCATGGGGCAAGCGGGGCATTCCCATCGCCATCGCGGTGATGTTCTCGATGATCTTCTCGATGGCCACGCCCGCACCCAGCGGCATGGCCGAGGCGCTCGAGCGCACCTGGCACTTCGGGCTGGGCGCCGGGCTCTACGTGATCTGGGCCACGCTCGCCAACCATGCGCTGAATTCGCGCTTCCGCGTGCAGTCGGTCTCGGACGTGCTGTATTCGCTGGCCGCGCTGATGCGCACCGAGGCCAGCCAGTTCACGCCGCGCGACGACACCAGCGACATCCGCGAAACCCCCGCGCCCCTGCTGGGCCGGCTGCTGCGCGAACAGGCCGCGCTGGCCGACCAGCTGCAGGCCACGCGCGACATCGTGCTCGAATCGCCGCGCACGCCGCGCCGTCAGCGGCTCGCCGCCATGCTGGTGATCGTGCTCGAGATGCGCGACCAGCTGCTCGCGAGCGAGCTCGACCTGGACGCGCTCAAGAGCCATCCCGCGCATGCCCAGGCCCTCATCGAGATGCGCCGGGTGCTCGAGGAACTGGCCGACGACACCACCGCGCTCGGCGACGCGCTGCTGATGGGCCGCGAGCCCGAAGTGGTGGCCGACCGGCGGCCGCGGCTCGCGTCGATCCATCTGCCGGGCGAGGACCATGCGCCGAGCCACGGCCTGCCGGGCCCGAACGCCGCCATGCTCGCGCGCGGCCTGGCCAGCCGCATCGGCCACATCAACGACGAGGTGCTGCGCCTGTCGGCCATGGCGCGCGGCGATGCCGAGCCCAACCTTGCGGTGGTGCGCGCCAACTGGCAGATGTTCGTGAGCCCGACCGACTGGTCGCTGCGGCCCTTTCTCACGCTGTGGCGCTGGGACGCGCCGCCGCTGCGCCACGCCATTCGCGCGGCACTGGCCATTGCGGCCGGCTACGCCATTGCGGTGTCGCTGCCCTGGGGTTCGCACGACTACTGGATCCTGCTGACCATCGTGGTGGTGCTGCGCGGCAGCCTTTCGCAGACGCTGGAGCGGCGCAACAGCCGCGTCGCCGGTACGCTGCTGGGCAGCGTGCTCGCGGTGGGCCTGCTCTCGGCGCATCCGTCGCCGCTCGCGCTGCTGGTCATCCTCACGGTGGCGCAGGCCATCGCCCACAGCTTTGCGGTGCGGCGCTACCTGATCACGGCGGTGGCGGCCACGGTGCTGGGCCTGGTGCAGGCGCACATGCTCAACACCGGCGCCGCGCCCATCTTCGCGCTGTTCGAGCGCATTGCCGACACGCTGATCGGCGCCGCGCTGGCCTGGGGCTTCTGCTATGTGCTGCCCTCGTGGGAGCGCGGGCAGATTCCGGCGCTGGTGGCGCGCACGCTCACCGCGCAGGCGCGCCATGCACGGCTGGCGCTCGGCCTGGGCCAGCTGCAGGCCATCGACAGCAGCCCCGAGCTCGAATGGCGGCTCGCGCGCCGCGAGGCCTACGACAGCCTCTCGGCCCTGGTGCAGGCGACGCAGCGCTCGCTGTCGGAGCCGCGCGCGGTGCAGCCGCCACTGGAGCCGCTCGAACACCTGCAGGCGCACAGCTACCAGTTGCTGGCGCAGCTCAGCGCCGTCAAGTCGATGCTCGTGCTGCGGCGCGACCGGCTCACGGCCGCCGAGATCGAAGGCCCGCTCGCGCGCACCGCGCAGCGCATCGAGGCCGCCATCGGCAGCGCGCCGACCACCGGCCCCTCGCTGCCCGAAAGCACCGGCTCCACCACCGTGGGCGGCCCGATTCCCCTGCCCGACCCGTTCGACAACGACATCAGCCCCTGGCTGCTGCGCCGGCTCGATCTGGCCACGGCACTTTCGACGCAGCTGCGCGACGACGCGGCGCGCATTCTTCAACACCTGGACGAGACAACAGACGCAGCAACGACCCCCGCCTGATGACCCAAGAGATACTTGCCCACCCCTGGTTCGGCACCTGGATTGCCGTTCTCGTCGCCGTCCCGCTCGCTCTTCTGGTCCACCGCATCGGCGGTCTCGTGCTGAAACGGATCACCCGCCCCGCGCCCGCGGTGCACGCGATGGTGATCAACTGCAACGCACCGGCGCGGCTGGTACTGCCGCTGTTGGCGCTGCTGCTCATCTTCCAGGCGGCACCCGAGGACCTGCGCTTTCTCGGCAGCGTGCGGCATTTCAACGGCCTGCTGCTGATTGCCGCGACCACCTGGCTCGCGGTGAGGGCCATCAGCGGCTTTGCCGACGGCGTGCTCGCGCAGCATCCGTCCGACATCGCCGACAACCTGCAGGCGCGCCGCGTGCTCACGCAGACGCGCGTGCTTGCGCGCACGGCCATGTCGGTGGTTCTGGTGGCCGGCGGCGCGATGATGCTCATGACCTTTCCGGGCGCGCGCCAGGTCGGCGCCAGCCTGCTGGCCTCCGCCGGCGTGATCGGCATCGTGGCCGGCCTGGCCGCCAAGCCGGTGTTCAGCAACCTGATTGCCGGGCTGCAGATTGCGCTGGCCCAGCCGATCCGCATCGACGACGTGCTGGTGGTCGAAGGCGAATGGGGCCGCGTCGAGGAGATCACGGGCACCTTCGTGGTGCTCAAGATCTGGGACGACCGGCGCCTGATCCTGCCGCTCAGCTACTTCATCGAGAAGCCGTTCCAGAACTGGACGCGCCATTCGGCGCAGCTGCTCGGCTCGGTCTTCATCTACGTGGACTACGGCATGCCGCTGGCGCCGCTGCGCGAAGCGGCCGAGCGCATCGTGAAGGCGGCGCCCGAATGGGACGGCCGCTTCTTCAACATGCGCGTCACCGATGCGACCGAGCGCAGCATGCAGGTTCGGGTGCTGTGCACCGCCGCCACCTCGGGCCTGGCCTTCGACCTGCGCTGCACCGTGCGCGAAGGCCTCCTCGACTTCATGCAGCGCGAGTACCCGCAGTTCCTGCCGAAGATGCGCATCGAGGCCGATCCGCTCCCGGGCGCGGCGGCGGCCTGAAGCGGCGCACCGCCGCACGTCATCCGGGCACGGCGCCCGCCGGCACCGCCACCGCGCGCGCCGGAATCGGCACCGACATGACGATCGATGTGCGCGTCTCCCCCAGGTGGTTGATGCTGCTCACGAAGGCCTCGAGATGTTCGATGTCCCGGGCGACCACCTTCAGCACATAGGAGTCCTGCCCGGTGACGTGAAAGCACTCGAGCACCTCGCGCCGGCCATCGAGCAGCTTCAGCAGCCGGGCCTTGTCGGGCTGCGCGGTCGTGATGCCGATCAGCGCCGTCACCGTATAGCCCGCCTTGCGCGGCGGAACCACCGCGCGGTAGCCCTCGATCACGCCGG
The DNA here is from genome assembly GCF_014852545.1 of Variovorax sp. VRV01. Lineage (NCBI taxonomy): Bacteria > Pseudomonadati > Pseudomonadota > Betaproteobacteria > Burkholderiales > Comamonadaceae > Variovorax > Variovorax sp. VRV01. The sequence goes on from NZ_JACVBS010000006.1 coordinate 49,124, forward strand.
CCTCCTCGAGCCGCTTCACGCGCTCCGAGGTCGAGGGCACGGACAAGCCCACCTGCCGCGCCAGCGCCGTCAGCGAGGTGCGCGCGTCCTGCTGGAGCGCGTCGAGGATTTGCCAGTTCTTGGAGTCGATTTCCATGAATCTAAGGTGCAGTTGGGAATTTCACTTCCGATTTCAGGCTGGGCAGGCTGCACGCCTGAATTTCGCCATTCTCGCTATCTAGCCTGCGCCGAACAATTGCAGGCATGGACTTTTCTCTTTTCCTCAAGGCCCTGGTCATCGGGCTGTCGATCGCCGCACCCGTGGGCCCCATCGGGCTGCTCTGCATCCAGCGCACGCTCGCGCACGGCCGTGCCATCGGTTTTCTCAGCGGCCTCGGGGCCGCGCTGGCGGATGCGTGCTACGGCGCGATCGGCGCGTTTGGCGTGTCGGCGGTCATCTCGTCGATGGTGGCGGCGCGCGTGCCGCTGGCGATCGGCGGCGCGGCCTTCCTGGCGTGGATGGGTGTGCAGCTGCTGCGCGCACCGGCCGCCACCCAGGCCCGCACCGCTCAGGACGCCGCCACGCCGCTCAAAGCCGTGCTGTCGGTGTTCATGCTCACCCTCGCGAACCCGATGACGATCCTGTCCTTCGTCGCGGTGTTCGCGTCGATCGGCACCGGGCATGCGAGCGGCAGCAGCAGCGCTGCCGTGACGATGGTGACGGGCGTTTTCCTCGGGTCGGCCATGTGGTGGCTGGGCCTCTCTACCGTGGTGTCGATGGTGCGGCACAAGCTCGGTGCGCGGGTGCTCCAGTCCATCAACCGGCTGTCGGGCGTGCTGTTGCTGGGCTTTGCCGTGTTTCAGCTCTCGGCGCAGCTGTCGCGCTGATCCACATGCCGGCGCCGCCGCAGCGGCGGGCGCTGGAGGTTCGTGAAGGCCCGCAGCAGCCACTCCGCCGGGCCGTAGGCGAAGCGCTGCATCCACCAGTGGCTCAGCGCCAGGTTGCCCGCGAAGATCGCGAACGCGACCGCGAATGTCGCCAGCGGCCCGACCGTTCCGATCCAGCGCAGCCCGTAGGCCAGAAAGATCCACGCGCAAGCCGCCGATTGCAGCAGGTAGTTCGACAGCGCCATGCGCCCCGCCGGCGCCAGCAGCCGCGCCAGCCACCGGCCGCGAGCGCTCTGGAACACGAGCAGCATGCCGGCCGCATACGCGGCCGACAGGAACGGCGCCGTCAGCAGCGTGAGCGCGAGGGCCTGGATGTCGCGCACCGGATCGCTCAGCCGCAAGGTCGGCCAGGCGTAGGCCAGCGCACCCGGCAGGCCGATGGCAAGGCCCCACCAGAACACGCGCCACCACAGTGTGCGATGCGCTTCGGCATGTGCGAGGAGCCCGCGCTTGCCGGCGATGAAGCCCGCCAGGAACATGGCCAGCGCCTCCGGCGCCTGCACCAGCGCCGTGATCCACCAGGTCTGCGAGAGGTCGCGCAGATGCTGCACCACCACCATGGCGGGCGTGGCGCGGTAGGCGGCCAGCGCCGCGGCGGCTTCGCCGTAGGCCGCCTGCGCCGCCATCTGCATGTCCGCGTGCGTGTACATCTGGCCGACCGCGGCCCACAGCAATGAAGTGAGCAGCACCAGCACGATGGCCGTGCACGCCAGGAACACATCGCTGCGCCGCCGCAGCACGAGCAGCACGGCGCCCAGCACGGCATACGCGGTGAGGATGTCGCCGTAGTAGAGCAGCACGGCATGCGCCACGCCGAGGGCCCACAGCCCGACATGCCGCCGCACCATGCGCGGCACGAAGGGCTTGCCGTCGCGCTCGGCCGCGCGCATCTGCAGCGTGAAGCTGTAGCCGAACAGGAACGAGAACAGCAGATAGAACTTGCTCTCGAACACAAGGGCCCGCACGAACGAAGCGCCGCGGTCGGCCGGCGAGACGGCCATCGGATCGGGAATGCCCAGGCCGTAATAGGTTGACGCGAAGCTCGCGATGTTGACCACCAGGATGCCCAGCAGCGCAAAGCCGCGCAGCGCATCGACCATCTGCTGGCGTTCGCTCGGGGCGGTGTTCATGCGGGTTTCCTGACGCCGGCACTGCCCCGGTTGCCGCCCGCCGCAGCCGCGACGATGCCGCGGATCGCTTCGACCAGCAGCCGTGCGCCCTCGCCCGCTTCGCCGCCGCGCCGCACGGTAAAGCCCACCGGCCCCTCGGTGCCCGAGGTGTCGATGGCCACGCGCTTCAACGCGCCCTGTGCAATCAAGCCCTCGACGGCGCCCTGCGGCGCGAACCACACCGCATCGCAGCGCTGCAGCAGCCCGACCACGAAGCTGGTGTCCGTGGCCTCCACCAGCCGGCTGGGCAGCGCCATGCCCTGCGCGATCAGGAAGGCATCGGCCGTGTGCCGGATCAGGGTGCCCGAGACGGGCAGCACCAGCGGATGGGCGGCCAGGGCGTCGAGCCTGGGCTTGCGCCGCGCCGCGAGCGGATGGCCCGGGCGCACCACCAGCAGCAGCGGTTCGCTGTAGAGCTGTTCGAACGCCAGGTCGGCCATCGCCGAAGCCTGCGCGAGCCGGCCGAGCACGAGATCGATCTCGCCCTGGCGCAGCTGCGTCATCAGCTGCGCGTTGGTGCCGCTCACCACGCGCACGCGCAGCGCCGGATGCGATGCATACAGCTGCGCGACGGCCTCGGGCAACAGGTTGGCCGCCATGTTGGGCAGCGCGCCCACGGCCACGCGCAGCTGGTCGGCTTCGGGCTGGTCCATGGCCAGGCCCATGCCTTCGCGCAACCCGCGCAGCGCGGAGACGGCATGGCGCACCAGCACCTCGGCCGCCGGCGTGAGCTCGACGCCGCGGCGGCGGCGCAGCAGCAGCTGGCGCCCGACGATCTCCTCGAGCTCGGCAATGGTCTTGGACACCGCGGGCTGGGTGAGCGACAGAGCCTTGCCCGCGCGCACGAGGTTGCGCTCCTGCGCCACCATCACGAGGCATTGCAGGTGGCGCAGCTTGAGGCGCGCAAAGTTGTTCATGGCTGACATGGGAGGCTTCACTGTGAGGCGGCCATCCAAATATAACCAGCTGGAATAGCTGGCAGAAGAGCTTTCAGTTGTGCGGGCCGCCTCTGCCTCCTAGAGTGCCGGCTGTACGGAGACAAGCAAACACATGACCACCGGTTTCTCGAAGAAGAACGCCCCGGGCGCATCGCGCTGCCTGGCCCTGGCCACAGCGGCTGCCTGCGCGGCGCTTTGCCTTGCGCTCGGCAGCCCGGCCGCGCATGCCGACGCGGCCTACCCCGCCAAGCCGGTGAAATTCATCACCAACTTCCCGGCCGGCGGTCCGCTCGACATTCTCGGCCGCGCGCTGGGCGACGTGTTGCAGAAAGAGTTCAAGCAGCCCTTCGTGGTCGACAACCGGCCCGGCGCCGGCGGCAACATCGGCGCCGACCTCGTGGCCAAGAGCCCGGCCGACGGCTACACGGTGCTGCTGAGCATCGACAGCACCTTCACCATCAATCCGCACCTGTATGCGTCGATGCCCTTCGCGGCAAACGCCCTGAAGCCGCTGATGATCTTCAGCTCGTCGGGCCTGAGCTTCGGCGTCGGGCCCGCCGTGAAGGCGAAGACGCTGCCGGAATTCATCGCGCAGGCCAAGGCTGAGCCCGCCACCTTCAGCTCGGCCGGCAACGGCAGCCCGGGGCATCTTGCGGCCGGCATCTTCTCGACCGCGACCGGCGCCAAGATCACCCACGTGCCCTACAAGGGCAACGCGCCGGCCGTGATGGCGCTGCTGGGCGGCGAGGTGCAGGCCGGCATCCTCGCCACGCCGGGCCTGCTGCCGCAGGTGCAGGCCGGCAAGCTGCGCGCGCTGGCCGTAACCGGCCGCCAGCGCTCGCCGCTGCTGCCCGAGGTGCCCACGGTGGGCGAACTCGGCCTGAAGGACCTGGAATTCGAGGTGCTCTACCTCGCGATGGTGCCGGCCGCCACGCCCGAGCCCGTGATGCAGGTGCTGCGCCAGTCGCTGCAGAAGGCGCTGGCGCTGCCGGAGGTCAAGGCGCGCCTGGCCTCGCTCGACATGGTGGCGCTCGGCGAGACCGGCGCCGCCGCGGCCGAGCGCCTGGCGGGCAGCCAGGCGCGCTACGGCCGCATCGTCAAGGCGACCGGGATGAAGGTGGACTGATGCCGCCCGCGCCGCGGCGCCCGCGATCGGCCTTGGGCAGCACGGCCTTTTGCACCATGCGCTCGGCCTGTGCCTGCAGGCGGCGCAGGGATTCGTCGAGGCGCGTGGCGTCCTCCTCGCCCAGGGCCCCCATCAACTCGGCGTTGATCTTCGTGACCAGCGGAAAAAGCTCGCCGTACAGCGCCTGCCCGCTCTCGGTCAGGCCCAGCAGCACCTGCCGCCGGTCGCCCGCGCGGGCCACGCGCGAGACCAGCTGTTTTTCGACCAGCGAGCCGACCGCCTTCGAGGTGCGGGCGCGGTCGAGCTGGGCATGCTCGGCCAGTTGGGAGGAGCCCAGTTCACCGCGGCTCGCGAGCACCGCGATCAGCCGCCATTCGCGCCGCGTGATGCCGAAGCGGCCCTCGCACAGCCGGATCACCATGCCGCCCGCCACCCCGACCAGCCGCGAAAGCCGGTACAGCAGCAGGTCGTCCAGCGAACGGCGCGGCGCGGTCATTGGGGGTTAGTCCGGGGGATGGTTGATTAGATCAATCGAATGTAGCGTCTCTAAAGTCCTTCGGGATCCACAAAACCAATCCCAGAAGATCCCGGAGACACCGCCCCATGCCCATCACGCCTCTTCTTTCTTCCAGCTTCGACCGCCGCCGCGCACTCGCCGCGCTGGGCGGACTCGCCCTGGCGCCGCTCGCCCTCGATGCGCGGGCGCAGGCCTTCAGGCCCGGCCAGCCGGTCAAGGTGCTGATCGGCGTGCCCGCCGGCGGCACGCAGGACGTGCTGACGCGCGCCATCGCGCAGCAGGTGCGCGAGACGCTGGGTCCGCTCATCATCGACAACCGCGCGGGTGCGGCGGGCCGGATTGCGGCGGAAACCGTCAAGACCGCCGCGCCGGACGGCCACACCCTGCTGCTGGGCACGGCCAGCATGATGACCATGTTCCCGAGCGCGTACCGCAGCCTCTCGTACGACCCCATCAAGGATTTCGTGCCGATCATCAACGCGGCGCGCTTCGAGCTGGCCCTCACCGTGCACAAGGACGTGCCTGCCAACACGCTGGCCGAGTTCATCGCCTGGGCCAAGGCGCAGGGCGACAAGCTGAGCTTCGGCTCCTATGGCGCGGGCACGCCTTCGCACTTTCTCGGCGAGATGCTCAACCGCGCGGCCGGACTGAAGATGGTGCACGTGCCCTACCGCGGCTCCACGCCCGCGCGGCAGGACCTGATGGGCGGCACCGTGCCTGTCTACTTCGACACCGTCGGCGGTGCGCAGCAGATGCTGTCCACGGGCCGCGCGAAGGTGCTGGCCACCAGCGGCGAGAAGCGCTCGCCGCTCATGCCCAACCTGCCCTGCTTCGTCGAGGCCGGCTACAAGGACGTGGTGGCCACCGCGTGGTTTGCCTACTATGCGCCGCTCAAGACGCCGCAGCCCGTCATCGACACGCTGCGCGCCGAATTCACCCGGGCCGTCAATGCGCGCGAGGTGCGCCAGCTGCTGCTGCAGAACGGCATGTACCCGGTCGGCGACGGCAGCGAGGCGCTGTTCAAGACCATGCGCGAGGACACCGCGCGCTGGGCGGGCATCATGAAGGCCGTGAACTTCCAGGCCACCGACTGAACAACCGAACGAACGACCGAACCGAGGAGGAACCCCCACATGCCGAAGACCATCCCCATCACCCGCCGCCTTGCCGCGCTGCTTGCCGCGGCCGGCTTCATGGCGTCCATCGCCGCCCTGCCCGCCAGCGCGGGCGCCCAGGCGCTCGACAGCCCGCTGCGCATCGTCGTCGGCTACGCGCCCGGCGGCGCCACCGACCGCGTGGCGCGCATCGTCGGCGACAAGCTTGGCGCCAAACTGGGCGTGCCGGTCATCGTCGACAACAAGCCCGGCGCGGGCGGCCGCCTTGCCGCGCAGCAGGTCAAGCTCACACCCGCCGGCCAGAACGTGCTGATGCTCGCCAACCCGGCCGTGATGGTGGTGGCGCCGCTCGTCTTCAAGGACAACAACTACGACGCCGAGCGCGACTTCGTGCCCGTGTCGCACGTCAACACCTACAACTTCGCGCTGTCGGTGTCGCCCACGCTGCCGGTGCGCGAGCTCAACCACCTGCTGGCGTGGATGCGCGCCAATCCCAGCCAGGCCAACGTGGGCGTGCCGGCCACCGGCAGCCTGCCGCACTTCTTCGGCCTGATGGTGGGCGAGAAGGCCAAGGTGCAGACGCAGGTGATCGGCTACCGCGGCTCGGCTCCGCTGCTGAACGACCTGATCGGGGGCCAGGTGCCCATCTCGGTCGACACCGAGGACGTGGTGCTGCCGCTGCACGACACCGGCAAGCTGCGCATCCTCGCGCTCTCGGGCGAAAAGCGTTCGCCCTTCGCGCCGAAGATCCCGACCTTCAAGGAGGCCGGGCTCGACCTTGCCGCCACCGGCTGGAACACCTTCTTCGCGCCCGCGAGCATGCCCAAGGCCAAGGTCGAGCGCCTGGCCAGCACCATCCACGAAGTCATGCAGGATGCCGACACGCAGCGCAAGTTCAAGGATGCCGGCATGACGCCGGTGGTGAGCACACAGGCACAGACCGCCGCGATGCTCAAGGCCTACAAGGCGCAATGGGCCCCCGTCGTCCAGAAATCCGGCTACCAACCTTAGAACACCCCCAGTCTTCGCGCACTTCGTGTCGCTTCGCCAACCCCCTTGCAGGGGGCAACACCAGCGGCCCGGCAAAGCCGGTTCCGCGGTGTTTCACGAAAAGACTTTCTGATCTCTCAAAGCAGCGAACTGTTCATGACCAGACCCAACATCATCTTCATCGTGGCCGACGACCTCGGCTATGCCGACCTCGGCTGCTACGGCGGCCGCGATGCCGCATTCGGCCCCGTGTCGCCCGTGCTCGACGGCCTGGCGGCCAATGGGCTGAAGCTCACGCAGGGCTATTCGAACTCGCCCGTGTGCTCGCCCACGCGCTTCGCGATGATCACCGCGCGCTACCAGTACCGCCTGCGCGGCGCGGCCGAGGAGCCCATCAACAGCAAGAGCCGCGGCAGCACCACGCTCGGCCTGCCGACCGAGCACCCCACGCTGCCTTCGCTGCTGAAGGCCGGCGGCTACCAGACCGCGCTCATCGGCAAGTGGCACCTGGGCTACCCGCCCACCTTCGGGCCGCTGCGCTCGGGCTACGACGAGTTCTTCGGGCCGATGTCGGGCGGCGTCGACTACTTCACGCACTGCGACTCCACCGGCCGCCACGACCTGTGGTTCGGCGAGGAAGACAGAAAGGAAGAGGGCTACCTCACCGACATCCTCTCCAGGCGCGCCGTCGACTACGTGGAGCGCATGTCGAAGCAGGACGCGCCCTTCTTCCTGAGCCTGCACTACACCGCGCCGCACTGGCCCTGGGAAACGCGCGACGACGCCGGGAAGGCGCCGCTCGTGAAAGACAACCTGTTCGACCTGGCCGGCGGCAACATCCATGTGTACCGCCGCATGATCCACCACATGGACGAAGGCATCGGCTGGATCATGGCCGCGCTCGAGAAGCACGGCATGGCCGACAACACGCTGGTGGTGTTCACCAGCGACAACGGCGGCGAGCGCTTTTCGGACAACTGGCCGCTGGTCGGCGGCAAGATGGACCTGACCGAAGGCGGCATCCGCGTGCCATGGATCGCGCACTGGCCCGCGGTGATTGCCAAGGGCGGCGAGAGCCGGCAACTGTGCATGACCATGGACTGGTCCGCCACCATGCTCGACGCGGCCGGCGTCAAGGCCGATGCGGACTACCCGCTCGATGGCGTGTCGCTGATGCCGGTGCTGAAGGACGCGAAGCACAGTTTCCGCCGCCCGCTGCACTGGCGCATGAACCATCGCGGCCAGCAGGCCATGCGCGATGGCGACTGGAAGTACCTGAAGGTGGACGGCAACGAATACCTGTTCAACATTCCGGCCGACGAGCGCGAGCGGGCGAACCTGGGCAAGAAGGAGCCTGGGCGGCTCGCGGCCATGCGGGAAGACTGGCTGGCCTGGAATGCCACGATGCCCGCGATTCCGGAGGATGCGACGGTGAGCCTGGGCTACTCGGTCAAGGACATGCCGCAGCGCTGAACCCAGGCGAAGGAACGAGCGGCTCCGCCGCCTCGTCCCTTCGCCAATCCTTCACCTGTTCACGCCAAGCTCGAACCTGCGAGCGGAAGCGGCCAGCTCGGAGGCGCCGGCCATCGCCAAGGGGTCTGCCGCGGAGGCAGCGCCCGCCTCCAGCGAGCACCACGCGGCTGCGGGTTTGTCCGCTTCGAGCGAGCACCACGCGGCCGCGGGTTTGTCCGCCTCGAGCGAACACCATGCCGCTGCGGGTTTGCCTGCCTCAAGCGAACACCATGCCGCTGCGGGTTTGCCCGCCTCGAGCGAGCACCATGCCGCCGCGTCCTTGCCCGGCTCGTGCCGGGCTGCGGCCGCCGGCTCGCCGAATTCCTCGGCGGTCAGGCGCTGCATCTCCAGAAAGGCCGCTTGCAGCGCCTTGGCGTCTTCCTCGCCGCGCAGGCCGAGGTACGGAAAATGGTGCAGGAAGTAGCCGAAAGCGGTTTCGCAATCCGCGGCGTACTTTCTCGTGTCGAGGATGTGCATGTGCCAGAAGCGGTCGACGTCCTGCTCGGGAGCGAGCGTCAGGTCGGGGTGCTTGGCGTGCAGTATCAAGTAGCGCTTGTAGGCCACCTCCATCTGGTCCGCGTAGCCTGCCGACCAGCCGTAGCCATCCTCTTTGCGGCAAGCCTTGAACTTGATCGGCGTGAGGTCGATCGCCTCGATGGCGGCGATCGTCTGCTCCAGTGTCTTGCGCTGGGTGGAATGGATCATGAATGCTCCTGTGAAGGTTGGGGAAGGTCCGAGCGAACGTGCCCGGCGACGATTGCTTCAAAAGTTCGGCCGTCAGGCGGCCTCCGATGGAGCAAACTGGTTGCGCAGGTGACGCGCCATGAAGTTGCGTGCCTCGTCGGCAGGAACGGGCTTGCACAGCCAATAGCCCTGTGCCTCGTCGCAACCGTGGCTGCGCAGGTAATCGAGCTGGGCCGTGGTCTCGATGCCTTCGGCGACCACCTTCATCCGCAACCCGTGGGCCAGCGTGATGATGCCGTCGATGAGCGCCCGCGCGTCGGCGTCCTGCGAAAGGTCGTTGATGAAGGAGCGGTCGATCTTGACCGTCGACAGCGGGAAGTGCTTCAAGTAGGAGAGCGAGGAATAGCCCGTTCCGAAATCGTCGATGGCGAGGCCGACGCCCATGTCCCGGATCGTCCGGAGCAATTTCGCCGCACGCTCGGGATTCGCCATCACCGCGCCTTCGGTGATTTCCAGCTCCAGCAGCGACGGCTCCAGGCCCGAGGCTTCCAGGACGGCCTGTATGTCAGCGATGAGCGTGCGGCTTCCGAATTGGCGCGGCGACAAATTGACGCTCATCAGCACCTTTGGCAAACCGGATTTCTGCCACGATCGCGCATCGGCGCAAGCCCTCTCCAGCGCCCATTTGCCCAAGGACACGATCAAGCCGAGCTCTTCGGCGATCGGAATGAACTGCACCGGCGGAATCATGCCCAGGACAGGGTGGTGCCAGCGCATCAGCGCCTCGACGCCGACGATGTGCTGGGTCTGCAGATTCATCTTCGGCTGGTAGTGCATTTCGAGCTCGCCACGTTCCAAGGCATGGCGCAGTGCGCTTTCGAGCATCAGCTGTTCGGTATTCTGTGCATTCATCTTCGCGGCGTAGAACCGGAAGGTGTTGCGGCCTCTTTCCTTGGCCCGATACATCGCGGTGTCGGCGTTCTTCAGGAGTGCTTCTGCGTCGCCGCCGTTGTCCGGGTAGATGCTCACGCCGACGCTGGCGCTGACGTGCAGTTCGCGTCCGGCGAGGAAGAAAGGCTCGGCGCAGCAGGCCAGCACTTTTTCGGCGAGCCCCGCGGCATCGTTCGCGCTGGACAGGTTCTCCAGCAGCAGCACGAACTCATCGCCACCGAAGCGCGCCACGATATCGGTCTCGCGCAGCAGCGCCGTGAGGCGCTCGCCGCAGATCTTGATCATCTCGTCGCCCACGCCGTGGCCCAGCGTGTCGTTGATGTGCTTGAAGCGATCCAGGTCGACGAATATCACCGCGAACTGCTTCTGATGGCGGTTGCTGCGCTTGATGGCGCGAGCAAGCTCGTGTTGCAGCGCGGCGCGGTTGAACAGGCCGGTCAGTCCGTCGTGGCTGGCCATGAAACGAAGGCTTCTCTCAGCCAGCTTGCGCTGCTTGTACTGGGCGATCTGCAAGGCGATCACACGCAGCGACTCCTGCGTCTCGGCGTCGACGGCGTACGGGTTGGAACCAAGGAGCTCCAGCGCCGTGATCGAATCGGTAACGGCCATCGGCACGACGACGCCGACGGCCAGCCCGGCCTCGCGGGCCATCGCATCGCGCGCGAAATGGCCCGGAGCCGCCAACAGGTTGATCTGCACGATGCCGCCGGTTTTCCAGGCGCGGCCCAGCGAGCCTTCGTCGGCCTGGTATTCGAACGACCGGCTGTCGGAAGCGAATTGCCGCACCGCCGGGGGAATGTGCTCGGCATGCCAGGCGGCGGCACAGCGAACCACGCCGTCCTCGCCAACGCTCCACAACGCGCCGCAGTCCCAGCGCAGGTCGGTGCATACGGCTTCCAGCGCCTGCGAGATCACCGTCTCGGCCCTGCCATCGCCGGCAAGCAGACGAGCGATCCTGTATTCGAGCCCCTGGCGCAATGCATCCTTGCGCGGCCGGGTGGCGTCGCGCACGGTACCGCGCACCATCGTCTTTCCGTCTTCTTCGGCCGACTGTGCGATGACGTGGAGCCAGCGTTCGGTGCCATCGGGCAGGCACAGGCGATGCTCGAATTCGCTGCGTTCCGTGGACCCGGAGGCCAGCGCGAGCTGCTGTTCGACCGCGGGGCGTTCTGCGGCCGGAACACGCAGGAGCAGCGTGGGCAGGTCGGGCTGCAAAGGGCCCGTCTCGAAGCCCAGGATGCGCAAAGCTTCGTCGGAGCATTGCAGGGTTCCGGTTTCGGGATCGAGGATCCAGCTGCCCAGGCTTGCCAGGTGCTGCGCTTCCTCCAGCTGCCGTTCGCTGGTGCGCAGGTGGCGGGTCATCTCGTTCGCCAGGATCTGGGCTCGGCTGCGTGCGGTGGTCAGCGAAAAGACGATGCCGGCAAGCAGCATGCTGGTGGCCAGGCCGCCGAAGACGATGAACCATGGAATGGCCTTGTCGAGCGGACCGAAGACCTGGTTTTCGTCTTGAGCGACTTCCACAAGCCAGGAGTGGCCGCCCAGCTCGAAGCCGAGCATGCGTTCGAGGCTGCGCGCCGGTGCCGCAGCGGGCTTGGCCAAGGCCGCGCTGTCGAACAGCAGTTGCCGCTCGCTGAATGAGGTCGCCGCGACAAACCTGGTCTCGACGCGTGTCCCGATCGCCCCACGGCCCGGCCCGGCATCGATCAAGCGCAGCCGGAACGTCCTGCTGGCATCGGCCCCCACCACGTCGCTCAGCATCCCTGCGACGCTGAAGCCCGAGCCGACCGAACCGATATAGGCGTTGCGCCGCTGCTCGAGCGTATCGAGCGGCTGCCGTGGCCGGTAGACCGGCAGCCGCATCGCCAATCCGATGTCGGACTCGCGGCCCGCGATGCGGACCTTGCGGCCGGACGTGACGAGGCCGCCGGTGTCGCGCCCCTGCTCGAGCGCATCTCCCCTGTCGGGCATCGCGCCCAGGTCATTGCCGAGCAGCCTCTCGTTGCCGGCCTGCGGTTCGATGTAGACCAGCGGGTAGTAGGTGTCCCGCTCACCGGGTGGCTTGATGGCGAAGCGGGAGGCCACGCCAGCGTCGAGGCTGGCATCACCGCGGACCTGTTCCTCGAAGGCCTGCTTGTCGTTGGCCGCAACGCGGGGCGCATAGGTGACGGCCTGGAAACCGGGGTAGGCTCTCGCCAGGTTCAGCCCCGCGACATAGTCCCTGAAATCGCTTCGGGTCACGGTCTCGGAAGTGTTGAATCGCGCACGCAGGCCGATCAGGACGGCAATGTAGTCGTCGAAGCGGGCTTCGACCTTGCGCGCCAGGTCGAGGGCGGTTGCGTCGAAGCGCGCTTGGGCACTGCGCCCGATCTCCTGGCGGGCGGAAGCGCCCAGGACGATCGACAGCGCCGTGCCAGCCGCGAAAATCACCAGCGGCAAGCGAATCCTGATCCAGACGGACGATGACATCGGATTTGATCCTGTCCTCGACGCAGGCCGGTTGGTTCCGTGTGCAGCAGCGCGGCACGGCAGAGAACGCAACAGGTTGTATCGTTGGCGCAATATATAGGGCCGGTGCAAGAACGTCACGCGATTTGTCTCGGCAGCCAGGCAAAGCCGTGCCTGGCGCGCCGCGACCGCATCGGTGTTGCTGGAAGTCTGCAACCGGGCCGCGAGAGGGGGCCTGATTCCGAAGACATCAACATGTAACACTAAGGTTGCAGGACAATCCCGGGCAGCAAAAAACTACAGCCCGAGATCGCCATGACCCTGGACGAACTGTTTACCGACAGCCACTTGCTTCCCACGGTGCCCAAGGTGGTGTTCGATCTCATCGAGCTCCTGCGCAACGAGGACGCCGCGGTTTCCGTGGTGGCACGCAAGATCGAGCTCGACCAGGTGCTGACAGCCCGCGTGCTGCGCATGGCGAATTCGCCGTACTTCGGGCTGCGCCGCAAGATCCTCTCGATCCAGGACGCGATCCAGCTGCTGGGCTTCTCCTCGATCCGCTCCCTGGTGGTGAGCTCCGGCCTCACGGGCACCTTCCGCAAGGTCGAGGGCGTGCACCTGCCGGCCTTCTGGTCGCACAGCCTGCGCGTGGCCGCCGTGGCCCGCTACCTCGCGGGCAAGACGCGCCGCGTGGACCAGAGCCTGGCCTTCACGGTCGGCAGCATGCACGCCATCGGCCACCTGATCATGGCCGGCGCCATGAAGCAGCCGATGGCCGAACTCAACGCCGTGCATCCCTTCGACCGCATGGGACGGCTCGAAGTGGAGCGGCAGAAGTTCGGCTTCCATTACGGCCAGGTCGGCGCGCGGCTGGCGGCCCGCTGGGAATTCGCACCCGAGTTCGTCAGCGCCCTCTCCTCCTTCGCCAACCCGATGGAGGCCGAACACGTCGATCCGCTCGCCAGCGTGCTGCACCTGGCGGTCTGGCGCGTCGCCCTGGAGCGCGAAGGGCTCCGCATCGGCGACGCGCAACACGTATGGCCAGCCCAGCCTGCCGACGCGATCGGCCTCTCCGAGGACGTGATGCAGGACATGCCGGCACCGCGCGAACTGGCGTCCGACCTGGAATCGATGATCGCCTGATCACCGGACGGGCGCCGCCCGCCCGTTTGCCGGGGCCTCGGCCCCACTGCCTTACCCGCCCATGGATGCGCCGCAGTGATGCGAAAGGCAGAGCTGTTTGACTTTTTTAGATATATCGAAAATAATTTAGATATACCTCAAGAGGACATCGATATGCGGCACTTCCATTTCGGCCACCACCACCATCACCACTGCCACTCTCCGCGCGGCGAACACGAAGACGGTCTCTCGGGCGGCCGCGGACGCCACGGCGGCGACGAGCGCATGCACGGAGGCCGCGGCGGACGCGGCGGCAGCCGGGTGTTCGGCCATGGCGGGCTGCGCTTCGTGCTGCTGCAACTCATCGCCGACAAGCCTGCCCACGGCTACGAACTCATCAAGGCCATCGAGGACCGCCTGGGCGGCAGCTACGCGCCGAGCCCCGGCGTGGTCTACCCCACCCTTACGCTGCTCGAGGAGATGGGCTACCTGAGCGTGGAAACGGCCGACACCGGCGGGCGCAAGCGCTACAGCATCACCGCGAGCGGCCGGGAATTCCTGGCCGCCAACCGCGACACGGCCGACGCCATGATGGCCCGCATGAACGGCGGCGTCGACGGCGCCGGCCCGCGCGGCGGCCGCCCGCCACAGGTCACGCGCGCCATCGAGAACCTGAAGCTCGCGATGCGCATGCGCCTCTCTGGCGCCCCCCTCACCGAACAACAAGCCCACGATTTCGCCGCGGTGCTCGACAGCGCCGCTCAACAGCTAGAGCGCATCTGAACTTCTTTCTTTGAAATGACCGACTTCACAACCACTTCTGCCTCCATCACGCCCGACCGCACGCCGCGCCGCGTGCGCCACGAGCTTCGCTTTCGCCGGCTCGCGGTCCAGACCGTGCAGCGCCTGACGCCGCACCTGATTCGCATCACGCTCGCGGGCGACGACCTCGAAGGCTTCGCGAGCCCGGGCTTCGACGACCACGCAAAGATCTTTTTCCCCGACGCGGCCGGCCAGCTCGCGCTCCCGACCATGGGGCCGGACGGCCCGGTGTGGCCCGCGGGCGGCCGGCCCGCCATGCGCGACTACACGCCGCGCCGCCACGACGCCCGCGCCAACACGCTGGAACTCGACTTCGCGCTGCACGAGGCCGGCCCCGCCACGCAATGGGCCGAGCGGGCCAGGCCCGGCGACGTGCTCGGCGTGGGCGGCCCGCGCGGCTCGTTCATCGTGCCGACGGCGTTCGACTGGCACCTGCTGATCGGCGACGACACCGCCCTGCCCGCCATTGCGCGGCGCCTGGCCGAGCTGCCGGCCGGTGCACGCGTGGTGGTGCTGGCCGAGGTCGACAGCGAGGCCGACCAGGTTCCGTTCGAAACGCAGGCGGAGCTCACATTGAAGTGGGTGCACCGCAACGGCGCGGAACCGGGCCTGAGCCCGGTGCTGCTCGATACGCTCAAGGCCATGGAACTGCCGGCCGGCGACTTCCACGCCTGGGTGGGCTGCGAATCGGCGATTGCGAAGGCGCTGCGCGCGCATCTCGTGGGCGAACGCGGCGCCAACCCCAAGTGGACGCGCGCCTCCGGCTACTGGCGGCGCGGCGCGGCGGCCACGCACGATACGCACGACGAGTGACCCGGCCCCTCAGAGCCAGCCGGCGCGCCTGAACCGGTAGTAGAGATAGCTGCAGGTGGCCGCAATCAGCGCCAGCGCCACCGCATAGCCGTAGCGGAATTTCAGCTCCGGCATGTGCTCGAAGTTCATGCCCCAGATGCCCGCGAACGCGGTGCACACCGCAAAGATGCTGGCCCAGGCCGCCAGCCGCTTCGTGACTTCGCTCTCCTCGATGGTGACCATCGAGAGGTTCACCGAAATGGCCGTGCCGATGGTGTCGCGCATCGCGTCGATCGAGCCGTTGATGCGGCCCAGGTGGTCGGCCACGTCGCGAAAGTATTCCTGCGAGGTCACGCAGATCTGCGGCACCCGCCCGCCGTGCAGCTTGCCCGCCGCCTCGACCAGCGGCGCCACGGCGCGCTTGAGGATCATGCTGCGGCGCTTCAGGTCGTACAGCTGCTTGATCTTGTCGCGCGCCGCGCCGCCCTGCGCGAAGATCTGCTGCTCGATGGATTCGAGTTCCACCTCGAGCGCGTCGATGACGGGAAAGTAGCGGTCGACCACCGCATCCATCAGCGCATACAGCACAAAGCCCGCGCCGTTGCGCAGCAGCTCGGGCTCGCGCTCGCAGCGCTCACGCACGCCCAGGAAGCCCTGCTGGCTGCGGTTGCGCACCGAGAGCACGTAGTTCTTCCCCACGAACACGTCGACCTCGCCCACGTTCACGCAGTGCTCGCCCTCGGCAGAAGGCTCGACCAGGTGCATCACGACGAAGAGCGAATCGCCGTATTCCTCGACCTTGGGCCGCTGGTGGCCGTGGTGGGCATCTTCCACCGCCAGCGGATGCAGGTTGAATTCATCCTGCATCTGGGCCAGTTCCTCCGGCGTGGCGTCGCTCAGCGCCACCCAGACGAAGCAGCCGGGCCGGGAGATGTACTCGCTGATGTCCTCGACCGGAATGTCGGCGAGCTTGGCGCCGTTCTCGTAGGCCACGCAGTTGATCAGCATCGGTACTCGTCCATGGTCGGTCTTGAAGGAGGCGGGTCAGGCCACCGTCTCCGGATTCGAAGCCGCGGCCAGCAGCAGGCCGGTGTCGGCCAGCGCGGCCTCGATGGCCTGCGTCTCGCTCCTGAGCAGCGCGAGGCCCTTTTCGGCGAATGCGCGATGGCTTGCCACGTCGGCCCACAGGCTCGCGGCGGCTTCGGCGCATGTCAATGATGTGAATCGGATGCGGCCCTTCGCCAGCTCGGCGAAGCGTTTCTCGCGCAGCGGGTCCGCCCGGTCCCAGGCGCCGCCGATGAGCACGCGCCGCCCGCGCTTGATGCGCGGTTCGCGCTCGGCAAAGAAAGGCAGCCTGGCGGACAGCCAGCCCGGCAACCCGGAGTCCGACGCGGTGTCGAAGGCCGTTGGGGCGGTGTGCGCCTTCGCAAAGCCGCGCAAGGTGCCGAGCTGATAGAGCACCGCGTCTTTCGGCCCGGCTGCAGCGCCGCCTTCCACCGGCCTGATGATGGACGCGCCGTGGCCTGCCCGCCCGTCGGGCCGTTTCGATTTGCGCAGGTCGGCGAGCTGTGCTGGCGTCATGCAGAGGTACAGCGCAGCGAGTTCTGCCGGCACGGTGGCGGTGTCGGGCAGCGCGTCCGCTTCAGGGCCTTTGAATTCATCCGGGTGGACCATGGGCGCCTTGTTTCTTCACGCGGGGTTCGCGCCGGCGGATTTTAAAGGTGGGCTGCCGGCCCGGCCGGACCGTTCGCCGTCCCCGATAATCGTCCGAGTGAAAACGACGACCGCGCAACCCTCCCCCTCCACCAGCGACTTCTCCGGGCACACGCCCATGATGGCGCAGTACCTGGGCCTCAAGGCGAACCATCCGGACACACTGCTGTTCTACCGGATGGGCGATTTCTACGAACTGTTCTGGGCCGACGCCGAAAAGGCCGCCCGCCTGCTCGATATCACGCTCACCCAGCGCGGCCAGTCGGCCGGCCAGCCGGTGGTGATGTGCGGCGTGCCCTTCCATGCGGTCGACACCTATCTTGCGCGGCTCATCAAGCTGGGCGAATCGGTGGCCATCTGCGAGCAGGTGGGCGAAGTCGGCGCCAGCAAGGGGCCGGTCGAGCGCAAGGTGGTGCGGGTGGTCACGCCCGGCACGCTGACCGATTCGGAACTGCTGAACGACAAGAGCGAATCGCTGCTGCTCGCGGTGCATGCGGGCACACGCAACTTCTGCGGCCTGGCCTGGCTCAGCGTGACCGGCGCCGAGTTGCGGCTGGCCGAATGCCCGGCCGATGCGCTCGAAGCCTGGATCGCGCGCATCGCGCCGAGCGAACTGCTCTACAGCGCCGAGGTGACGCCGGCCTTCGAGCAGCGCCTGAAGGCCGCGCGTGCGTCCACGCCCTTCACGCTCTCGATCCGGCCCGCATGGCAGTTCGACGGCGGCCTGGGCGAACGCAAGCTCAGCGAGCAGATGGGCAGCAACAGCCTCGCGGCCTGGAATGCCGAATCGCTCGCCAATGCGCATGCCGCCGCGGCTGCGCTGCTGGGCTATGCCGAGCACACGCAGGGCCGCGCGCTCTCGCACGTTCAACGCCTGTCGGTGGAACGCGATGGCGACCTGATCGAACTGCCGCCCACCACGCGGCGCAACCTGGAGCTGGTTCAAACGCTGCGAGGCGAAGACGCACCCACGCTGTTCTCGCTGCTCGACACCTGCATGACGGGCATGGGCAGCCGGCTGCTCAAGCGCTGGCTGCTGTCGCCGCGGCGCGACCGCAGCGAGGCGCAGGCCCGGCTCGAAGCCATTGCCGCGCTCCAGTCCACCGTGCTGGGCGGCACGGCCGCGCCCTGGCGCACCCTGCGCGAGCAGCTCAAGAACACCAGCGACGTGGAACGCATCGCGGCGCGCATCGCGCTCCGGCAGGTGCGTCCGCGCGAGTTGCTCGCGCTGCGCCTCGCGCTCGCGAAGGCCGAGCAGCTGGCACCGGCGCTTCCGGCCTCTGGCGAGCTGCTGGGCCGCATCATCGAACGGCTCGCGCCGCCGCCGGGCTGTGCCGACCTGCTGGCGAGCGCGATCAAGCCCGACCCGTCGGCGCTGGTGCGCGACGGCGGCGTGATCGCCACCGGCCACGACGCCGAGCTCGACGAGCTGCGCGCCATCAGCGAGAACTGCGACGATTTTTTGCTGAAGCTCGAAGTCAGCGAACGCGAGCGCACCGGCATTTCCAACCTGCGCGTGCAGTTCAACCGCGTGCACGGCTTCTACATCGAGGTCACGCAAAGCGCGCTCTCGAAGGTGCCCGACAACTACCGCCGCCGCCAGACGCTGAAGAACGCCGAGCGCTTCATCACGCCCGAACTCAAGGCCTTCGAGGACAAGGCACTGAGCGCGCAGGACCGGGCCCTCGCCCGCGAGAAGTGGCTCTACGAGCAATTGCTCGATGCGCTGCAGCCCTCGGTGCCGGCGCTCACGCAGCTGGCCGGCGCCATTGCCACGCTCGACGCGCTGTGCGCGCTGGCCGAGCGCTCGCACACGCTGCACTGGCGCGCGCCGAGCTTCGTCTCGCACCCCTGCATCGAGATCCAGCAGGGCCGCCATCCCGTAGTGGAGGCGCGGCTGGCCGAAAAATCGTCGGGCGGCTTCATCGCCAACGACACCCAGCTCGGGCCGCAGCAGCGCATGCAGGTGATCACCGGCCCCAACATGGGCGGCAAGTCGACCTACAT
Source organism: Variovorax sp. VRV01 (assembly GCF_014852545.1). NCBI lineage: Bacteria > Pseudomonadati > Pseudomonadota > Betaproteobacteria > Burkholderiales > Comamonadaceae > Variovorax > Variovorax sp. VRV01. The sequence goes on from NZ_JACVBS010000006.1 coordinate 67,954, forward strand.
GCGGCAGGTGGCGATCATCGTGCTGCTGGCGTCCATCGGCTCGCACGTGCCGGCGGCGGCCTGCCGGCTCGGGCCGATCGACGCCATCCACACCCGCATCGGCGCCGCGGACGACCTGGCCAACGCGCAGTCGACCTTCATGCTCGAGATGACCGAGGCCGCGCAAATCTTGCACAGCGCCACCGCCCAGTCGCTGGTGCTGATGGACGAGATCGGCCGCGGCACCAGCACCTTCGACGGGCTGGCGCTGGCCGCGGGCATCGCGGCCCAGCTGCACGACCGCAGCAAGGCCTTCACGCTGTTTGCCACCCATTACTTCGAGCTGACCGAATTCCCGGCCACGCACCACTGCGCCGTGAACATGCACGTGAGCGCCACCGAGGCGGGGCGCGACATCGTGTTTTTGCACGAAATGCAGCCCGGTCCGGCCAGCAAGAGCTACGGCATCCAGGTGGCGCGGCTCGCGGGCATGCCGGCCGCGGTGGTCAACCATGCGCGGCAGGCGCTCGAGGCGCTGGAGTCGCAGCATGCCCAGACGCGGGCGCAGGTCGACCTGTTCGCCCCGCCCCCGTCGGCCGAAACGCCCATGGCCAGCGCCGTAGAATCCGCCCTGGCCGCGCTCGACCCCGATGCGATGACGCCACGGGAGGCGCTCGACGCGCTCTATGCCTTACAAAAACTGAACACGCGCGAACGCAGCGCTGCGTAGCGGGCATCCTTCGTGCGAGATGAAAAAATGACTTATTGCGTAGGCATCAAACTCAACGCCGGCCTGGTGTTTCTTTCCGACTCGCGCACCAATGCGGGCGTGGATCACATCAGCACCTTCCGCAAGATGATCGTCTACGAGCAGCCGGGCGACCGCGTCATGGTGCTGCTGTCCTCGGGCAACCTGAGCATCTCGCAGTCGGTGCGCGAAATCCTGCAGATCGAGGAGCTGCGCGAAACGCGCGAAGACGGCTCGCAGGGCGACCCCATCACCATCTGGAACGCCAAGAGCATGTTCGACGCCGCGCGCGTGCTCGGCTCGGCGGTGCGCCACGTGTATGACCGCGACGCCGAGGCGCTCAAGCATGCGGGGCTGGACTTCAACGTGTCCTTCATCTTCGGCGGCCAGGTCAAGGGCGAAGGCATGCGCCTGTTCCTGGTCTATGCGGCCGGCAACTTCATCGAGGCCACCACCGAGACGCCCTACTTCCAGGTGGGCGAATCCAAGTACGGCAAGCCGGTGCTCGACCGCGTGCTCACGCCCGAGACCCCGCTCGACGAAGCCGCCAAGTGCGCCCTGGTGTCGATGGACTCGACCATGAAGTCGAACCTGTCGGTGGGACTGCCGCTCGACCTGGTGGTGTACGAGGCCAACAAGCTCGAGACCGACCGCGTGATCTGCATCGACGCCGACAACCCCTACTACCGCATGATGCACAACAGCTGGGGCCAGAAGCTGCGCGAGGTGTTCGACAGCATCGAGGATCCGGTGTGGGACGACTCCGCCACCGAGCATCCGCTGAAGATGCCGGCCACGCGGCACAGCCCGCTGCGCAAGATCTCGACGCCCGACGAAAAACTGATCTGAAGCCGACCGCGGCCATGCCGATGCCTCCCGTCGTGTTCTCGCACGGCAACAGCTTTCCTGCGAGCACCTACCGCGTCGTCCTCGACAGCCTGCGCAGCCGCGGCTTCGAGGTCGATGCCATCGAGAAATTCGGGCACGACCCGAAGTACCCCGTCACCGACAACTGGCCGCACCTGGTGCAGCAGCTGGCCGACTTCGCACAGCAGCGCGCCGACCGCGCCGGCGGCCCGGTGTTCCTGGTCGGCCATTCGCTGGGCGGAATCCTGAGCCTGATGTGCGCGGCGCTGCATCCGGCGCTCGCTTGCGGCGTGGTGCTGCTCGACTCGCCGGTTCTCAGCGGCTGGCGCGCGAACACGCTCAATGTCGTCAAGCGCACACCGCTCATGAAGAGCATTTCGCCCGGCGCCATCAGCCGCAAGCGCAGGAACAGCTGGGCGCACCGCGAAGCGGTGTTCGAGCACTTCCGCAGCAAGAAGGCCTTTGCCAGGTGGGACGAGCAGGTGCTGCACGACTACATCGACCACGGCACCTTCGCGAGCGAAGACATGCGCGAACTGAGTTTCGACCGCGACGTGGAAACGGCCATCTACAACACCCTGCCCCACAACCTGGGCGCGCTGCTGCGCCGCCATCCGCTCAAGTGCAAGGCGGCCTTCATCGGCGGGCGCCAGTCCGCGGAGATGAAGCAGGTGGGCATGGCGATGACCCAGAAGGTCACCAGGGGACGCATCGCCATGCTCGACGGCACGCACCTGTTTCCCATGGAAAAGCCGCTGGCCACAGCGGCGGCGGTCGAGGCGGCGCTGCGCAACCTGATGGGCTGATCGGCAGCGGCAACACAGGCGCGCCTGGTCTTCGCGGCGCACCTCACCAGGAATAGCCGGCCTGCACGCGGGCGGCAATGCGGTTGCTGCTGCCGCTGCTGGTGGCGGTGGAGACCCCCAGCCCCAGGTTCAGGTTGTCGCTGACCTGATAGCCGAAAGCAAAGCCGATGGCCGATGCGCCGGCGTAGCCGCCCACGGCCGCCCCCATCCATTTCTTGCCCGCCGGCAGGGTCGGCATCGACGGCATGGCCAATGCCGATGCCACGCCCTTTGCGGCAAAGGCGTTCGCCTGGCTGGTCGCGTTGCTCACCGCCTGCTGCAGTTGGTTCACGTTGACCGCATCGGTGCCCAGCAACCCAGGCGCGACGTTCGCAATGCCACGCAGCTGTCCGGTGGCCGCGTTACCCACCGACACGGTGTTGTCGCGATCCGCCACCGAGCCCTGGCCCAGCGCGACCGCATTGCTGCCCGCGGCCAGCGTGTTGGCACCCAGCGCCACCCCGTTGTTGCCGGTGGCCACCGCGTTGTTGCCCACGGCGGTGGTGGGATCGGCCAGGGCCCTGGCGCCGGCGCCGATGGCCACCGAGCCGGCATGGCGGGCCTCGGCGCCGCTGCCCACCGCGGTGGTGCTGTCGCCATTGGCCGTGGCATTGGCGCCCAGCGCCGTGGCACCCGCACCGGTGGCCTTGCTGCCCGTGCCGCAGGTCACGCTGCCCCCGCTGAAGCTGCACAGGCCGTTGGCAAGGGCCTGGTTCATCACGCTCTGCAAGGCCGTCACCTGCTGCACCGTGAAGCTGTTGGAGGCCGCGACGGCACCCTGCTCCGCCTGCTGGACCTGACCGACGTTAGCGGCATCCGTCGCGGCCGTGCCGGCCCGGACGTTGCCAAGCGTGGTTCCCGCGCCGCCGTTGGCATTCAGGCTGACAGTCGTGCCACCCGGACCGTACTGGACCGAATTGTTCGCCACGCCCAAGGCGGTGTTGGCCGTGCCCTGGGCAGCCGCTGCCGCGGTTTGGGCGCCGTTGGCCGTGGTTTGCGCAGTGGCTGCATTGGCAAGGGCAGTGTTCGCCGTACTCTGGACGCCATTGGCCGTGGCCTGTGCCGTGGCCGCATTGGCAAGCGCGGTGCTCGCCGTGCCCTGGGCCGCCGCCGCCGCAGTCTGGGCAAGAACCGCCGTGCCCGTTGCGGCACTGGCGGTGGCCTGCGCGGTGTCCGCTGCGTTGGAAGCCGCATTGGCGGCTTGCTGCACGGTGTACAGCTGGCTGCCGTTGACGACATCGGTGCTCGTGGCGGTCACTGATCCGGCGCTGACGTTGACCAGGCCGCGCGTCTGGCCGGTCGATCCGAAAGAGACCGTGTTGGGCGCCGTGGCAGAGGAGTTCGCGCCGATGGCCACGCTTCCGGTCGCGCCGCCTGCGACCTGGCTGCCAGAGCCGATGGCCACGCTGCCCGTTGCAAGCGCCGCCGCGCCCGAGACGCCATCGTTGGCGCCACCGATCGCCGTGCTGCCGCTGCCGGACGCCACGGCGCCCTGCTGGGTGCCCGAGGCGCTTCCGATGGCGACCGCCGCGTTGCCCGTGGCCTGCGCGCCGCTGCCACCTGCATGGCCGGGGTAGCCGCAGCAGCCTTCCGGGCCCGCGCCTCCCGCCCCCAGCGCGATAGCCCCGCTTGCCGAAGCCCGGGCGCCGCTGCCGCCAGCTCCGCCGGTGCCTCCTGCAAAGCCCTGCCCAGCGGTTCCACCGCCTCCAATGGCCGTCGAGCCATTGGCGGTTGCGCTGGCTCCCGCGCCGCCGGTTCCGCCGATGCCGCCGGCAGTTCCGTTGCTGCCATCTCCACCCGCACCGATTGCGGTGGCGCCGTCTGCGGTGGCCACGGCCGCGCTGCCGCCGCTGCTCGATGACCAGCCTGGCCGAATAGGGCCTGGGTTGCCCGCATCGCCGGCTGCATAACCGGCAGCGTGTGCGCTTCCCGCAAGAAGCAGGGTCATCGGCAGCAGCCGTCCGAGCCTGCGTGCGAACTGCTGCTGTTTTGCCGTCGTCTGGTTGGCCATAGACTTTTCCCCGTGAACAGTTAGAACAAAACGTGGAAAGTGTGTCTTTTTGTTTTCGGCAAGACCATCCCGGAGAACTGGTAGATGAAGAAGCCTCGACCGCAGCCTTGCCTTCGAACCGCGCACCGGCGGCGTCGGCCTCAGCACTCGCTGTCGCAAAGCCCTGACCACCGCATGGACAAACGAGGCGCCACAAATGTGAACTAAGGCAACATTCATGGAAAATAAGTCGAAACGTCCCAGTTTTTCGGCCACAGCCCCGGAATGCCGCCCAAATGTTCTCCTCGGAAGCCGTCGAAACCGTCTCGCTGAGCTCGGTGCTCGTGGTCGAAAACGACACGGCGATGCAAGAACGTCTGCGCTACATCCTGCCTACGCTCGGATGCGACGAGCCGCAGATCATCTGGGCCGACGATGCCGAGATGGCCATGCATCTGCTGGAAAAGCCGAGCTTCGGCGTGGTGCTGGTGGACATCGGCCTGCCCGGCGACGAAACGGTCGAGCTCGTCGAGTGGCTGCAGGCTCACCATCCGCAGGTGCCGGCCGTGGCCATTTCCGCCTCCCGCAGCGAAGAAGCCATTTTTTCCGCGCTTCGCGCCGGCGCGGTGGCCTATCTCCTGAAGGAGCGCGACGACCTCGAACTGAGCATCGGCCTGCGCAGCATCGAGCAGGGCGGCGCCACCATCGATCCGGCCATTGCGCGGCGCGTGCTTGCCTGGCATGCGGGGCACGCGGCCGATCCGGGGTCGATGCCTGAGGCGGCGCTGACGCCGCAGGAGCGCAAGACGCTTGAACTCGTGGTGCAGGGGCTCGGCCACCGCGACGTCGCCGAAGCGCTGGCGATGCCCCGGCTGGCGGTGGAATGCCGCATCAAGGGCATCTACAGAAAGCTGGCACTCGGCTCGCGCGCCGAGACGGCGCACATGGCCGGCGGGCACGCCTAGGCGCGCTGACCAACCCTAGAGTTCGAGCACCAGCCGGCCTTCGCAGGCGCGCGAGCAGCAGGCCATCATCTTGTTGTGGGCCTCGCGTTCCGGGCGGGTCAGCACCACGTCGCGGTGATCGACCTTGCCGGACAGCACCCGCACCTCGCACGAGCCGCACAGGCCCTCTTCGCAATCGCTCTGCACATCGACGTTGGCGGCGCGCAACGCCGACAGCAGGGTCTGGTCGGGCGGCACGGTGACCACCAGGCCGGAATCCTTCAGCTCGACTTCGAACGCATGCTCCTTCGACGGATCGAGCGTGGCGAGCGTCGACTCGAAATGCTCCACGCGCAAGGCACCCTCGGGCCAGGCGGCGCAGCAGTCTTCGAGCGCCTCGAGCATGCGCAGCGGGCCGCAGGCATAGACCTGCGCACCGGCCACCGGCTCGACGAGCAGCGCGCGCAGATCGCAGCGCCGTCCTTCGTCGCTCGCATGGACATGCAGCCGCTCGCCGTGCAGCGCCGCGAGCTCGTCCAGAAAGGCCATGCGCCTGCGGCTGCGGCCGCTGTAGTGCAGTTCGTAGTCCATGCCCAGCGCCTTCGCGCGGCGCGCCATGGCGCTCACGGGCGTGATGCCGATGCCGCCCGCAATGAAGATCGCCTTCCGGAGCGACTCGTCAAGCCGGAAGTGGTTGCGCGGCCCGCGGATGCGCAGCCGGTCGCCGGCCTGCACCTGCGTGTGCACCCAGGCCGAGCCGCCGCGCCCCCCGGGCTCGTGCAGCACCGCGATCTCCAGCACGCCGGCTTCGTCGGGATCGCCGCACAGCGAATACTGGCGCGACAGCTCGGGCGAGCCGCATTCCACGTCGATGTGCGAACCCGCGGTCCAGCGCGGCAGCGGCTTGCCGTCCGGCGACACGAGCCGCAGCTTCACGATGCCCTCGGCCACCGGCGTCACGCGCTCCACCACCACCGGCCGCGCGATCGCGTGCCGCGAGGGCTCGCCGATGCGCACCGGCACCTGCACCTCGCGCAGCGCGGGGTTCGCGCGCTCCGGATTGGCCGCAGGGTCCCATTCGACCCACAGGTGCTCGGGCCCGCGGAACGAGGTGTTCGGCACGTAGCTGAAGCGCTGCTCGGCAAGGCGCATGTGCGGCAGCCGCCGCGTGAACTCCTCGAGGAAGATCTGCATCTCCATGCGCGCGAGGTTCTTGCCCATGCACTGGTGCGAGCCATAGCCGAAGGTCAGGTGGTCGCTGGCGTTGTCGCGGCGAATGTCGAACAGGTCGGCATCCGCGAAATGCGCCTCGTCATGGTTGGCCGACGAGGTGACGATCAGGAGCCGCGAGCCGGCCGGCAAATCGACGCCGCCCACCTGCGTGTCCCTGGTGACGAGGCGCCGCCAGGCGGCCACCGAGCCGTTGTGGCGCAGGCACTCTTCCACCGCGTTGGGAATGAGACCCGGGTCTTCGCAGAGTTCCCGCCACACCTGCGGATGTTGCAGCAGCAGCTTGACCGCGTTGGCGGTGGCGTTGGCGGTGGTCTCGTGCGCGGCCACGATGCCGGCCATCATCATCGAGTGCAGGTACGAATCGGTCACCACCTCGGGGTGCAGCTTCTGCTTGCGGATGCCGTACTGCATCCAGCCGGGCGCGTCGGGGTCCTGGCGCATCTTCTCGAGCACCTTGCCGGCGTACTGCCAGAAGTTGCCCACCGCATGCGCCACGGCCACCTGCTCTTCGGGCTTCGGCCGGCCCCAGGTGTTGACGGTGTGCGCAATCGAATACTTGCGCAGCGTGTCCATGTCTTCCTCGGGCACGCCAAGGAAGTGCAGCGCCACGGTCAGCGGAATTTCCCACAGCATCTGGTCGACGAGATCGGCGCGGCCGTCGTCGATGAAGCGGTCGACATAGCTGCGCGCCAGCTCGCGCACCATCGGCTCGTGGTGCCTGAGCGCCTCGGGCGTGAACGGGTCCATCAGCACGCGGCGGCGCGGCATGTGGGCGGGCTCGTCCTCGTTCACCAGCGTGCGGTTCAAAGCAAAGCCGTAGGAGGCGAGCACGGCATTGGCCTCGTCGCTCGTGGGCGTGATCTTCTCCAGCGCGTTCGAGGGGCTGAAAGTGATGTTGTCGCGGAACACCGCCTTGATGTCGTCGTAGCGCGTGATCACCCAGTAGCCGAGCCTGGGGCTGAAGAAGATCGGCTCCTTCTCGCGCGCCCAGCGCACGTATTCGGGCGGGTCCTGCTGGTAGCCGTCCTCGAAGGGGTCGAACTCGGCCGCGCGCGCGCTGACGGGACAGCCGGTGGGCGTGCGCTCGGAAGACAGCGGCCCGTGCGCGACGGGACAGCCGGAGGTGCGTGGAGGCAAGGCGGTGTCGGCGGACATGGCGGCGGGCTCAGTCGAGGGTGATCTTCAGGTCCCGGATGAGCTTGTGCCAGCGCACGGTCTCGCTCTTGAGCAGCGCGGCGTACTGCGCGGGCGTGCTGCCCACGGGCTCCACGCCGAAGTCGGTCATGCGCGTGCGCACCGAGGGTTCGTTGATCGCGGCCACCAGCTGGCGGTTGAGCGTGTTCACCACCTCCGGCGGCGTGGCCGAGGGCACCACCACGCCGACCAGCGCGGCGGCCTCGACGTTCCTGTAGCCGAGCTCGGCGAAAGTGGGCACGTCGGGCAGCTGCGGCAGCCGCGTCGGGTTGGCCACCGCCAGAGCGCGGACCTTGCCGCCCTTGATGAAGCCCGCGCCGGCCGCCAGGTCGACCATCATGGCCGGCAGCTGCCCGCCCACCACATCGGCCAGCGCAGGCGCCGCGCCGCGGTACGGCACGTGGACCATGAAGAGGCCGGCCTCCACCTTGAGCAGTTCCATCGCCAGGTGATGCGGGCTGCCCGCGCCGGCCGAGGCGTAGCTCAGGTCGCCAGGCTTGGCCTTGGCCCTGGCGATGAAATCCTTGGCCGTGGCAATGCCGGAATTGGCGCCGACCACCAGGATCATCGGAAACTTGCCCATCAGCGTGACGGGTGCCAGGTCCTTGGTCGGGCTGTAAGACAGCGCCTTGTAGAGCGCGGGGTTGAACACCAGCGTGCCGTTGTCGGCCGACAGCACCGTGTAGCCGTCGGCCGGCGCGCGCGCCGTCTCGGCCGCGGCCAGCGCGGTATTGCCGCCGGGCTTGTTGTCCACCAGCACCGGCTGCCCCACCTGGGCGGAGAGCGTCTGCGCGACCGTGCGCGCCAGGAAGTCGGAGCCGCCGCCCGCCGCGTACGGAACGAGCCAGCGGATCGGCTTGGCGGGAAAGGTCTGGGCGCTGGCGCTTGCCGCGGCAGCAAGGGAAAGAACGGCAAGGCACCGAGCAAGGCGGTTTTTCATGGATGTCTCCGACATGATTTCGTATTGCGTAAGTATCATACGCATTGCGTAATCATGGTCAAGGGACAACCCTGAACCCGGGCGGCCGCTCGGCGCCCGGTTCCAGCACCTAACATGAAGCCCACATGACCCAAGCCCCGGAACTCCCCGCGCTCTCCCCCGCGACCCGCGAACGCCGCCAGCGCGTGCAATCGGCCGAAACCGGCATGGCGGTGCTCAAGGGGCTGGCCCACCTGGGCGGCCGCAGCAGCCTCACCGCCCTGTCGGCCCACGTCGGCGAAAGCCCGGCCAAGGTGCACCGCTACCTTGCCAGCCTGATGGAGGAAGGGCTGGTGCTGCAGGACGCCGTCTCGCAGCACTACTACCTGGGCACGGAAGCCATCCAGATCGGCCTGGCCGCCATGCGCCAGGCCGACCCGATCCGCGCGGCCGAGCCCAGCCTGGTCCGGCTGCGCGAATCGCTCGAAGTGACCTGCTTCGTCGCGGTCATGGGCAACAAGGGGCCGACCATCGTACGCTTCGAGGAACCGGGCCTGCCGGTCACGGTGAACGTGCGCGCGGGCTCGGTGATGTCGATGCTCTGGTCGGCCACCGGCCGCGCGTTCCTGGGCCTCCTCGACGAGTCGCGGGTGCTGGCGCTGGCCGAGCAGGAACTGGCGGAGTCACCGGAAGACATGCGGGCCACGCTGGACGCGAAGGACCCCATCGGCCAGCTGCGGCGCGACGTGCAGAAGGCGCGCTGCGCGAGCGTGAGAGACACCTACCTGCGCGGCATCAGCGCCGTGGCGGCGCCGGTCTACGACTATGCGGGCCGCGTGTGCGCCGTGCTGACGGCCTTGGGGGCGACAGGCGGCTTCGACCCCGCCATCGACGGCCCGATCGCTGCCGCGGTGCGCCAGGAGGCCCGCGCCGCAAGCGCCATCCTGGGGCACGGGAACGGCGCCTGAGCGCCGGGACAGCCGCTGCGCCTGTTCCTATTCCGCCCAGACCACCGTGCCGGTCCAGGCCGTGGCCAGCACCACGATGCCGAAGGCGATGCGGTACCAGGCAAAGGGAATGAAGTCGTGCGTGCTGATGTACTTCAGCAGCCAGCGCACGCAGAGCCAGGCGCTGATGAAGGAAAACACCAGCCCCACAGCGAACAGCGGAATGTCGGCCACCGACAGCAGCGCGCGTTCCTTGTAGAGGCTGTAGGCACCGGCGCCGATCAGCGTCGGGATGGCCAGGAAGAACGAAAAGTCGGTGGCCGCCTGGCGCGACAGGCCGAGCAGCATGCCGCCGATGATGGTCGAGCCGCTGCGGCTGGTGCCCGGAATCATCGCGAAGCACTGCACCAGGCCGACCTTGAGCGCGTCCCACATCGTCATGTCGTCGACATGCTCGATGCGCACCGAGCCTGGCGGCCGCTTCTCGGCCCACAGGATGATGAAGCCGCCGATGATGAAGGTGCTGGCCACGACCACCGGGGTGAAGAGGTGCGCCTTGATCATCTTGCCGAACACCAGCCCAAGCACCACGGCGGGGAGAAATCCGATGACCACGTTGAGCGCGAGGCGCCTTGCCTTGGGCTGCCTCGGCAGCGCCACCACGGTGGAATGGATCTTCTGCCAGTACACCAGGATCACCGCGAAGATCGCACCGGTCTGGATGGCAATGTCGAACACCTTCGCCTTGTCGTCGTCGAAGCCGAGCAGCGAGCCTGCAAGAATCAGATGTCCCGTCGACGAGATGGGCAGAAACTCGGTCAGCCCCTCGACGATGCCCATGATGGCGGCCTTCACCAGCAAAACGATGTCCACGCTTACTCCTTTAAAGAGCAGCAATTATGGCGAGGCATCGAGTCAGGCCAGGTTCAGCTGGCCCCTGGCATCCGCGGGCTTTATCGCGCAGCTTGATTCGTGCGCAGCCGCAGGGCCCGCACCGCGCTGTCGACGGTGGTGAGAACCGGCAGGCCGCTGGCCGCTTCGCAGGCGGCGCGCGCGCGCGCCATGCTGAACTGCGCGAGCGCAATGCGCGTGCAGCCGCGCTCGCGCAGCGCCACCGCCTGGGCGGCGATCAGCGCGTCGTGCCGCTGCGTGTCGCCGGCGTTCAGCGCGTCGAGCGCGCCTTCGGCCAGCACGGGCTCGAGTGCGGTGCCGGCCGGAAACTCCGGCGGCATCGATACCAGCGTGGCCGCGAAGGTGGCGATGAGCCCGAGGCGGCCCTGCCCTTGCGCGGCCTCCGCCACCATCGCCTCGTTGGGCTTGAGCACCGGCATGCCCGCATGCCGCCTCGCCACCGCCTCGATGCAGGGCCCGAAGGCCGAGCAGGTGAAGAGGATGCCTTCGGCACCCGTGTCGACCGCGTACTGCGCGAGTTGCTGAAAGCGCGCATGCATCGCCGCGTCGAGCCCGCGGCCGTTGCGCGCGAGGTCGGCCGAAAGGCTGTCGTCCAGCAGGTTCATGCGCACGGCCTCGGGCCAGTCGCGCTCGAAGGCGGCGTTGATGGGCGCAACCGAGTGCGAGAGGGCGTGGATCAGGGCGATGCGGGTCATGCGGCAGGATTGGTCAGATGCCCTTGGACGAGGGGTTGGCAAAGGCCTCCTTCGTCTCGGCATTGAGCGGGTAGTTGATGTTGATGCCCTTGGGCGGAATCGGCGACATGAACCACTTGTTGTAGAGCTTTTCCATCTCGCCCGACTTCATCATGCCCGACACCACGCGGTCCACCAGTGCCTTGAAGGCCGGATCGTCCTTGCGGAACATGAGCGACTGGTTCTCGGTGCGCAGGCTCTCGCCGGTGATGATGAAGTCCTTCGGATTACGCGCATTCGCGATCTGGCCGGCCAGCAGGATGTCGTCGAGCACGAAGGCCTGCGCACGGCCGCTTTCCACCAGCAGGAAGGAATCGCTGTGGTCCTTGCCGCCCAGGTTGTTCACCTCGAGGTTGCGGCCCTTGTCGGCCTCGCGCAGCAGGCGGAACGAGGTGGTGCCCGTGGTGGTGGCCACCGTCTTGCCCTGCAGGTCGGCAATGCTCCTGATGCCCGAATCGGCCTTCACCAGCATGCGCACGTTGTAGCGGAAGATGTCGGGCGAGAACGCCACCTGCTTCTGGCGCTCGACCAGGTTGGTGGTGGAGCCGCACTCGATGTCCACCGTGCCGTTCTGCACCAGCGGAATGCGGTTGGCCGAGGTCACGGCCTGGTACTTGATCTCGATGGCCGGCAGCTTGAGCTCGGTCTTCACCGCCTCGACGATGCGGTTGCAGATCTCGATGCTGTAGCCCACCGGCTTCAGGTTGCCGTCGAGGTAGGAGAAGCCGAACGACGACTCGCGGTAGCCGAAGGTGATGGCGCCGCTCGCCTTGATCTTGGCGAGCGTGTCGTTCTCCTGGGCCTGCGCGGCTGCGTGCGGCAACAGGGCGGCAAAGGCCACCGCGAGAGCGGCAGCACCGAAAGGGATCGGCAGACGAAGCTTGGGCATGGAAGCGCTCCTCGGAACGGCGTTGAAGAAAACAGACGAAAGAAAATCGGCAACGAAAGGATCAGCGCGCGGCGGCGCGCGTCACCGCATCGATGGAAGCCGCGAGGCGGGCCGCGATGTCCTGCAGCTGCTGCCGCGTGGCAATGAAGGGCGGCGCGAGCAGCACGTGGTCGCCCTGCCGGCCATCGACCGTGCCGCCGAAGGGGTAGCACAGCAGGCCGCGCGCCATGGCTTCCTTCTTGACCAGCGCATGGACCTTCAGCGCTGGATCGAACGGTGCCTTGCTCGCGCGGTCGGCCACCAGCTCGATGCCCCAGAAGAAGCCGCGGCCGCGGATGTCGCCCACATGCGCGTGGCCGCCGAGCGCCTCGGCCAGCATCGCGCCGAAGGCTGCGCCGTCTTCGCGCACCTTGGCGACCAGGCCGTCGCGCCGGATCACCTGCTGCACCGCGAGCGCCGCCGCGCAGGCCATCGGATGGCCGAGGTAGGTGTGGCCATGCTGGAAGAAGCCGCTGCCCTTCGACATGGCCTCGACGATCCTGCGCTGCGCGAGCACCGCGCCCACCGGCTGGTAGCCGCCGCCCAGGCCCTTGGCGATGGTGATGAGGTCGGGCACCACGCCCTCCTGCTCGCAGGCGTGCAGCGAACCCGTGCGGCCCATGCCGCACATCACCTCGTCGAGGATCAGCAGCACGCCGTATTTGTCGCACACCGCGCGCACCGCCTTGAAGTAGCCCGGCACGGGCGTGAGCACGCCGGCCGTGGCACCGCCCACCGTTTCGGCCACGAAGGCGATCACGCGGTCGGCGCCCTGCGCGAGGATGGCTGCTTCGAGCTCGGCCGCGAGCCGCAGGCCGTACTGCTCGGCGCTCTCATCGGCACGCTGCTCGCGGTACGGATAGCACGGCGCCACATGGGTGGCCAGCACCAGGATGGGCGCGAACGGCTCGCGCCGCCACGCGTTGCCGCCCACGGCCAGCGCGCCCAGTGTGTTGCCGTGGTAGCTCTGGCGGCGCGCGATGAAGTGCGTGCGCTGCGGCCGGCCGGTCTCGACGAAATACTGCCGCGCCATCTTGAGCGCCGCCTCCACCGCCTCGGAGCCGCCGCTCACCAGGTACACGTGGCTCATGCCCTCGGGGGCGGAAGCGACCAGCTCGTCGGCCAGCTGCTCGGCCACTTCGCTGGTGAAGAAACTGGTGTGCGCATACGCCAGCCGGTCGAGCTGCGCATGCATGGCGGCCAGCACCTCGGGGTGCGCGTGGCCGAGCGAAGACACGGCCGCGCCGCCCGAGGCGTCGAGGTATTCGCGCCCTTCGGCATCGCGGATGAACATGCCGCTGGAGCCGGCGGCAACCGGCGGGGTGTGGCGAAGGTGGCGGTGGAAGACGTGCGTCATGGCGGGTGGCTGGCGGATTCGTGTTTGGAACTAACGTTTCCACGATATTGTTATCTGGAACATTTGTTCCGTCAACTGTTCCGTCGTTCCACGTCCGGTACATTCGTTCCAACGACCGCCAGAAGAGAGACACCGCCATGGGCGCCAGAGACCAGATCCGCCAGCGTTTCAACGAACTGAGCCCCGCGCTGCAACAGGTGGCGCGCTATGTGCTCGACCATCCCAACGAGGTGGTGACCGCCTCGATGCGCAGTGTGGGCACGCGCGCGCAGAGCACGCCCGCCACGCTGGTGCGCTTTGCGCAGCACCTGGGCTATGCGGGCTGGCCGCAGCTCAAGGAAGCCTTTGCCGGCGACATGGGCCTGGGCAGCGAAACCTACGGCGGGCGCGCCAAGCAGCTCATCGGCCGCGCGCAGGACCGCAGCCTCACGGCCGAGATGTTCGAGGTGCAGCGCCGCAACCTGGAAGCCACGCACCAGCAGAGCGAGCAGGCGCTGCAAAAGGCCTGCGCGCTGATCGAGAAGGCTCCCGCGGTGCATGCGGCGGGTTTCAGGGCCTGCTTTCCGATCGCGTTCTCGTTCGTCTACGTCTACCGGCTCTTCCGCGCCAGCGTGCACCTGGTCGATGGCCAGGGCGGTTCGCTCGAAATGCAGCAGCGCGCCTTCGCCAAGGGCGACGCACTGGTGGTGGCCAGCTTCATGCCCTACTCGCGCGAGGCGCTGCAGGTGGCCGAGGCGGCCCGGGCCGCCGGCTGCCGCATCGTGGCCATCACCGACAGCGTGGCTTCGCCGCTGTCGCTGCTGGCGGACGAAACGCTGCTCTTCACGATCAACAGCCCCTCGTTCTTTCCCTCGGTGGCGGCTGGCGTGGCCGTGACCGAAGCACTGGTCGAGTTGCTCGCGAGCCGCGCGGGCAAGCCGGTGATCCGGCGCATCGACCAGGCCGAGGCGCAATTGTTCGAGTCGGGCGCCTATCTGGTGGCGCCGGTGGCGCGCGGGGGCTAGGCACAGATCGGATCCGATTGCATGCTGCAGTGCCGCATCGCGGAACCCCGCCGGATCGGCGCGGTCCAACCGCTGTCGCGGTTGTGTGTCGCGACAGGAGGTAATGACCATGAAGCAAGTGAAGCATTGGCAAGATCCGGTCAACGTCGCCCTGGGCGCGTGGCTGATCATCTCGCCTTGGGTCCTGGGCTTCCAGGGCGTCACAGCCGCGATGTGGAGCGCAGTGGCGACGGGTGTCCTGCTGGGCGCCGTGGCGCTGGGCGCAACGCTGGTACCGCGTGCATGGGAAGAGTGGACCGAAGGCGCGCTCGCCATCTGGCTGGCCGTGTCACCCTGGGTGCTCGGCTTTGCCACCGTGGAGAAGGCGATGGTCAACGCGGTGCTCGTGGCTGCGGCCATCCTGGTGCTCGCGCTGTGGGTGCTTGTCACCGACAAGGACTACCTCGGCGGGAGCATGGATCGCCACGCGCATTGAGCGCGCAGGCGATCGCGTCGTGAGAAGCGGCCCCGCGCGCCTGGCGCAGCGGGGCTGAGGGGGACGGGGCAGCCGCCCCTCCCCGGGCAGCTACTTCACTCCGCTCTGCGGAGAAGGGGCAGCCTGCGCCGTCGGCGGCGCGGGCGACAAGGTTTCGCCCGTCCAGCCGGCTTGCCAGCCGCCGCCCAGGGCCTGGATCAGCGCCACCGCGGCGGTCTGGCGATTCACCTGCAACTGCACCAGCGTGCGCCGCGCGCCGAGGGCGGCGGCCTGCGCCGTGACGACCTCGGTGTAGCTCACCTGGGCCGCGCGATAGCGGTTGAGCAGTTGCTGTTCGGTCTTGTCGGCTGCGGCCGAGGCTTCGCGCCGCAGGCCTTCCTGCTGCGCCAGTGCGGCGCCTGCGGTGAGCTGGTCTTCCACCGCCTGGAAGGCGGTGAGCACGGTCTGGCGGTAGCGCGCCACGCTGGCTTCGTGGGCCGCCTTGGCCGAATCGACGCTGGCGCCGATCGCACCCGCATCGAACACCACCTGCGCCACCGACAGGCCCAGCGCCCACAGCGTATTGGATGCGTTGAACAGGTCTTTCACCCGGCTCGCGCTGCTGCCCACCGAGGCGCTGAGGCCGAAGTTGGGGAAGTACGCCGAACGCGCAATGCCGATCTGCGCGTTGGCCGCGGCCACCGCGCGCTCGGCCGCCGCAATGTCCGGCCGGCGCTGCAGCAGCGTGGAAGGCACGCCCGTAGGAATGCCGGGCACCGTGGGCGTCCACTGCGCCGGGGGCAGGCTGAAATCGGCCGGCGCCACGCCCACCAGCATGGCAATGGCATGCTCCAGCGTGGCCCGGGTGCGCTGCAGGCCCACGCGTTCGGCCTGTGCGCTCACGAGTTGGGTCTGCGCCTGCAACACGTCGGTCTGCGCGGCAATGCCGGCCTTGTAGCGGTTGCTCGTGATCTCGAAGGCGCGCTGGTAGCCCTCGATGGTCTGGTCGAGCAGCACGATCTCGGCATCGGCCTCGCGCAGCGAAAAGTAGTTGGTGGCCAGGTCGCCGACGGCCGACAGCCGCGCCGACGCCAGGTCGGCCTCGCTGGCCTGTGCATTGGCCTGCGCGCTGCTCACGGCCTGCCGCAGACGCCCCCACACATCGGGCGCCCAGTCGACGCCCAGCGTCGCCGAAAAGGCATTGGACGCATTGCTGGTGCCGCCGACGTTGCCGCTGCGCCGGCCGCTGCCGTCGAGCGACACCGTGGGAAACAGCGCGGCCCGCTCGCCCCGCACCAGCGCCTGGGCCTGTGCGTAGTTGGCCACGGCCGCGGCGATGTTCTGGTTCGACACCTGCACGCGGGCGGCCAGCTCGTCGAGCGTGGCGTCGCCGAAAAGCTTCCACCATTCGCCGCGGTCGAGCGCATCGGCCGGCGCGGCGGGCAGCCAGCCCTCGGCGGTCTTCTGCTCCTTCCAGCCGGCGGGTGCGGCCGAGGTTGGTACTTCGTAGGCGGGCCCTACGGCGCAGCCGGCCAGCACAGCGGCCAATGCCAGGGCGGACAGCCTGCCGGGCAGATGCGAAAGGATGCGTTGTCGGTGTGTCATGGCAGCTTCATTCATTCTTCCGGGTCTTTCACCACGCGACCGCTTTGCCCGCGGCGGCTGAAACCACGCAGCCCCAGGCCAGGAACACCGCGGAACCGGCTTTGCCGGGCCGCTGGTGTTGCCCCCTTGAGGGGGGAGTCGAGCTACACGAAGTGAGCGAGGGACGGGGGTGGGTCATATGCTTGCGGCGCGGCTCAGGTGCCGTTCGTTGCCCGAGCGCCGGCGCAGCTTGTCGAGCAGCACGTAGACCACCGGCGTCGTCAGCAGCGTGAGCAGCTGGCTCGCGATCAGGCCGCCGATGATCGCCACGCCCAGCGGCTGGCGCAGCTCGGCGCCCTGGCCGAAGCCGATGGCCAGCGGCAGCGCACCCAGCGCGGCGGCCAGCGTGGTCATGAGGATCGGCCGGAAGCGCAAGAGGCAGGCCTCGCGCACCGCTTCCACGGCCGAGATGCCGCGCGCGCGCTCGGCATCGAGCGCAAAGTCGATGATCAGGATCGCGTTCTTCTTCACGATGCCGATCAACAGGAAGAGCCCGATCAGCGCAATGATCGAGAAATCCATGCGGAACAGCAGCAGCGCCAGCACCGCGCCCACACCCGCCGAAGGCAGCGTGGTCAGCACCGTGATCGGATGGATCAGGCTTTCGTAGAGCACGCCGAGCACGATGTAGATCACCACGATCGCCGCCAGGATGAGCGCCAGCTGCTGCCCCTGCGACTGCTGCGCTGCGAGCGCCGTGCCCTGGAAGCTGCCGCGCACGTTGACGGGCATCGCAATGTCGGCCTCGGCCTGCGCGACGATGCGGCGCGCGTCCTGCAGCGTGACGCCTTCGCCCAGGTTGAACGAGACGGTGCTCGCAAGCTCGGTGTCCTGGTGGTCGATGGAGCTCGGCACCGCGCGCTCGCTGACCTTGGCAATGGCCGAGAGCGGCACCATCAGCGTGGTGTTGGCCGCCAGCGCCTGGCCGGTGGAAGCGGTGCGCAGGCCGGGGTTGGCCGAGGTGGTGGTCGAGGTGCCGGTGCTCGCGTCGGTGGTGTTGGCGAGCGAGCTCACCGTGGTGGCGCCACTCGCGCTGGTGCTGGTGGTGAGCGTCGAAGGCACGTACAGGTCCTTCAGCACCACGGGCGCGCGCTGGTAGCGCGGCGCCCATTCCATGATCACCGAATACTGGTTGAGCTCGTCGTAGATGGTGGCGACCGAGCGCTGGCCGTAGGCGTTGTAGAGCGCGTTGTCGACCGCACCCGAGGTCACGCCAAGGCGCGCGGCGCTGTCGCGGTCGACGTCGACGTAGGTCTCCACGCCGTTGTCGGCCTGGTCGCTGTCGACGTCGGTCAGCGCGGTTTCCTGGCGCAGCCGGTCGGCCAGCTTGGCGGTCCAGGTGCGCAGGTCGGCCAGGTTGTCGCCCTTGAGCGTGTACTGGTAGGTGGAGTTGCTCGAGCGCCCGCCCATGCGCAGGTCCTGCACCGGGCTCAGGAACACGCGCAGGCCGGTGAGCTGGTTGAGCTGCGGCCGCAGCCGGTTGATGACCGCGGCGGTCTTCTCGGTGCGCTGCGACAGCGGCTTCAGGTTGACGAACATGAAGCCGCCGCCCGAGCGGCTGCCGCCCGCGAAGCCCACCACGGTGTCCACGGCCGGGTCCTTGTGGATGATGTCGACCGCCTGGCGCAGCTTTTCGCTCAGCGCCAGCGACGAAATGCTCTGGTCCGCACGCAGGCCCGCATTGAGCTGGCCGTTGTCCTGCTCGGGGAAGTAGCCCTTGGGAATGGCGGAGAACAGGTACACGTTGAGCCCGATGACCGCCAGCAGCACTACCATGACCACGGTCTTGCTCGCGAGCGCCCAGTCCAGGCTGTGGGCGTAGGTGCGCAGGCTCCACTGGTACACGCTCTCCGCCATGCGCGCCAGGCGCCCCGGCGGCCTGGCGCCAGGCTCCTCGGCCCGCAGCAGCATGGCGCACAGCATGGGCGTGGTGGTGAGCGAAATGACCAGCGAGATCAGCACCGCCACCGACAGCGTGACCGCGAATTCGCGGAACAGCCGGCCGATCTGCCCATCCATGAACAGCAGCGGAATGAACACCGCCACCAGCGAAAGGCTGATCGACAGCACGGTGAAACCGACCTCGCGCGCGCCGCGCAGGGCCGCCTCGATGCGGCCCATGCCGGCCTCGATGTGGCGGCTGGTGTTCTCCAGCACCACGATGGCGTCGTCCACCACGAAGCCGGTGGCCACGGTGAGCGCCATCAGGCTCAGGTTGTTGAGGCTGTAGCCCAGCAGGTGCATCACGCCGAAGGTGCCGAGCAGCGACACCACCGTGGCCACCGCCGGAATGATGGTGGCGCGCGCCCGGCGCAGGAAAAGGCCGACCACCAGCACCACCAGCGCGATGGAGATCATGAGCGTGGCCTCGATCTCGCGCAGCGACGCGCGGATGGAGTTGGTGCGGTCGGAGGCCACCTGCACCTCGATGTCCTGCGGCAGCTGCGCGCGCAGTTCGGGCAGCAGCTCGCGCACGCCGTCCACGGTGTCGATGATGTTGGCGCCCGGTTCCTGCGTGACCAGCACGATCACCGCGGGCTGGCCGTTGAAGAGGCCCAGGGTGCGCGTGTTCTCCACGCTGTCGATCACCCGCGCGACGTCGCCCAGCCGCACCGCCGAGCCGTTGCGCCAGGCGATCACCATGTCGCGGTACTCCACGGCATGGCGGCCCGGCGAGGGCGTGTAGATCTGCAGCCGGCGCTCGTCGTTCTCGATGGCGCCCTTGGGCCGGTTGGCGTTGTTGGCCTGGATGGCGGCGCGCACGTCCTCGCTGCTGATGCCGAAGCGGTTGAGCGAGAAAGGCTCCAGCTCCACCCGCACGGCCGGCAGCGAGCCGCCACCGATCTCGACCTCGCCCACGCCCTCCACCTGCGAGAGCTTCTGGCTCACGATGTTGGACACGGCCTCGTAGATCTGGCCCGGCGTGCGCGTCCTGGACGTGAGCGCCAGGATCGCGATGGGCGCGGCGGTCGGGTTGCGCTTGCGGTAGATCGGGTTGCTGCGCAGGGTGGCCGGCAGGTCGGCCCGCGCCGCGTTGATGGCTGCCTGCACCTCGCGCGCGGCGCTGTCGATGTTGCGCTTGAGATCGAACTGCAGGCTGATGCGGGTCGAGCCGTTCGAACTGGTCGAGGTGAGTTCGTTGACACCCGCGATCACGCCGAGGCGGCGCTCCAGCGGCGTGGCCACGCTCGAGGCCATGGTGCTCGGGCTCGCCCCCGAGAGGCTGGCCGTGACCGAGATGGTGGGAAAGTCGACCTGCGGCAGCGGCGACACAGGCAGCACGAAGAACGCCGCGATCCCGGCCAGCGCAATGCCGATGGTCAGCAGCACCGTCGCGATCGGGCGTTCGACGAAAGGCCTGGACAGGTTCATGCGGCCGCGGCCTCCCGCTTGCGTCCGAACCGGCGGCCCAGCCGGTCGAAGGCCAGGTAGACCACCGGCGTGGTGAACAGCGTGAGCACCTGGCTCACCACCAGGCCGCCGAAGATGGCCAGGCCCAGCGGCCGCCGCAGCTCGGCGCCCTCGCCCCAGCCGAACATCAGCGGCAGCGCCGCAAAAAGCGCCGCCAGCGTGGTCATCAGGATCGGCCGGAAGCGCAGCAGCGCCGCCTGGTGGATGGCTTCGTGCGGCGACTTGCCCTCGCGCCGCTCGGCGTCGATGGCAAAGTCGATCATCATGATCGCGTTCTTCTTGACGATGCCGATCAGCAGGATGATGCCGATGATGCCGATCACGCCCAGGTCGTTGCCCGTGACCATCAAGGCCAGCAGCGCACCCACGCCGGCGGAGGGCAGCGTCGAGAGAATCGTCAGCGGATGGATGTAGCTCTCATACAGCACGCCCAGCACGATGTACACGCACACCACCGCCGCCAGGATCAGCCACAGCTGGTTGGACAGCGATTTCTCGTAGGCCCCCGCCGCACCCAGGAAGGTCATGGTCATGCTCGCGGGCATGCCGATCTCCCTGGCCGCCGCGCGAATGGCCGCCACCGACTTTCCGAGCGCCACGTTGTCGGCCGTGTCGAAACCCACGGTGGCGGCCGGATACTGCGCCACATGCGTCACCTGCAGCGGCGCGGCCTGCTCGCGCACCGTGGCAATCGACGACAGCGTGGTGGCGCCGCCGCTGCCGGTGCGCAGTTGCAGGTTGCCCAGCAGCTGCGGCGAAGCCAGGGCCTCGCGCTGCGCTTCGAGGATCACGCGGTACTGGTTGGTCTCGGTGAAGATGGTCGAGACGATGCGCTGGCCGAACGCGCTGTAGAGCGTGTCGTCCACCGAACTGGCCGTGACCGAGAGGCGCGAGGCCGTGTTGCGGTCGATGTCCACGTAGGCGGCCAGTCCCTTCGCGCCTGCGTTGGTGGTGGGGTTGCGCACCAGCGGTTCGGTGCGCAGGCGCTCCACCAGCTTCTGCGCCCAGGCATCGACGGTGTTGGTGTCCACCCCTTCGAGCGAGACGCGGAATTCGGTCGGGCCGGTCTCGGCGTCGATGGTCAGGTCCTGCGTGGGCTGCAGGTACAGCGTCACGCCGGCCACGGCCCGCACGCGCTCGCGCAGGCGCTGCATCGTGGCTTCCTGGTTGCCGCGGTCGGCGCGCATGTTGATGAGCATGCTGCCGGTGTTCAGCGCCGTGTTGTTGGCCGCATCCACGCCCACCACCGAGCTCACGCTGGCCACCTCGGGGTCGGCCAGGATCGCGTTGGCTGTCTGCTGCTGCAGCTCGGCCATGCGCGTGTACGACACATCCTGCGCGGCCTCGATGCGCGCCTGCAGCTGCCCGGTGTCCTGGGTCGGGAACAGCCCCTTCGGAATCACCACGTAGAGCAGCACGGTCAGCGCCAGCGTGGCCACCGCCACGATGAGTGTCAGCGGCTGGTGGCGCAACACCCATTGCAGCCACACGTCGTAGCGGGCAATCACACCATCGAAGAAGCGCTGCACGCTGGCACCGAAGCGCCCGCCCTCCTCCGCCTGCGGCCTGAGCCAGCGCGCCGACATCATCGGCACCAGCGTGAGCGACACCACCGCGGAAATCAGGATGGTGATGGCCAAGGTGACCGCGAACTCGCGGAACAGCCGCCCCACCACATCGCCCATGAACAAGAGCGGAATCAGCACCGCGATGAGCGACACCGTGAGAGAGATGATGGTGAAGCCGATCTGCGTGGCCCCCTTGAGCGCCGCCTTGAACGGCGGATCGCCCTCCTCCAGGTAGCGCGCGATGTTCTCGATCATCACGATCGCGTCGTCCACCACGAAGCCGGTGGCAATGGTCAGCGCCATCAGGCTCAGGTTGTTGAGGCTGTAGCCCAGCAGGTACATCAGCCCGCAGGTGCCCACGAGCGAGATCGGCACCGCCAGGCTGGCAATCACCGTGGCGCGCACGCTGTGCAGGAAGAAGAAGATCACCAGCACCACCATCACCACGGCCAGCCCGAGCTCGAGCTGCACGTGCGAGACCGAGGCCCGGATGCCGGTGGTGCGGTCGCTCAGCACCTCCACCTTGAGCGAGCCCGGCAGCGAGGCCTGCAGCTCGGGCAGCTGCTTCTTGATGGCATCGACCGTGCCGATCACATTGGCGCCCGGTTGCCGCTGCACATTCAGGATGATGGCCGGGTAGAGCACAGGCCGCTGTTCTCCCGCGCGCAATGCGGCCCAGGCGCCCAGCTGCGTGTTCTCGGCGCCGTCGACCACGCGCGCCACGTCGGTCATGCGCACCGGCGCGCCGTTCTTCCACGCGACGATCAGGTTCTTGTAGTCGTCCGCCGTCACGAGCTGGTCGTTGGCATTGATGGTGTAGGCCCGACGAGGTCCGTCGAAGCTGCCCTTGGCGCTGTTGGCATTGGCCGCGCTGATCGCGCTGCGCAGCGTGTCCAGCCCGATGCCCACCGACGCGAGCGCGTTGGTGTCGGCCTGGATGCGCACCGCCGGCCGCTGTCCGCCCGAAAGCGACACCAGCCCCACGCCGCTGACCTGGCTGATCTTCTGCGCGAGCCGCGTGTTCACGAGGTTCTGCACCTCGGTGAGCGGCATGGTCTGGGAGCTCACGGCCAGCGTGAGGATGGGTGCGTCGGCCGGGTTCACCTTGGCGTACACGGGCGGCGCCGGCAGGTCGGCCGGCAGCAGCGACCCGCCGGCATTGATGGCGGCCTGCACCTGCTGCTCGGCCACGTCCAGCGTCTGGTCGAGCGCGAACTGCAGCGTGACGATCGACACGCCTGCCGAGCTCACCGAGCTCATGCGGTTGAGCCCCGCCATCTGGCCGAACTGGCGCTCGAGCGGAGCCGTGACGGTGCGGCTCATGACCTCGGGGCTGGCGCCGGGGTAGAGGGTCTGCACCTGGATGGTCGGGTAGTCGACCTGCGGCAGCGCGGCCAGCGGCAAGAGCCGCAGGCCCACCAGGCCGGCCAGCACGATGGCCACCATCAGCAGCGCCGTGGCCACCGGCCGTTCGATGAAGGGGCGGGAGGGGCTCATCGCGAACGCGCTCGCTTGTTCCGGGGGTTGTTGTGGCGGCTGCTCTTCATCATTGCGGCGGACGCTGGCGCCGCCGCTCTCCACCGCCTTCGCCGCGCTGTCCGCGCGGGCCCGAGGCCGCACCGCGCGGCCCGGAAGCGCCGCCGCGCGGGCCTGCCGCGGGCCGGTCGCCCTGCAGCTGCACGACCGCGCCGTCCTTGATGCGGTCGCCGCCCTCGGTCACCACGTTCTCGCCGGCCTTCAGGCCCGAGGTGATGGCCACCACCTCGACGTTGGCCTCGCCGCGCTTCACCGCGCGCATCGACACCGTGCGGTCCTCGTTGATCACATAGACGTAGTCGCCATTGGGGCCGGTGCGCACCGCCGTCACCGGCACCACCACCGCGCGCACCTTGCGCAGCAGCATCTGCACGTTGACGAACTGGCTCGGGAACAGCGTGGTCTGCGCATTGCCGAAGCGCGCCTTGGCCTTCACCGTGCCGGTGGTGGTGTCGACCACGTTGTCGAGCGTAGAGAAGGTGCCCGTGTCGAGCGTTGCCGCGCGGGTGCGGTCGAAGGCGGTGACCGGCAGCGGCTCGCCCTTGGCAAGCTGCGCCTGGATGTCGGGCACGCGGTCCTGCGGCATCGAGAACTGCACGTCGATCGGGTTCATCTGCGTGATGACCGCGATGCCGGTGGCCGCGTTGGCCGTCACGGTGTTGCCCGCATCCACAGCGCGCAGGCCGATGCGGCCGGCCACCGGCGCTGTGATGCGGGTGTAGTCGAGGTTCAGCTTGGCGGCGGCCTCGGCCGCCAGGTCGGTGGTGACCGTGCCTTCGAGCTGGCGGACCAGCGCGGCCTGGGTGTCGACGTCCTGCCGGGCGATGGAGTCCTGTCCCAGCAGGGTGCGGTAGCGCGCCAGCGTGACGCGCGCGGCATCGAGCTGCGCCTCGTCGCGCTGGCGCGTGCCGCGGGCCTGCATCAGCGCCTGCTCGTAGGGCCGCGGATCGATGCGGGCGAGCAGCTGGTTCTTTGCCACGGTCTGCCCTTCCGTGAACAGCACTTCGGTCAGCACGCCGCCGACCTGCGCCTTGAGCGTGATGGTCGCGAGCGGCGTGACCGTGCCGAGCGCATCGATGGTCACCGGCAATTCGATCTCGCGCGCCGCCGCATGGCCCACCGTGACGGTCGCGCCGCCGAAGCCCGGTCCGCCGGCAGGGCTGCCCTTGCGGTTGATCAGATACCAGGCGCCGCCCCCCAGCACCAGCAGCAGCACCAGCGCAATCAGGCTGCCGAGCCAGAGCCTGCGGCGCGAGGGTGGCCGTGCAGGCGGGGACGAAGAAGGTGGGGTTGCCGGTTGGACAGCAGGCGAATCGCCGGAAGAAGGCTCGGAGTTCGGTGATTCCATGGGGTGTGGCAGTGCGCAAGTACAGCCGCTAGTGGAGCGCCGCATCGTAGCGCGCCTGTCTTATGAACCGTAAAGCGCCGGTAAAGCTGCGGACAAGGGCTGCATTTCGCGCCGGTTCGCCGCAGCTCGCGCCGCCGCTCCGCATTTCGTCGCAGGAGCCTGGCGGCGGCGCGGGGGCGCCGGCACAGTCCGCTCCATCGAATCGTCTTTTCAACCGGAGAAACGCCATGCTGCTGCAAATCATTCTTCACACCCCGAAGTGGGTCTTCGCCGTTTTCGTGCTGCTCCTGTGGCTTGGCTGCAAGCAGCTGATGTCCGGCAGCGTCAGCCTGGCCAAGGTCACGCTGATGCCGATTGCCATGACCGGCCTTTCGCTGGCCGGCGTGATCTCGGCCTTCGGCGATTCGCCCGGCGCCCTGCTCGGCTGGGCCGTGGCGGCGGCCGCCCTGGTGCTGGTGGTGTTGCAGCAGCCGCTGCCCGCCAGCACGCGCTACGACCGGGCCACCCGCGAATTCCATCTGGCCGGCAGCGTGGTGCCGCTGCTGCTGATGATGGGCATCTTCTTCACCAAGTACGCGGTGGGCGTGGCCTTGGCCATGCGCCCCGAGCTGCGGCAGCAGGCCGGCTTCAGCGTCGCCGTTCCCATGGTGTACGGCGCCTTCAGTGGCGTGTTCGCGGCGCGGGCGGTGCGGCTGTGGAAGTTGGCGATCCGTAGCGACGCCATGGCCGTGGCCGCCCGCGCAGCCTAAGATCGCCGCCGGCCACACTCCAGGAACCGCCATGACAGTGCTCTTTCTGATCCTCAAGATTGCCGTCTCGGTGGTGCTGGCCGCCTCCATCGCAGAGGCGCTGGTGCTGTCGTGGCGCAATGGATGGCGCAGCTACGACTGGAAGGCCGCCGGCGTTTCGGTGGTCGACTTCCTGGTGCGCGAGTACCCGCTGCGCTGGCTGCTGCCGCTCGCCTTCTGGACCGGGGCCATGGACTGGTTCTGGAACCACCGCCTCTTCACGCTGCCCATGGGCCACTGGAGCGGCTGGGTCGCCTGCTTCATCGGCCAGGAGTTCTGCTACTACTGGTACCACCGCGCGGCTCACCGGGTGCGCTGGTTCTGGTGCACGCATGCCATCCATCATTCGCCGAACCAGCTCAACCTGTCGGCCGCCTACCGTTTCGGCTGGACGGGCAAGCTCACCGGCACGCTCGCCTTCTTCATGCTCGCGCCGCTTTTGGGCATGCCGCCAAAGGTGATCCTGCTGATGCTCACGCTGAACCTGCTGTACCAGTTCTGGATCCACGCGGCCTGGATTCCGAAGCTCGGCCCGCTGGAATGGGTGCTCAACACGCCATCGGCCCACCGCGTGCACCATGCCTCGAACCTCGAGTACCTGGACGGCAACTACGGCGGCGTGCTGATCGTGTTCGACCGCCTGTTCGGCACCTACATTCCGGAGCGCGCCGACCTGCCCTGCCGCTATGGGCTGGTGAGGCCGATCACCTCCAACAACCTCTTCGAGATCGAGTTCACCCACTGGCGGGCGCTGCTGCGCGACCTGCGCTCGGCGCGCTCGGTGCGGGCTTTCGCCGGCTACCTGCTCAAGCCGCCGGGCTGGCGCCCCGACGGGCCGGGCGAGACGACCGAGGAAATGCGGCGGCGGGCTGCGCTGCAGCCGCCATCATCACCGTCATCAACCGCCGCCACTCTCATTCCCGTCCAGTTCAAGGAGCTGTCATGAACCCCGTTGCATCCCGTTCGGATTCGTCTCTTCCCGACATCGAAAAGCTCGCCCGCCGCCGCGCCGGCGCCAAGATGGGCTGGTACATCCACGCCTTCGTCTATGTGCTGGTGAACCTCGCTCTGGTGGCGCTCTCCGCATCGCGCGGCCACACCTGGGCCGTGTATCCGCTCATGGGCTGGGGCCTGGGCCTCTTGATCCACGGCGCCGTGATCTGGTTCGTTGCGCCCGGCGGCAGCTTCCATGACCGGCTGGTGGAGCGCGAACGGCGGGCGCTGCGCTCCGGAACGCGCGGATGAGTGCCGAAGCGCTCCCCCGTTTCCGCGCGGAGAATGTCCGGGGCATGCTGCGGCATGGCCTGATCACTGTCGTGTTCTGCTGCTTCATTGCCGCCGCGCTGGCCATCACGCAGCACGGGAACTGGGATGCGCAGATGGTGTATTCGCTGTCGATCGGGCTGATCAGCTGGCTCTTCATCGACGTGGGCCGGCTGCTGATCAGCGGCCACCGGGAGATCCTCTGGCCGTCCGGCCCCTGGGGTTATCTGCTGGTGGCGGGCGGCGTGACTGTGGGCTTCCTCGGGGGCAACGCCATCGGCGACGCGTGGACCCACCAGCCCCTGCTCGACTTCGGCAGCTTCACGGAACGCAAGCTCGCAACCACGATCGTCATCACCGTGACGGCCACCGTCTGCATGTGCTTCTTCTTCTACAGCCTGGGCCGGAGCAAGCACCTGCGCAGCCAGATCGAGCTGGCGCAGCGCAACGCCACCGAGGCGCGGCTCAAGCTGCTCGAGACCCAGCTCGAGCCGCACATGCTGTTCAACACGCTGGCCAACCTGCGCGTGCTGATCACCACCGATCCGCCGCGCGCCGTGGCCATGCTCGACCGCCTCAACAACTACCTGCGCATGACGCTCAGCGGCTCGCGCGCACTTGCGCATCCGCTCGCGGCCGAGTTCGAACGGCTGGCCGACTACCTCGAGCTGATGTCCGTGCGCATGGGCGAGCGCCTGCGCTACACGCTCGATCTGCCCGCCGAACTGCGCGACGCGCCGGTGCCGCCGCTGCTGCTGCAGCCGCTGGTCGAAAACAGCATCCGCCACGGGCTCGAACCCAAGGTCGAAGGCGGTGCGATCGATGTGCGTGCGCGGCAGCTCGACGGCCGGTTGATCATCGAAGTGCGCGATACCGGCGTCGGCCTCGATGCAGCGCAAACTTCCGAAGGCAGCGGCTTCGGGCTCGAGCAGGTGCGCGAACGGCTTGCCACCGTGTATGGCGACCAGGGCCGCATGAACCTGGCCGCCGGGCCTTCGGGCGGAACCCTTGCCACACTCAGCTTTCCATTGCAGCCCCGTCCATGAATCCCACCGCCCTCATCGCCGAAGACGAACCGCTGCTCGCCCAGGCCCTCAAGGCCGAACTCGGCGCCGCATGGCCCGGACTGCAGGTGCTCGCCACCACGGGCGACGGCCGCAGCGCCGTGCAGGAGGCGCTGCGCCTGCTGCCACAGGTGCTGTTCTTCGACATCCGCATGCCGGGCCTCGACGGCCTGGGCGCCGCCGCCGAGCTGGCCGACCGCTGGCCCGTGGACGAGGCGCCCATGCCGCAGCTGGTCTTCGTGACTGCGTACGACGAATATGCCGCCCGCGCCTTCGAAACCCAGGCCATCGACTACGTGCTCAAGCCCGTGCAGCCCGAGCGTTTGCGCAAGACCGTGCTGCGGCTTCAGCAGGCGCTGGCTGCGCAGCAGCAGGCAAAGCCAGCGCCCGCCGCCGCCGACGAGGCGCTCGAGCGCACGCTTGCGCAATGGCGCGAGGTGCTTGCCGCCGCAGCAGGCAACGGCGCGTCGGCGCCGCCCGCCACTTCCACCGCCCTGCTGAAGATGATCGCCGCCAGCGACGCCGGCGGCAGCACCGTGCGCATGGTTCCGATCGAAGAGGTGCTGTATTTCGAGGCCGCCGACAAATACATCCGCGTGCTGACCGCCGCGCACGAATACCTGATCCGCACGCCGCTCAAGCAGTTGCTGACCCAGCTCGATCCCGAAACCTTCTGGCAGGTGCATCGCGCGGTGGTGGTGCGCAGTTCGGCCATCGAGGCCGTGCACCGCGACGAGGCCGGCAAGCTGCACCTCGACCTGCGCGGCCGGCCCGAAAAAATCCCTGTCAGCCGGCTCTACGGCCACCTGTTTCGCGCCATGTGAAATGGCGGGCACGGCGCGGGCGCATAAAAAAAGCCGACCCCGGAAGGTCGGCCTTTCTTATTGGGCGGATGTTTGCCGCCTGCGGAACCGCTCAACGCCAGTGGCGATGGCCGTGGTAGTAGCCACGCGGACCGTAGTAGCGCGGCGGTCCGTAGTAAGCCGGCGGCGCGTAGTACACCGGGGCCGGACGGTAATAGACCGGCGGCGGCGGACGGTAGTACACGGGCGGCGGCGGTGCGTAGTACACCGGCGCAGGGGCCGCATAGACCGGGGCCGGGTAGTAGGCCGGAGCGCCCACGCCCACGGCAACTCCTGGCAGACCCACGCCGATCGACCAGCTCACGTCGCCACGGGCACTGGCCGAGGTGGCCGCAAACAATGCACCGGCTGCCACGGCACCCGCGGCGGCCCATTTGAAGAAGGTTGAACGTGTGAGGCTCATGATGTTGGACTCCTTGTTGGGGCGTTTCCCGCCCATGTGTGTATTGAACGCGCCAAATGCAAAGCGGTTGCCCGCCGCAATGTGAAGAACGTAGCCAAAGGTAACTGGCAGGGGGTGCGTTCTAGAATGCCGCAATGACCTCCCCGACCGACAAAGACAGCGCAAAAACAGCCGCTGCACCGAGCAATTTCCTGCGCCACGTGATCGAAAACGACCTTGCGCAGGGGGCCTATTCTGGCCGCAAATGGGGTGGCTCGCCCGGCGACGCCGCCCATCACGCCCAGGGCATGGCCGACCCGGCCAGGGTGCGCATGCGCTTTCCGCCCGAGCCCAACGGCTACCTGCACATCGGCCATGCCAAGAGCATCTGGCTGAATTTCGAACTGGCCAGGGAATACGGCGGCGTCTGCCACCTGCGCTTCGACGACACCAACCCCGAGAAGGAAGAGCAGGAATACGTCGACTCCATCCGCGATGCCGTCCGGTGGCTCGGCTACGAAACCTTCCTGGCCGACCGCCCGAGCGCCCCGGGCACCCTGCAGCCGCATGAATACTTCGCGAGCGACTACTTCGACTTCATGTACCGCGCCGCCGAATACCTGATCGGCGCGGGCCTGGCCTACGTGGACGAGCAAAGCGCCGAGGAAATCCGCGCCAACCGCGGCGACTTCAACACGCCCGGCACCGACAGCCCGTTCCGCAGCCGCAGCGTGGAAGAAAACCTCGCCCGCTTCCGCGCCATGCAGGCCGGCCAGCTGCCCGACGGCGCCGCCATCCTGCGCGCGAAGATCGACATGGCGAGCCCCAACATCAATATGCGCGACCCCGCGCTCTACCGCATCCGCCGGGCCACCCACCACAACACCGGCGACAAGTGGTGCATCTACCCGATGTACACCTTTGCGCACCCCATCGAGGACGCGCTCGAGCAGATCACCCATTCCATCTGCACGCTGGAATTCGAAGACCAGCGCCCCTTCTACGACTGGCTGCTCGACCGCCTGGCCGAAGGCGGCCTGATCGCCAGCCCGCATCCGCGCCAGTACGAGTTCGCGCGCCTCAACGTCACCCACGTGCTCACCAGCAAGCGCAAGCTGCGCCAGCTGGTCGAGGAAAAGCACGTCGACGGCTGGGACGACCCGCGCATGCCCACCCTCGCGGGCCTGCGCCGCCGCGGCTACACGCCCGAGGCGCTGCGCCTGTTCTGCGAACGCAGCGGCACCACCAAGTCCGGCGGCTGGATCGACTACGCGAGCCTGGAAGCCGCGCTGCGCGACACCCTCGACCCCATCGCGCCGCGCGCCATGGCCGTGCTCGACCCGGTCAAGCTGGTGATCACCAACTGGGGCGAACTGATGGGCGGCGACGAGGTGCTCGACGACTGCTCCGCCCCTGTGCATCCGCACCACCCCGAGATGGGCAAGCGCGAGTTCAAGCTCGGCCGCGAGGTCTGGATCGAAAGCACCGACTACGAGGACGTGCAGCCCAAAGGGTTCTTCCGCCTCTTCCCCGGCAACAAGGTGCGGCTGAAGTACGGCCACGTCATCGAATGCACCGGCGCCACGCGCGATGCCAACGGCAAGCTCGTCGAAGTGCAGGCCACGCTGGTGCCCGACACCAAGAGCGGCACGCCCGGCGCGGACGCCATCAAGGTGAAGGGCAACATCACCTGGGTGGCCGCGGCCGATGCGGTCGAGGCCGAGGTGCGGCTCTACGAGCGCCTGTTCGCGGCGGCCAATCCCGGCAGCGGCGATCTGCTCGACGAACTCAACAAGGCGAGCCTGGAGGTTTGCTCCGCGTACGTCGAACCGTCGCTGGCCAAGGCGCAGGACGGTGTGGCGTTCCAGTTCGAGCGGCACGGGTACTTCGTGCTCGATGCGAAGGCAAGTGCCGATGGCAAGCGCGTGTTCAATCGCGCTGCGGGCATGCGGGACAGCTGGGGCAAGTAGCCGCCCTCTGTCTGCACAAAGCCGGCGGCCGCGATGGCGCCGGCTTTTTTGTCATTCATTCGTGCCGTTTGTAGACCACGCCCAGCACCGCGCTGTTTTCATCCGTCGTGCACAGCGCCGGCCGCCCCTGCGCGCCGATCTTCAGGTTGACCGTGTAGACGCCGTCGCGCGGCGTCGTGCCTTTGTCCGCAATGACGCTCGACGCCGGCACGCGAAATTCGCGCGCGGCCGCGGCCACGCAGTTCCTGATGCTCGCCTCGGGCGCGCCGCCTACACGGATCGCGGTGCTGTTGCACCCGGCGGCCACGGCGGCCGCGCTTACCATCAAGACCCATCGGCCCAGTGCTCGGATGTTCATTTCCGGTCCCCTTGTGTTCGCTGCGCCCTTGTTTGTTCGCTTCGCAAGCCTTGAGTTCAACGCCATGCATCCCTCGCTTCCCGATTCCCGCTCGACCGGCCTCGACCGCCGCTGCGCCCTGCTCGGCACCTTCGGCCTCATGGCATTGGCCTCGACGCACGCCGGTGCGGCTCCCTCGCCCCGAAAGAAGCCGCCGGAGGTCTGGCCGCATGCATCCCAGGTACCGGGCGGCGTGGCCCGCCTGTCGCTCGGTCCGGCGGCCCGGCGCCCGAAGGCCTTCTCCGGCGACGTGCCGTTGCTGGTGGTGGGTGATGCCATCGAGTGGACCGCACTGGTGGGCATTCCGCTCGCGGCCGTTCCGGGCGAGGCGAGCATCGCCGTACGGTACGAGGGCGGCAATGAAAAGCAGATCGCCTACACGGTGAGCCCCAAGCAATACCGCGAGCAGCGCCTGACGGTGCCGCCGCGCACCGTCGACCTGTCGCCCGAGGACGAGGCACGCTACGAACGCGAACGCGCGCACCTGGCCGCCGTGATGGCCACCTTCACCGATCTGCGGCCCGATGCCTCGCTGCAGATGCGCGTCCCCGTGCCGGGCCGCCGTTCCAGTTCGTTCGGCCTGCGCCGCGTGTTCAACGGCCAGTCGCGCAATCCGCACAGCGGCATGGACATCGCGGCCGGCACCGGCACGCCCGTGCTGGCGCCGCTGCCGGGACGCGTGATCGACACCGGCGACTATTTCTTCAACGGCGGCACGGTATGGCTCGACCATGGCGGTGGCCTGCTGACCATGTATTGCCACCTGAGCCGCATCGACACAAAGGTGGGCGATGTGCTGAAGACCGGCGAGCAGCTGGCGGCCGTGGGCGCCACCGGGCGCGTGACGGGGCCGCATCTGCACTGGTCCGTGATGCTGAACCGGGCGATGGTGGATCCGGCGCTGTTTATCGCCGCCTAGACACGGACTGGCCCGCCCGGGTCTGCCAAACGGCTCGCTTCAGATCGGCTTCGTCAGGTACACCGCCTCGCGCCCCACGATCACCCGCTGCGCGGGCATGAAGATCGTGCACTCGTCGCAGGGCGCGCGGATCTCGTCCGGGCCGTTGGTGGCGATCAGCTCGCCCTTGGCAAAGGTCTCGAAGCCGATCAGCGGGCGCACGAACGCGAAGTCTTCCGACTTGATGACGTGGGTCTGCAGCAGTTCGAAGCGGCGCTGCGGGCCGGGTGCCGGCACGGCGGGGTCCTTGTCGATGAGGCCGAAGTGCGCCAAAAAGTCGAGCGAGATGGCGGTGGCCAGTTCGGACGCCGAGCGCAGGAAGTGCTGGCCGCATTCGGCGACCAGCGCCACGCCCTTGCCATCGGGCAGGCCGTGGCGGCCATGCTGGATCAGCGGGGTGCCGGAGCCCAGGCCGTCGGGCATGACCAGGTGCACCGACGGACGGCCGATGGCCAGCGCCGCTTCGGCATTGCGATCGAACGCGGGATACACCCAGAACGGAATCACCGGCTGGCTGGTGGAGTGGATGTCCAGGATGTGGTCGGCCGCGCTCACCACCGGGCGCAGCGCGCGGGCGCGGCGCAGCTCCGGGCTGTCCTCGGTGCCGTCGAGCCATTCGGGCGACCAGATGCGGTTGAGGTTGTGCACCAGCTGGCGGCTGTCGAAAGGCAGCGCCTGGTCGAAGGATTCGTACGCCTCCACGTTGGCAAAGCTCACGGTGAGCGTGCCGATCTTCGGGCGCACCTGGGTGTCGAGCAGGTGCGTGGCGGCGGTCATGCCGCAGATTTCATTGCCGTGCGTGAGCGCGTTGATCAGCACGTGCGGGCCCGGCTTGCCGGACTCGAAGCGGTGCACGTAGTCGATGCCGACGTTGCCCTTGCGGTAGGCGGAGAGGTCGCGCGGGAGGACTTCGAGGGCGGGGGGAGATTGGGTCATGTTGGCGTGGGGTGTGGAACGGAGCGGTCGGGCGAGTTTGCTACAGCGCGCACATTCGTGCTGCTGGCGCGACAACACCTGCCCGCGCCGTTCAACCTTCAGCCGGCTGGCTGTCTATCGCAGCTGCTGGTAATCCACAGGCACCCAGACATAGCCCTTGCCCTCGGCCCGCACATGGCCCAGCCCCGGGAACGGCAGGTGCGCGCTGCCGACCAGGTAGCGCCCCTTGGCCGCATCGGCATAGGCCTTCTTGCGCTCCGCCGCCGCCGGCTTCGAGTCGACGTCGAACGAGATGGTGATCTGCGGCTGCGCGAACTGCACGGCGGCCACGTGCATCAGGTCGCCCCACAGCACCAGCTTCTGGCCCTTGGACTCGACCACGTAGATGTTGTGGCCCGGCGTGTGGCCGTGGGCAGGCACGGCCTTGATGCCGGGCACCAGGTCGGTGCTGCCCTTCATGCCCTTGAACTTGCCGGCCTCCACATACGGGTTCAGCGAGGCCATCGCACCCTGGAAGAAGCCCTTCATCTCGGCGGAGGCCTTCTCCAGGTTGCCCTTGTCCAGCCAGAAGTCGGCGTCTTCCTGGCCGGCGTGGATGGTGGCGTTGGGGAACACCAGCTTGCCGTCCTGCACGAGGCCGCCGACATGGTCGCCGTGCATGTGGGTGATGAGCACGTCGTCGACCTGCTCGGGCTGGTAGCCCGCAGCCTTGAGGTTGGCCTGCAGGCTGCCGAGCGTGGGGCCGAACAGGCCGCCGGCACCGGTGTCGACCAGCACCAGCTTGCTGCCGGTATTGATGAGATAGCCGTTCACCGAGGTGGGCACAGTGTCTTTCTCGAAGCCGCGATCGAGCAGCTTGCCGACCTGTGCCTGCGTGGTGTTGGTGAGCAGCTTCCTGGGCTCCAGGTCGATGGTGCCGTCGAACAGCGCCGTCACCTCGAAGTCGCCGAGCATCGTGCGGTAGAAGCCCGGCGCCTGGGTCTTGACCTGCGGGGCGCCGGCGTAGGCTGCAAACGAAAGCATCAGCATGCTGCCGGCCATTGCGGCAATGCCGCGGCGCAGCCAGCGGGTGGATGTTGTCATGGGTTCTTCTCCTCGGGCGGTTGCAAAGGGCGCCGAGAATAGCCCAAGCCGATCTACCGCGCAGCACTCACCAATTGACCTCCCGCTCCGGCGTCGCCGAGATGTGGTGGATCGACAGGTCGGCGCCGTCGTATTCCTCTTCCTGCGTGAGGCGCAGCCCCAGCGTGGCCTTGAGCGCGCCGTAGACCGCCGCGCCCGCCAGCGCCGCCCATGCCACACCCATCAAGGTGCCGATGAGCTGCGCCCACACGCTCACGCCGCCGATGCCGCCCAGCGCCTGGGTGCCGAAGATGCCCGCCGCGATGCCGCCCCAGGTGCCGCACAGGCCGTGCAGCGGCCAGACGCCGAGCACGTCGTCGATCTTCCACTTGTTCTGCGTGAGCGTGAACATCACCACGAAGATGGCGCCGGCCACGCCACCCACCACCAGCGCGCCCAGCGGATGCATCAGGTCGGAACCCGCGCACACGGCCACCAGCCCGGCGAGCGGGCCGTTGTAGACGAAGCCGGGGTCGTTCTTGCCCAGCGCCAGCGCCACCAGCGTGCCGCCGACCATTGCCATCAGCGAATTGACAGCCACCAGGCCGGAGATCTTGTCGATGCTCTGCGCGCTCATCACGTTGAAGCCGAACCAGCCCACGCACAGCACCCAGGCGCCCAGCGCCAGAAAGGGAATGTTCGAGGGTGGATGCGCGCTCAGCGAGCCGTCGCCGCGGTAGCGGTTGCGGCGCGCGCCCAGCAGCAGCACGGCCGGCAGCGCGAGCCAGCCGCCCACCGCATGCACCACCACCGAACCGGCAAAGTCATGGAACTCGCTGCCCGTGGCCGAGGCGATCCAGGCCTGGATGCCGAAGGCCTTGTTCCAGGCAATGCCCTCGTACAGCGGATAGACAAAACCGACAATGACCGCCGTAGCGATCAATTGCGGCCAGAACTTGGCGCGTTCGGCGATGCCGCCCGAAATGATCGCCGGAATCGCCGCCGCAAAGGTGAGCAGGAAGAAGAACTTCACGAGCTCGTAGCCGCTCCTGGCCGCAAGCTCGGTGGCCCCCACGAAGAAGTGGGTGCCATAGGCCACGCCATAGCCCACGAGAAAGTACACGATGGTCGAGACCGAGAAGTCGACCAGGATCTTGACCAGCGCATTGACCTGGTTCTTCTTGCGCACGGTGCCCAGTTCCAGGAAGGCGAAACCGGCATGCATGGCCAGCACCATGATCGCGCCGAGAAGGATGAACAGCGCGTCTGCGCCCTGTTTGAGTGCGTCCATTGGAGCTTCTTGCAGTTTTTGGTTTTGAATTGGTGCATGCACCCGAATTGCTCGGGCCAGCGCCGCAAGAAAGCAAAAATGGTGCCTAAAAGCTCATTAGTGGTGCGTCACAGGTGGAAATGGGCGTTCCCAGTGCAGCGTTCGCACCGGAACAGGACGGATCGGCCCCAGTCAGCCCGCCCCGGCGCGCAAGGCCTCGCGATAGCGCCGGCTGCACGGCACCGTGCTGCCATCGTGCATGTGCAGCCGGGCATCGCCCCCGTCGAGCGGCTCGATTTCCTTGATGCGGCCGAGATTGACCGCATGGCTTCGGTGCACGCGCACGAAATGGGCGGGGTCGAGCTGCGCCAGAAAATCGGTGAGCGTGGCGCGCAGAAGGTAGTCGTGGCCGTTGACGTGCAGGCCGACGTAGTTGCCTTCGGCCTGGAGCCAGTCGATGTCGCTCGCGGCAATGAGGAATTCGCGCCGCAGCTTGCGCACCAGGAAGCGCTCGGGGCGCGCGGGCGGCGCAGTTGCCTGATGGGCTTCGGCGGGCTCGGCGGCCGCTGCTGCCGCCGCCTCGGGCGGGTCGAGCACGCGCGCCTCGCCCTGCAGCCGCAGCATGAACACACCGTAGGCCCAGATGCCGAACACCATTGACAGGTAGGCGCGCACGTCCTTCAGGTATTCGTAACCCCAGCGGCCGGTCCAGCCGGCGAAGTCGTAGCGCTCGCCCACGGCCGCATAGACCATCGCGCGCAGCGCGAACATCGCCGCCACATGCACCACGCTGAAGACCACGCTGGCGGCCAGGTGCCACCCCAGGTAGCGCAGCAGGTGGGTGCGCGCGAGCGGCGACAGCCGGTGCTGGATGGCCACCACCGCCGGCACCAGCGCCAGCAGCACGAGATGGCTCGACACCTCCCAGGTGACGATTTCCCAGGCGGCGCGGGGCACGGCACGGTCGCGCGCGTCGATCAGCGCCACGGTGGTGTTGAACA
The DNA here is from genome assembly GCF_014852545.1 of Variovorax sp. VRV01. Taxonomy (NCBI): domain Bacteria; kingdom Pseudomonadati; phylum Pseudomonadota; class Betaproteobacteria; order Burkholderiales; family Comamonadaceae; genus Variovorax; species Variovorax sp. VRV01. The sequence goes on from NZ_JACVBS010000006.1 coordinate 104,470, forward strand.
CTGCCTGCAGCGCCATGAAGACGATCCAGAAGCCCACTTCCACGCGGCGGCGGATGGGTTCGTAGCGCTCGTACAGGTTCTTCCGGGAATCTGCCATGCCCGGGATTCTCGCGATCCGCGCTTCCCATGGGCGAATTTCGTCCCCGCAGGCCACCGCTCGTCACAAAAGGGCCGGGATCCGTCCCTTGTGCAGTCGGCGCGCGGCGGGTGGACGCAACCATCGACCGATGAGCACAACCCCAGCCACCCTGCCCGACCGCCGGCACGACATCGACGCGCTGCGCGCGCTGGCCTTCCTGCTGGTCATCCTGTACCACGTGGCGATGTACTACGTGGCCGACTGGCCGTGGCATCTCAAGAGCCCGCATGCGGCCGAATGGCTGCAGTGGCCGATGCGCATGCTCAACCTCTGGCGCATGGACCTGGTGTTCCTGGTCTCGGGGGTATCGCTGGGCTTCCTGAGCCGCCACCAGGGCACCTGGGGCCTGCTGCGCAGCCGAGGCGTGCGGCTGATGCTGCCGCTGGCCTTCGGCATGGCGGTGGTCGTGCCCTACCAGGCCTATGCGCAGGGCGTGGCCAGCGGCCTGGTGGCGCCAGGCTTCGGCGCCTTCCTGCTGCGCTATCTTTCGATGGGCGATCCGTGGCCGAAAGCGGCCTTCGACGGCGCGGAGTTCGGCATCACCTGGAACCACCTCTGGTACCTGCCCTACCTGTTCAGCTACACGGCGCTCATCGCGCTGACGCTGCCGCTGTGGAAGTCGCCGGCCGGCCAATGGATGCGCCGCCGCTTCAACGGGCTGCGCGGCTGGAAGCTGCTGTTGCTGCCGGCGCTTCCGCTGCTGGCCTGGACGATGCTGCTGGCCCGGCACTTTCCGCCCACGCACAACCTGATCCGCGACTTTCACCTGCACAGCATCTACTTCACCGTGTTCCTGTACGGCTACTGGATGGGTGTGGACACGGGCGTGTGGCGCGAACTGGAGCGCCTGCGGCGGGTGTCGCTGGCACTGGCTGCGGCGGCGATCGCCACCTTCATCGCGCTGAGGCTCGGCGCCAAGGGGCCGCCTTCCGGCGTGCCGATGGACAGCCTGCGCGTGCTCTACCTGTGGCTGGCGGTCGCCACCATCCTCGGCCACGGACACCGCCACCTGAACCGACCGTGGCCGTGGCTGCGCTGGGCCAACGAGTCGGTGTACCCGTGGTACGTGCTGCACCAGACGCTGATCATCGCGGGCATTGCGCTGCTGGCTCCGCTCGCGCTGGGGCCGGTGCTGGAGCCCACGCTGCTGGTCGTGCTGACCATCGTGGGCTGCTGGCTGCTCACCGACGGGCTGATCCGCCGCTTCAACTGGCTGCGGCCGCTGTTCGGGCTCAAGCCCCGGCGCGCCGGCGGCAGGGCCGCAGTCACTTCGCCGGCGGAGGTTCTTGCACCGGAACCAGGATGGCGCTCCCCGTCGCCACGAGCTTGAGGCTGTCGCCATCGCCCTGGCCATAGAGTTCGGCGGTGGCGAACACCTGCTTGCGTCCGGCCTTCACCACCTTGCCGCGCGCAATGAAGGCACGGCCCAGCGCGGGCGACAAACAGTTCACCGAGAAGTGCGAGGCCAGCACGCGGCCAGCCACCGTGGCGGCCGCGAAGCCGCAGGCCGTGTCGAGCATGGCGCCGATGAGCCCCGCATGCAGGAAGCCGGCGTACTGGCCCATGTCTTCCTCGCGCCATTGCATGCGCAGTTCGGCTTCGCCTTCGGCCGCGCGGGTGACTTCGAAGCCGGCCCAGCGGTTGAAGGCGGCGGTCTTGTTGATAGCCTGGATGGTGTCGAGCATGGAAGGTCTCCTCTGGGCAGAAGTGCATCGGCGATGGGCACGGCCTACTTTATGAAGCGCAGCCGCCGCAGGTCGTCGCGCGTGCGACCGGCCGCGCCGCCGCGGTTGCATGGGCGACAGCAATGCCCGCGACGAAAAAATCCGCAATGACTTAACCCCGTTGGACGAGCCCGGCCGTATGAGTGGAGACAAGCCATCCATCCACTTCCGAAGGTTCTCCATGCAAGCACCCTCCACCGCCTTCCTTCTTCTCCGTGCCAGCTTCGCCGCCACCGCCTGGCTGGCGGCAAGCGCCGGCGCCCACGCGCAAGCCGCAGCCGACAACTCGCGCATCACCCAGGTCAAGGTCTACCCCGGCAGCGCCACCGTGGAGCGCGTCGCGCGCATTGCGGCCGGCAGCCGGTCGGTCACCTTCGCCTGCCTGCCCGCGGGCCTCGACGTGCAGAGCCTGCAGGTGTCGGCCGGCGCATCGGTGCGCGTGGGCGAGACCTCGGTGCTGAGCGAGGCGCGCGAACTGTCGCCCCGCTGCGCCACCAGCGCGCTCGATGGCCGCATCCGCGAACTCGAGGACCAGAAAGCCGCGCTGCAGGCCGAGAACGACGCGCTCGGCATGGTGACGGGCTACCTGAAAGGGCTCTCGGGCGGCAGCGGCGAATCGGCCCAGGGCGCCCGCACGCCGATCGATGCGCGCAACCTCGCCGCGATGGCCGAGGCGATGCGCCGCACCGGGCAGGATTCGCTGCTCAAGCAGCACCAGATCCAGCGCAGGCAGGCCGACATCGACCGGCAGCTGAACCCGCTGCTGGCCGAACGCAAGCGCTCGCAAGGCCATGGCGCGCAGGTGATGGCGGTGACCGTGACGCTGGCCGCCAGCGCCGATGCCGACGTGAAGCTGAGCTACCAGGTCGCCGGCCCCGGCTGGACGCCCACTTACCGCGCGCTGCTTGACACCGCCACGAGCAAGGTGCGCATCGAGCGCCAGGCGCTGGTGGCGCAGGCCACGGGCGAAGACTGGCGCGGCGTGAAGCTGGTGCTCTCCACCGGCCAGCCGCGCCGCGAGACCGCGGGCCGCACGCCCAGCGCGTGGCGCATCGGCATCGAGCCGCCGCCGCGTGTCCAGGGGGGCATGCCCGCGATGATGGCGGCGCCCGCGCCCGCCGCATCCGCCGACCGGCGCGCCATGGCCGAAGCCACGGAGCCTCTGTTCGACGTCAACGTGTTCGACAACAGCTTTGCCACCGAATTCGCGGTGCCCCAGAGCATCGACGTGCCCTCCAGCGGCCAGCGCGTGACGCTGGCGCTGGGCCAGCACGAAGACACGGCCAAGCTCGCGGCCCGCACCAGCCCGCGCGTGGACGCCAGCGCCTTCCTGGTGGCCGAGCTTGCGCAGCCGGCGGGCGTCTGGCCGGCCGGTGCGCTGCAGCTCTACCGCGACGGCAACTTCGTCGGCAGCGGCCGCTGGAGCGCGCCGAGCGACGCCAGGCTCACGCTGTCCTTCGGCCGCGACGAACTGGTGCGCGTGCAGGCCGAGCCCGAGAACGACAGCCAGGGCACGGGAGGCTTTGCCGGCTCGCGCGCCGAGCGCAAGGTGCAGCGCGCCTACGTGGTGGAGAACCGCCACCGCACGCCGATCGCGGTGCAGGTGCTCGAGGCGGCTCCCGTTTCGGTGGACGAACAGGTGCGCGTGGCCGCGCAGTTCTCGCCGCAGCCCGCCGAGCTGGCCTGGAACAAGCAGCCTGGACTGGCCATGTGGCGCTTCGATCTGGATGCCGGCAAGACCGCGCGCGTCGCGGCCGACTACACCATCAGCTATCCGAAGGACGCCCGCCTGCAGATGCGCTGACCTGCCGCCGAGCGTCAGTGGGCCCTGGGCGTCCGCGCCTTGCGGGTGGCACCGGCGCAGGCCGCGCACACGCCATGCAGCGTCACTTCATGGCTCTTCACCTGGAAGCCTTTGGGCACGAGGTCGGTCATGGGCCCGGGGCAGGCATGCAGCATGAAGACCTGCCCGCAGCTGCTGCAGTGAAAGTAGTGATGGTGGTGGTCGGCCTCTTCGCCGTGATGGTGCGCATCGGGCTTGCAGGCCACTTCGTAGCGCGCCGGTTCGCCCGGCAGCTCGACCTTGGCGATCTCGCCGTCGGCCAGCAGCATGGACACCTGGCGGTACACGGTGGAGAGGCTGATCTCGGGCACGATGGCACGGGCGCGCTCGAGGATTTCCGGCGCGGTCAGCACCAGGCCGGTGTCGCTGAAGGCCGAAAAGACAGCGTTGCGTTGGCGCGTGAGGCGTTGCATGGCTCGATGATAGTGGGCGGGCGGCCTGCGGCTGGTCAGTCCGGCGGTGGCCCTTCGCCCTCGGCGGACTCGGCGGCCGGCTTGCGCTTCTTGCCGCGCGCCGCCTTCTTTGCTGCACGCTCCGCATCGGCACGCAGCCCCTCGGCGAGCCACTGCGCAAACTCCTCGGGCGTCTCGAGCGTGATGCGTCCGAGGTTGCCCGCACGGAACTCGTGCATCACGATCTCGGCGGCCTTCTGCAGGTTGACGCGGCCCTTGCCCAGCAGCGCGCCGCGCTTGCGGCCGATGGCGTCGAGCACCTCTTCGTCCTTCATGGCAGCGATGGCGGCGGCGTCGTGCTCGGCCAGCTTGAAGCGTTCGGTGAGGCCCGCCGCGTAATGCGCCTTCAGGTAGTTGAGCAGTTCGAGCGCCACCTCTTCCTCGTCGAAGGCATTGCGCCCCACGGCGCCGCTGGCCGCCAGGTTGTAGCCGCTCTTGGGCACCACGATGCGCGGCCACAGCATGCCGGGCGTGTCCCAGAGGTAGAAATCGTCGGCCAGCGTGATGCGCTGCTCCAGCTTGGTGATGCCGGCCTCGTCGCCGGTCTTGGCCTTGCGGCTGCCGGTGAGCGTGTTGATGAGCGTCGACTTGCCGACATTCGGAATGCCGCAGATCAGCACGCGCATCGGCTTGGCCATGCCGCCGCGGTTGGGCGAGAGCTCGTGGCAGGCGCGCACGATGGCCTGCGCGGGTGTGGTCAGGCTCGCATCGAGCGCAATGGCGCGCGTGGCCGGCAGCGCGTTGTAGTGCGCAAGCCAGAGCGCCGTGCGCGCGGGGTCGGCCAGGTCCTGCTTGTTGAGCACCTTGAGCGTGGGCCGGCCAGCCGTGAGTTCGGCCAGCATCGGGTTGGCGCTGGAGCCGGGCAGGCGCGCGTCGAGCAGTTCGATGACCACGTCGATGTCCTTCACCCGCTCGGTGATGGCCTTCTGGGTCGTGTACATGTGCCCGGGGAACCACTGGATCGCCATCGAGGGTGTTCTTTCTTTCGCTCTGTGGGGGAAGGTGCGGGCCTGAAGGCCGGGTGCGCATTGTGGACCGCGCTGTGCGGCAAATCACGCCGCTACGCTTTCTGTAGCTGCACGGGCCCATTTTGCCTGCGCCTGGGCGCACTGCGCCCTCTAGAATCCGCGCGCTGCATGCGCAGCCATTTTCAATAAGTACCGAGGGAAATCCATGTTCAAGCGCCTTGCCGCTGCCGCCCTGCTGGCAGCCACCGTCGTTCCCGCGACCGTCGTCCACGCCCAGCGTCCCTCGCCGCCGCCGGGCCCGCTGGTCAGCGGCTACCTGTGCTGCAACATGCGCACCTACGGCAACTCGATCAGCGACATCAACTACGACGAGCAGGGCACCAGCATCGTGGCCGTGGGCACGCCGGCGCGCATCACGGGCTACGACTTCCGCTGGTTCAACCTCGATCTCGCGGGCAAGCCCCAGCGCATCAAGAACGACTACAGCCGCAACATCACCCTGATCGACTTCGCGCAGCGCTACGTGGTGACCGAAGACCCCAAGCTGAAGATGGCCGCCTTCCCGCCCGCCGTGCGCGACGCCATCATGGCCGGAAAAGTGGCGCCCGGCATGACGCGCGAACAGGTGCTGATGGCCATCGGCTATCCGGTGGCCAGCGAGAACCCCAGCCTCGATGCGCCCATCTGGCGCTACTGGCGCGACAGCTGGTCGGAGTACCAGGTGAGCTTCGACGACAAGGGCCTGGTCAAGACCGTGGTGGGCGACCCGGTGGCGCTCAGCCGCGTGCTCGCAGCAACACCTTAGTTCGCGTGGGTGCGCGTGCCGGCGCGGCACACGCAATCTCCTGGAGGTTTTTGCATCGCGGAGGAGGTTCCGCCCCTATCATTTGACCGAGTGCGGCGCATGGACGCGCCGGTCGAAGCCGAACCTTTTTGATGGAGTTACCGCGATGAAACCCGTCTCCGAACTGCTCAAGCGTCACGATTCCGCGGCCTGGCGCACCTCGCCCGACACCAGCGTGTTCGATGCGCTGGCCACGCTGGCGCGCTTCGAGGTGGGCGCGCTGATGGTGATGGACGGTGACAGGCTGGTGGGCTTCCTGTCCGAACGCGACTACACCCGCAAGGTGGCGCTGCAAGGCAAGAACTCCAAGGAGATGAAGGTCCGCGAGATCATGACGCCCGACGTGATGACCGTGACCCCGCAGACCCGCACGCGCGCCTGCATGGCGCTGATGAGCCAGCGCAAGTTCCGCCACCTGCCGGTGGTCGACGGCACCAAGGTGGTGGGCATGATCTCCATCCAGGACCTGATGGACGACATCATTGCCGACCACGAGGCAACCATCGCGCAGCTCACGACCTATATCCAGAGCTGAATCCCGCCCCGTTCCGGGGGTTGGGGAACATGCCTACGCGTACCTGGGGCGTTTAGGGCGCACAGTAGAGGCTCGTTCATCCATCATCAGGGACAAGGCATGCAGATCCAGGTCAACACGAGCAATGGTGTCAACAACAAGGACGCGCTGGAGCGCTGGGCCGACGCCGAGATCAAACAGCAGCTGGGCCGCTTCGTCGACGACGTCACCCGCGTCGAAGTGCATCTGAGCGACGAGAACCACGACAAGGCCGGCGCCGGAGACAAGTGCTGCGTAATGGAAGCACGCCTGGCCCACCATCAGCCGCTGGCCGTCACCCAGCACGCCACCACCCTCGACGAAGCCTTCCGCGGCGCAGCCGACAAGCTCAAGCGCCTGCTCGACAACACGCTGGGCCGCCTGAACAACCACCGCGACCGCGATTCGATCCGCAAGGACACGGGCTTCATCGCGGAGTAGGCAACCGGGCTACCGCGCCTTTCGCCGGGGCGGCGGCGCGCGCGGCGCTTCAGCGGGCAGCAGGGGCGGCCGGTGGCCGCTTTGCATCCAGTCGTCGTAGAAATCGATCTTGCGCTCGACCAGCGACAGCGCCTGGTTCCAGTCCGCAATGGTCTCGGCCACGCGCGCGCGGTGCGCGGCAAGCAGGTCGCGGCGCTGGCGCAGCGTGGCCTTGCCCTGCAGCGCCAGCGCGGTGTATTCGCGCATCCCCGCAATCGACATGCCGGTGCGGCGCAGCCGGTCCATCAGGTCGAGCCAGCCGACGTGCAGCTCGCCGTACAGGCGCCGTCCGCCATCGTCGCGCACGACGCCCGGCACCAGGCCCTGCGTTTCGTACCAGCGGATGGCATGCACGGTGCGGCCGGTGCGCTGTGCCAGCTCCCCGATGTGAAAGGGCGCGCCGCCCTCAGCCGGCATGGGCAGAAGCCGCCGCCGGCGGCGCCTCGAGCGCCTGCTCGACCAGTGCGGTGTCGAAGTACTCGATCAGCTCTTTCACCTTGCCTCCTTCGATGCGGTAGATGTAGCAGTAGCGGTTGTTGTAGCGCTTGCCGGCCCGGGTGGGCACGTCGCCGCTGAACAGCACCACCACGCGGTCGCCCTCGGCAATGATGCGCTCGGTCTTGCTCACGTAGGGCCCGGCGAACTGCGCGAACAGCGGCTCGAGCAGCTCTTCGCGGATGGCGGCCTTGCCCGCGTAGGTGCGCGACCACGGCGTGCTGCCTTGGAGCGTCCAGCGGGCGTCGTCGGCCAGGCTGTCGATGAAGAACTGGCCGTTGCCCTGGTCCAGCTCGGAATGGATGCGCTGCACCAGCGCCCTGCTGTCGTCTGTCGTGTTCATGGCTGCTTTCCTGGGGAATGAATGAACCGGAAGGCCCGGCGAAACCCATTGGAAATGCTCGAGTGCACTCGAGGTCAAGCGGCCATGGACCGGATTGCGGATCAGCCTTTGCGGGCGTTGGCCATCGCCTTGCCGACCTCGTTGCTGCCCTGGGCCGAACCACTCTGCGGCACGATCTCGCCCTCGCGCGAGGTCACCTCGGCGAGCCGTGCGGCCAGCTGCTCGGGCGTGTCCACGCCGATGCCGAGCCAGGCGCCCTGCGTCAGCGTGATGTGCGCGGCCTCGAAGGTGCCGGCGCCAGCGCAGAGGATGGTGCGGTTCGGCGCGTTCTCGGCCGCCAGCACCAGCATGGCGGGCACCACTGCCTCGGGCTTGAGCGCGTCCAGCACTTCCTGCGGCATCAGTCCCTCGGTCATGCGGGTGGCCGCCGTCGGCGCCAGGCAGTTGACGCGGATGTCGTTCTTCGCGCCTTCGATGCTCAGTGTCTGCATGAGCCCCACCAGCGCGAGCTTGGCGGCGCCATAGTTGCTCTGGCCGAAGTTGCCGTAGAGGCCGGAAGACGAGGTGGTCATGACGATGCGGCCGTACTTCTGCTCATTCATGAGCGCCCAGACGGCCTTGGTGCAGTTCACCGCGCCCATCAGGTGCACGTCGACCACCAGCTTGAAATCGGCGAGCTCCATCTTGGCAAAGCTCTTGTCGCGCAGGATGCCGGCGTTGTTGACCAGGATGTCGACCCGGCCCCAGGCGTCGACCGCCTGCTTCACCATGGCCTGCACCGCCTCGAAATCGGTGACGGAGGCGCCGTTGGCCATGGCCTGGCCGCCTGCGGCCTCGATCTCGTCGACCACGGCCTGCGCCGCGCTCACCGAGGCGCCGGAGCCATCGCGGGCACCGCCCAGGTCGTTGACCAGCACCTTGGCACCGCGCGCCGCCAGGGCCAGCGCATGCTGGCGGCCCAGGCCGCCGCCCGCGCCGGTCACGATGGCCACGCGGCCCTTGAAGTCGATGGTGCTGTTGCTCATCTCGCTGCTTTCTTTCCTTGGGAATGGGTGTGCCGAAGGCCGCCACGACGGCCGCGTGGCGTTTTACCCCAGAAAGGCGTCCCGGCGGGGCCGCCCGGAAGCGGGCTCAGTCGCGCGCGTGACGCAGCGTTTCGCAGTAGGCCACCAGCTGGTCGAGCTCGGCCGACTTGTCGAAGAAGGCATCGGCGCCCAGTTGCGCGGAGCGCTGGCGCATTTCGGAAGTGGCGTAGTTGCTCAGCACCACGACCTTCTGCTTGGCCGCGCGGCCGCGGCAGGCCCTGACCACGCCCAGGCCATTGCCGCGTTGCAGGAAAAGATCGACGATGGTCAGGTCCCAGTCGTCGCGGTGATTGTCGAGCCAGCGCACGGCCTCTTCCTCGCTGCTGGCGCAGGCCACCACGTCCGCGTCGGCCACGTCGTGCAGAAAGCCGACGAGGTTTTCGCGAATCAGCGGGCTGTCCTCGACAAGGTAGGCCTTGAAAGTCATGCCGCAATCTCCGGCCGAGCCACGGGCCGGAGTGAAAATCTGAAGCGTTCGGAATGCATGCCACCCATGGTCGCCGCGGTGGCAGCGCGCACGGTGGGCGATGCCGGCCAATGCCTGTAGGCCATCGCGCCTCGCGCCTGTCGTCAGGCGGGCCGTGTGGCAGTGGGACGCGCTGGACGGTCAGGCCGCGACGGCCACCCGCCCGCGGCCCAGCCCCAGGCGCGCGGGGGACACGTACTGCTCCCGGTAGATCTCGAACGGCATGGTGTCGGCGGCTTCGATGCGCTTCTGCTCCTGGATCGATTCCTCGGTCATGCGCTCGAATTCGGCCTGCTGCTCGGCCGAGAACGGCAGCGCCAGCAGCGTGGCGCGGGTCTGCTCCGCCTGCGCGCGCACGAAGCCGATGAAGGAATTGCCGTGCCGCTCTTCGACCGCCGCCAGCACGCGCGCCGAAGGCAGGCTGCCGGGATTCTGCAGGGCGGCCAGCGCGGCGCGCACCGCGTCGGCATGCTGCGTGCCGCCGCTCGCGGCGTCGAGCGCGGCGGCGATGGGCCGGCACTGCTCGACCAGCTCGATGCCCCAGTCGGCCAGCCCCACCTCGCGCCCGCCGCGCAGCAATTGCAGGCCCGGTTCGCGTCCGCGCGCCGCCGTGAGGTGCTGGTTGTGGGCCAGCTCGGCGATTTCCTGGGGCGTATCAGCCGGGCTGTCGCTCAGAAGGCACTGCAGCAGGAACACGTCGAGAAAGCGCATGGTCTGCGCGTTGATGCCCACCGGCTCGAAGGGATCGAGGTCCATCAGCCGCACCTCGACGTACTCGACGCCGCGCTCGCGCAGCGCATGCAGCGGGCGCTCGCCGGGGTGGATCACGCGCTTGGGCCGGATCGTGCCGTAGAACTCGTTCTCGATCTGCAGCAGGCTGGTGGCCAGCTGGTTGTAGTCGCCGCCGAGATTGCGGATGCCGATGGCCTCGTAGGCCGGCCAGGGCCGCGTGAGCGCGTCCTGCAGCGAGGCAGCGTAGCCCTCGAGGCTGTTGTAGCTCACGGCCAGCGAGGCCTGGGCGTCGCTCTGGTAGCCCAGGCGCCCCATGCGCAGCGACGTGCCATGCGGCATGAACATGCTGCCGTCGCCCAGTGGCTGCAGCTCGTGCGGGCGCCCCGCGACAAAGCTCGAGCACAGCGCGGGCGAAGCGCCGAACAGGTACAGCAGCAGGAAGGCATGGCGCCGGAAATTGCGGATGAGCGCGAAATACTGTTCGCTGGAGACGTCGGGCAGCGACCAGTTGTAGTGGATGCCCGAGATGGTCTGCATGCGCCGCCCGTAGCGGTGGCTCAGGCCCATGCGGTAGACGCTCTTGGCACGCCCGACGTTCGAGGAGCCGTAGCGGCCGATGGGAATGGTCTCGTCGGTCGGCAGGCCGCAGGGCATGCTCGACACCCAGAGGCGCTCGTCGCCGAGCGAGGCGAGCACGCGGTAGGTGAACTGGTGCACGCGCGTGAGCTCCTCCAGCGCCGACTCGGCGCTGGCATGCACGCCGGTGATGAGCTCGAGCTGCGATTCGCTGAAGTCGGTGGTGATGTGCGGATGGGTCAGCGCCGATCCCAGGGCCAGCGGGTGCGGCGTGAGCGCGAGCTTGCCGTCCGGCAGCGCGCGCAGGCTTTCCTTCTCGATGCCGCGCCGCATGCCCTTCAACCGCGCGGCTGAGAGCGCACCCAGCCTCTCCTGCAATCTGCTGCTCATATTGTTATGACCCGTCAATCTCTGAGGGGCTGGAAGGTAGCACGGCCGCGCGGGCGCTGCTCGTGCAGGGAATCCCGCCTTCCGCTATGCTGCGCGCCGCTATTGTTTTGATAGCTTGGCTCATGCGGGCTCGATCTCTTCCGACTGGTAGATGGAGATCTGCGGCGTGCCGTCGGCCATGGCGGCCAGCGCCTTGCCGAAGGCGCGCGACGCCTCGACGCGGAAATGCGCCTTCAGCGCCGCCATGTCGCTCCAGCGCTCCACGAAGCTGAGCCGCAGCGGCTGCTGCACGTCGGCGCTGACCTCGTGCGAGATGCAGCCGGGCTCGGTGCGCGAGCGCAGCACGTGCTCCACGCTGATGGCCAGCATCGCCTGCAGGGTTTCGGGTTTCGCCATGGCGTGTCCGATGACGAGGATCATTTTCTTGTCTCCAGCACGCGCAGAAGAAACCGGTTCAGGTCGGCAATTTCTTCCATGCAGACCGAGTGCGCCATCGTGTATTCGTGCCACTCGACGGGATGGCCCAGCGCGGTGAGCGCGTCGCGCGACTGCAGGGCCCGTTCGAGCGGCACCACCGGGTCCTGCCGGCCGTGGGCCAGGAAAACCGGGGTGTCGTGGTTGGCCGCATGCCGCTCGGCCGCGGTGGTGGCGGCAATCGGCAGGTAGCCCGAGAGGCCGACGATGCCGGCCAGCCGCTCGGTGTGGCGCAGCCCGGTCAGGAGCGCCATGGCGCAGCCCTGCGAGAAGCCCGCCACCACGATGCGGTTGGCCGCGATGCCGCGGGCTTTCTCGTTGGCGATCAAGGCCTCGATGGTGGCCTGCGAGCGGCGCAGGCCGGCCTCGTCCTCGCGCGCCGCCAGGTCGGCCACGGCAATGTCGTACCAGGCCGGCATGCGGTAGCCGCCGTTGATGGTGACGGGGATCACCGGTGCATTGGGAAAAACGAAGCGCACCGGGCCCACACTCGAAAGGTCGAGCTCGTTGGCAATCGGCACGAAATCGTTCCCGTCGGCGCCCAGGCCGTGCATCACGATCACCGTGGCGGTGGGATTCGGAGCGGTCTCGATTTCGATCGGGGATCTGGACATGGTCGGTAGAAGGTATTCAGGAACGCGAAAAACCAGACCTTAGCGCATTCGGGCCGCCCAGGGCGCGGGCTCACGGAATGCAACACAATGTCGGTTCCAGGAAAACCAATGAGCCCGCATCCGAAGCCCTCCATCGCCGCGACGGCGTCCGCCAGCGAAGCCCTGCTGCGCAGCAGCGGGCTGCGCGTGACGCGCGCCGCGCAGACCGTGCTCGAATTGCTGGAGCACGCCTCGCAGCCGCTCACACACGACGATGTGGTGGCCGCCTACACCGCCGCCGCCGGCGAGGCGCCCGACCGCGTCACGGTGTACCGCGTGCTCGACCGCCTGGTCGACGCCGGCCTGTGCGACCGGCGCGTGGGCGCGGACCGCGTCAACCGCTTTTCGCGCCACGTGGAAGCCGCTTCGGGCAACACTTTCGAATGCGACCAGTGCCACAAGGTGCTCGCGCTGCCCTCCGATCCCGAGCTGCCCAAGGTGATGAGCCGGCTCGGCCGCGAGCTGCGCAAGCAGGGCATCGACACCCGCCACACCGCGCTCACGCTGCACGGCACCTGCGGGGAATGCAGGGGCTGAGCCCCGGACCGGCTACAGGTTCCAGGACGGAAAAGGATCGGGCAGATTCGCCCACGACGAAGCGCCGTGGCGCATTTCGCTTTCGGTCAGCAGGCAGGCATCGAGCCGCGCACGCAGGGCGGCCTCGTCCATGCCGATGCCGATCAGCACCAGCTCCTGGCGGGCATCGCCGGTGGCCGGGTCCCAGTTCCTGCGGATGGTTTCCAGCGCTTCCTCGTCGGCCGGCCAGTGTTCGCGCGGCACGGCGGCCCACCACAGGCCTGCGACGCCATAGCGGCAGGCACCGCCCGCCTGCGACCATGAACCGGCCCGCGTGGCGCGGCTCGCCAGCCAGAAAAACCCCTTGGAGCGCACCACGCCCTCCCACTCGCCTTGCACCAGTTCCCAGAAGCGCTGGGGATGGAACGGCAGGCGCGCGCGATAGACGAAGCTGCGGATGCCGTAGGCCTCGCTCTCGGGCGGGTGCTCGCCGCGCAGTTCGGCCAGCCAGCCGGGTGCGCGTTCGGCCTGCTCGAAGTCGAACAGGCCGGTGTCCAGCACGCGGTCGAGCCCGACGCGGCCGAACGCCGCAATTTCGATGCGCGCACGCGGATTGAGGCTGCGCAAAATGGCCACCAGGCGCGCGCGCTCCTCGGCGCTCACGAGGTCGGCCTTGTTGACCACCAGCACGTCGCAGAACTCGATCTGCTCGATCAGCAGGTCGACCACGGTGCGCGTGTCCTCGTCGCCCAGCGACTGGCCGCGCTGGCCCAGGCTGTCGGGCGAGCCGTAGTCGCGCAGGAAGTTGAAGGCATCGACCACCGTCACCATGGTGTCCAGGCGCGCCACGTCGGCCAGGCTCTTGCCGTCCTCGCCGGCAAAGGTGAAGGTCTCGGCCACCGGCAGCGGCTCGGAGATGCCGGTCGATTCGATCACCAGCTGGTCGAAGCGCCCTTCCCTCGCGAGCCGGCCCACTTCGAGCAGCAGGTCTTCGCGCAGCGTGCAGCAGATGCAGCCGTTGCTCATCTCGACCAGCTTCTCGTCGGTGCGCGAGAGCTCGGCGCCGCCGTTCCGCACCAGCGCCGCGTCGATGTTGACCTCGCTCATGTCGTTGACGATGACCGCCACGCGGCGGCCCTCGCGGTTGTGCAGGATGTGGTTGAGCAGCGTGGTCTTGCCGGCGCCGAGAAAGCCGGACAGCACGGTGACGGGGAGGCGGTCGGTCATGGGGATGGCCCTATATGCAACAGAATTGCATTATATGAACCATCGCAACACAGTTGCGTTTGAGTACGACCGGTCTTCCACCGGCGCTGCCGCGCGCATAGACTCCTGCGCTCGATGCAAGACCCTCGCCTGCCCATCCTCTACAGCTTTCGCCGCTGCCCCTACGCGATGCGCGCCCGGCTGGCCTTGGCCGCCAGCGGCGAGCGCTGCGAGCTGCGCGAAGTGGTGCTGAAGAACAAGCCGCAAGAAATGCTCGCCGCCTCGCCCAAGGGCACGGTGCCGGTGCTCGTGCTGCCCGACGCCACCGTGCTGGAGCAGAGCCTCGACATCATGCTGTGGACGCTGCGCCGCAACGATCCGCTGCGCTGGCTCGCGCCCGAGGCGGGCACGCTCGACGGCATGCTCGTGCTCGTCGCCGCATGCGACAAGCACTTCAAGCCGCAGCTGGACCGCTACAAATACCCGGGCCGCTTCGCGGACGCGCCCGCCGGCGGCGCGCGCGAGCTGGGTGCGCAGTTCCTGCTGCAGTTGGAAGCTCGGCTCGCCAGTGCCGGGCCGCAGCTCTTCGGCGCGCGGGCGGCGCTGGCCGATGCCGCCGTCATGCCCTTCGTGCGGCAGTTCGCGATGGTCGAGCCCGCGTGGTTCGAAAGCCAGCCCTGGCCGCTGCTGCGCGCCTGGCTCGCGGGCTGGACCGCCTCGCCGCTGTTCGAGCGTGCGATGCACAAGTACGCGCCCTGGGTTCCGGGCGAAGCGGGTGCCGCCTACCCACCGGCCTGATCAGGCATTCATCGCAGCCAAGGAAGCGCGCTGGATGCACTCGACGAAGTGCTGCGCGGCCGGCGTCAGCAGCTGGCCGCGCCGGCGTATCACGCACACGCTGAGCACGGGCAGCGGTTCCTCCACCTCGACCCGGCGGATGCCGTGGCGCTTGAAGGTCAGGCGCACCAGCGGCTCCACGAACATGCCGATCAGGTCCATGGTGCCCACCAGTGCCAGCGCCACGGTGACCGACTGCCCCTGGATCACGCGTGCTGGCGGTGGCAGGCCGAGCGGCAGCAGCGGCGAGATCGTGTCGCGGCCGCTGAAGTGGTCGCCGTCGCCGGGCAGTATCCATTCGGCCGTGTACAGCTCGCGCAGCGACCGGCTCGCACGCAGCGGATGCCGCTCGCGCATGCCGATCACCAGCTGCACCGGAAAGAGCTCGAGCGCCTCGAACTCCGCGTCGAGCGTGCCGGGCACCACATGGGCCACCGCAAAGTCCAGGTAGCCCTCGCGCAGCCGCGACAGCATCATCGGCAGCACGGCCTCACTGAACTGCACATGGACCGCGGGCAGGCGTGTGTGGAAATCCTTGAACGCCACGGGCAGCACCGTGAGCGCGAACGAGGCGCTCACGGCCATCGATACCGTGCCCTTGACGCCGTCGCGGATCTGCGCGATCTCGTCGCGTGCGCGCCGCATGTCGGCCAGGAGCAGCCGCGCGCGCGGCGCAAAGGCCTCGCCGTATTCGGTGAGCCGCACGCCCTTGACGCTGCGCTCCACCAGCGGCGCGCCCACCTCGCGCTCCAGCTCGCGAACGATCTTGGTCACCGCGGGCTGCGAAAGCCCCAGCACGCGCGCCGCAGCGCGGATGCTCATCTGCTCGACCATGGCCACGAAGGCATGCAGCTGATTGGGTTTCATCGGAGGGAATGACAACCAAAAGTTATCGTCATCGCCCAATTATTGTCTTTTCAGCAGCGGACCCACTCTTTAGCATCCGACGCCGATCAGGCACTTCCCCCGGCCTGCCATTGCAACAAGACACTGGAGAGACATGAGCGCCCTTTTCCCCGCGAACTCCGCGATCCCCGCCGCCACGAGCACCAGCCGGCGCCGCACCATCGTCGCCACCACCATCGGCAACGGCCTGGAGTTCTTCGACTTCACTGTCTACGGCTTTCTCGCGCTGGTGATCGGCAAGCTGTTCTTCCCGACCTTCGATTCCTACGGCCAGCTGCTGCTCACAGTGGCGAGCTTCGGCGTGGGTTTCATCATGCGGCCGCTGGGCGGCATCGTGATTGGCGCGTACGCCGACCGAGCGGGCCGCAAGAAGGCCATGACGCTCACCATTTTCCTGATGGCACTGGGCTGCGCGCTGATCGCCTTCACGCCCACCTATGCGGCCATCGGCGTAGCCGCGCCCATCGTCATCGTGCTGGCGCGGCTGATCCAGGGCTTCTCGGCCGGCGGAGAGGTGGGCGCATCGACCACCCTGCTGGTCGAGCACGCCACGCCGGCCAACCGCGGCTACATGGCCAGCTGGCAGTTCGCGAGCCAGGGCCTGGGTGTGATGCTCGGCGCCGTGGTGGTGGGCGGCCTGAGCTTCTCGCTCACGCCAGAGGCCATGCAGAGCTGGGGCTGGCGCGTGCCCTTTGTGCTGGGCATGCTGATCGCACCCGTGGGCATGTACATCCGCCGCCACCTCGAGGAGTCGCTGCACATCTCGCCGGAGGCGGCCGTCGCGCCGCGCGAAAGCAGCCTGAAGATCGTCTGCACGCGGCACGGCCGGACGGTGCTGGCCGCGATTCTCTCGCTGGTCGGCGGCACCACGGCCGCCTATGTGGTGACCTTCTACATGCCGACCTATGCGGTGCGCGAACTCGGGCTCACGCCCTCGGTGGCGCTGTTCGGCGCTGCGCTCACGGGCCTGATCTCGTTCGCGCTGGCGCCACTGGTGGGGCGGCTGTCGGACGTGGTCGGGCGCAAGCCGCTGATCCTCTGGAGCCGCATGGCGTTGGCGGTGCTGATCTATCCGGGCTTCCTGTGGCTCAACGCCTCGCCGACACCTGCCGTGCTGTTCATCGTGCTCGGCGTCTTGAGCGTCGGCCTCGTGGTCCAGACGGTGCCGGGCATCACGATGCTGCCGGAGATGTTCCCGAAGGCGGTGCGCGCGAGCGGCATGTCGCTGGTCTACAGCGTGGGCGTGGCGCTGTTCGGCGGCTTTGCGCCCTTCATCAGCACCTGGCTGCTCAATGCCACCGGCAGCAAGCTCGCGCCGGCCTGGTACCTTGTGGCGATGACGGTGGTGTCGCTGCTCGGCCTCGTCTGGCTGCGCGACCACACGGGCCGCGACATCGATGCGGCCGGTGCCCACGCAGCCGCCTGACGAACAACACTCACGACATCCACGCACAGGAGCCCCCATGCACACCCCCTCCACTGCCGCCACCCGCCATTTCTCGGGCACCTACGCCGAAGCGCGCGCCAAGTTTCTCGATGCCGCGGCAATGCGCGGCGCCGCGGTCGAATCCTTCGTGCTGCCGACGCATCGCGGCGCGCTCGGCGAGGAACTGGCGACCGACGTGGCGCTGATCGGCACCAGGAACGCGAAGAAGCTGCTGCTCGTCACCTCGGGCACGCACGGCCCCGAGGGCTTCTGCGGCTCGGGCGCGCAGCTCGCCACGCTGCACGACGCCGACCTGCTGGGCCGGCTCGAACAGGCGGGCGTGGCGCTGCTGCTGGTGCATGCGGTCAACCCGCACGGCTTTTCGCACCTGCACCGCACCAACGAGGACAACATCGACCTGAACCGCAACCACATCGACTTCGGCGCGCCGCTGCCGGTGAATGCGGAGTACGCCGAGGTCGAGCCGCTGGTGCTGCCCGCCACCTGGCCGCCGACGCCCGCCGACGATGCCGCCATGGCCGCCTATGTCGAGAAGCACGGCGTGCGCGCTTTCCGCGCAGCCGTCACCCGGGGCCAATACAGCTCGCCCGATGGCCTGTTCTACGGCGGCACCGCGCCTTCGTGGAGCAACCGCACGATGCGCGCCATTCTCCGCAGCTACGCCGCGTCGGCCACGCACATCGGCTGGATCGACGTCCATACCGGCCTCGGTCCCTACGGCCACGGCGAGAAGATCTACCCGGGCCGCAATGCGCCGGCCGATCTTGCACAGGCGCAAGCCTGGTGGGGCGCCGACGTATTCGCGCCCTTTGCCGGCGATTCGGCCTCGGCCGACGTGTCGGGACCGGTGGTCTCCATCGCCTACGACGAGTGCCCCAACGCCAGCATCGCGCCCATGGGCCTGGAGTTCGGCACGCTGCCCGACGGCGAAGTGCTGACCCGCCTGCGCGCCGACACCTGGCTGCGCCGCCACCCCCAGGCGCCCGAGGCGCAGAAGCGCGAAATCCGCCAGCAGCTGCGCGACGCGTTCTACTGCGACAACGACGAATGGAAGGGCATGGTGCTGGGGCAGACGCGCGTCGTGCTGCTGCAGACGCTGCAGGGCCTGCGCAAGGCTTGACCGATCAGCCGAAGTTCGGCGCGCGCCGCTCGCGCAGCGAGGCCACGCCCTCGCGCACGTCGGCGCCCGTGAAGCCCATGAATTCGAGCGCCAGCGAGGCGTCGAAGGTCGGGCCGGCCTGGCGCAGCCAGTTGTTGAGCGCGTACTTGGTCAGGCGGATCGCACTCTGGCTGCCGGCCGCGAGCCGGTCGGCTACTTCGTAGGCGCGCGGCAGCAGCTCGGCCTCGTCCACCGCGAGCGACACCAGGCCGATGCGCTCGGCCTCCGCGCCGCTCACCGGTTCGCACAGCAGCAGGTGGTACTTGGCCTTGGCCATGCCGCACAGGAGCGGCCAGACGATGGCTGCGTGGTCGCCCGCCGCCACGCCCAGGCGCGTGTGGCCGTCGACGATCTTCGCGTCCTTGCTCGCGATGGAAATGTCGGCCAGCAGCCCCGCCACCAGGCCCGCGCCCACGGCCGGGCCGTGCATTGCGCTCACGATGGGCTTGTCGCAGTTGATGATGTTGTAGACCAGGTCGCGGGCTTCTTTCCAGACGCGCTGGCGCACCGCGTCGTCGGTGGTCATGTCCTGCACCATGGCCAGGTCGCCGCCGCCCGAGAAGCCCAGCCCCTCGCCCCTCAGCACCGCGCAGCGCACCGTGTCGTCGGCCGCCACGTCGCGCCAGATCTCGGCCAGTTCGCGATGGCCGTCGTGGCCGGCCGTGGGCAGCTTGCCGTTGGCCGCGCGCATCTGGATGTCGAGCACCGCGCCATGGGCGCCGCGGCGCGTGATGGCAAGGGTCTGGTAGCGGGAGTAGTCCATGGTGTCTCCGCCCCGCATCGCATGCGGGGACTTTCTTTGGCGTCGAAGGACGGGACGCCTATTTTCGCGCCGCCACCTCGCGGCAGCGCTGCACATTCGCCTCGAAACGCGGCGCCAGTCCGGGCTCGCACCCATCGCTCGCGGGATTGAGCCTGCACATGCCGACGACCACATAGTCCATCACCGCCTCGGTGCACATCGGATATTTGGCCAGGTCGGGATTGGCCTGCGCCTTGAAGCCCCAGCGCTCGGAGAACTCCACCGTGCGGGCCATCGCGCCGTGGAAGAAGCTGCGGTCCCTGGCGGCGATGGCAGCCTCCATGCGCGGCAGCTCCTCGTTCAGGTAGCCGACCGAATCCAGTGGGAACGACGCCGGATCCTGCTGGGCAGCCGCGAGGGAAGCGGCCAGGACGAGCGGCAAGGCGGCAAGGGTGCGCAGCAGCGAAGAAGGCGCAAAACGCGAAATGGGACGGTGTGGTTGCATGGCTTGGGATTCTGCAACGTTTGGAAGCATCTTTGAACGCCGGACGATGCGTGCGCACGACGCCCGGCGCAGGCTACCGGCTCTTTTTCTGCCGTTCGAACTTGCGCCAGTACTGGAACTCGTCCTCGTGCACTTCGAGATCGACCTCCGAGATGCGCGACTGCAGCCGCTCCTGCACGTCGGCCACGGCCTTGTTGTAGACGATGGGGCCGACCTCTTCAAGAAAGAAGCCGAGCAGCGCGCCGGCCGCGATGTTGCCGATCTTTTCTTCCATGTTCTCGTTGAAGTAGCGCTCGATCGACGCGATCGCCTGCTGGCGGGCTTCCTTGGAGATCTCGATGGTCATGCGTGCCGCTCTCGATGGTGGATCGATCGATTGTGCCGCTACCATGCGCTGCGGGCGCCTGCGGCCCGCCGCACAAAGACCTACAACACGGAGACCGCCTCATGAAATTCCATCCAGCCGGACTGGCCGCGCTTGCCCTGGCCGCCCTCACGGGCTGCACGAACCTGACCCCCACCGTGCCCCAGCGCCAGCTGATGCTGGTGGCCAACGACGAGAAGCAGTCGTGGAGCGACGCCGGCGCCGTGATCCTCGCGCCGATGGGGCGCGACACGGTGCAGGTGCTGGACATCGGCACCGATCCGCTGGCGCCCAGGCTGGTCGGCAGCCTGCAGCTGGACAACACCATCGCCGGCCCGCCCGTCAACCTCGCGATCACCCCCGGCGAAACGCTGGCGCTGGTGGCCAATTCGCTCAACGTGGTGGAAGAGAACGGCATCCGCAGGCAGGTGCCTGACAACCGCCTCTTCGTGCTCGACCTGAGCACCACCCCGCCCAGGCTGCTCGACACGCTCACCGTGGGCAAGCAGCCCTCGGGCCTGTCGATCAACCGCGCCGGCAACCTCGCGCTGGTGGCCAACCGCGCCGACAACTCGGTCAGCGTGCTGCGCATCGCGGGCAAGCAGGTGACGCTGATCGACACCGTCGCCATGGGCGATTCGGTGGCGCACGTGCGCTTCACGCCCGACGGCAAGCGCGCGCTGGCGGCCAAGTTCACCAGCCACAAGATCGCGCTGCTCGAGGTGAACGGCGAGAAGGTCAGCTACAACAAGGTCGACCTCGCGGCCGGCCTCTGGCCCTACAACGTCGACGTGACGCCCGACGGCAAGCTCGCGCTCACGGCCGACAACGGCAGCTCGGGCGCCTCCGACGGGCAGGTCGACACGGTCAGCGTGATCGACCTCGAAGCGGCGCCGCCGCGCGTGGTCGACAAGGTGGTGGTCGGCGACGGGCCCGAGGGCCTGGCCGTGAGCCCGACCGGCAAGCATGCGGTGGTCGTGATCCTGCGCGGCAGCAACTCGGCGAAGAACGCCTACTTCTACAACCGCAACGGCTCGGTGGTGCTGCTGAAGATCGATGGCAAGAAGGTCACGCGCGCCAACGAGGTGGTGGTGCGCGGCCTGCCCGAAGGCGCCGTGTGGAGCGCCGACGGCAAGTACCTCTACGTGGGCAACTTCATCGACCAGGACATCACGATCCTGCGCGTGGACGGCGACACGCTGGTGCCCACGGGCAAGTCGTTCCCGCTGCAGGGCCATCCGGCCGCAATGCGCGGGACAATGTCGCACTGACGCAACCCACCATCCCCAAGCGAAGAAGCCATGGCGCAACCCAAACGACAACTCCGCACGCTCGAGCGCGGCATTCTCTGCCTCGTGATCGGCGCCGCCGTCCTGCTGGCGCCGCGCTTCCTGCAGGGCACGCGCTGGTTCGAGATGGTGGCCGGTGCGTACCTGGTCGGCTGGTTCGCGCTGGTGCTGGGCGTGGCGCTGGTGGCGGTCGGGCTGTTCCAGCGCGGCAAATAGAGCGGCAATGGGCCGGCCCTGCAGCCGGCGGGGCTCAGCCCTTCTTGCCGCGCAGCTTGCCGGCGAGTTCCACGCACGCCAGCACGATGGCGCCCGCCACGATGCCGATGCCCGCATTCACCCCCATCGACCCGAGCGCGCCGAACACGCCGCCGGTGGCCTTGGCCCAGTCTTCCACGGCATGGCCGAGGGCCGGCACGCCGTGCACCAGGATGCCGCCGCCCACCAGGAACATGGCCGCGGTGCCGGCCACCGACAGCGCCTTCATGAGCCAGGGCGCGGCCGCGAGAATGCCGCGGCCCAGGGCCTGCGCGGCCTTGCCCGCCTGCCGGCTCAGGTAGAGGCCCGCGTCGTCGAGCTTCACGATGCCGGCCACCAGGCCGTAGACGCCGATGGTCATGACCAGCGCAATGCCCGCGAGCACGGTGAACTGCGTGACAAAGGACTGGCCCTGCACGGTGCCCAGCGTGATGGCGATGATCTCGGCCGACAGAATGAAGTCGGTGCGCACCGCGCCCTTGATCTTGTCCTTCTCGGCCGCCACCACGTCGACGGCCTCGTCGGCCACGGCGCGCTCATGGCGCGCGGTGTCGGCCTCGTGCTCCTGCTTGTGCAGGAACTTGTGGGCGAGCTTCTCGAAACCCTCGAAGCAAAGAAAGGCACCGCCCACCATCAGCAGCGGCGTGACCAGCCAGGGCAGCCAGGTGCCGATGGCCAACGCCGCGGGCACCAGGATAAGCTTGTTGACGAACGAGCCCTTGCACACCGCCCAGACCACCGGCAGCTCACGGTCGGCCTTGACGCCCGAGACCTGCTGCGCATTGAGCGCAAGGTCGTCGCCGAGCACGCCGGCCGTCTTCTTGGCGGCCACCTTGGTGAGGACCGAGACGTCGTCCAGGACGGTGGCGATGTCGTCGAGCAGCAGAAGCAGGCTGGTGGCCATGGCAAGGGTCGGTGTGGGGAAAAAAGAAGCGGCGAGCTTAGCCGCAACCGCGGCGCGCGCCGGCAATACCCGTACACGGGCGGCCGTCGGGCGTCAGGCTTCAGGCGACGCTTCGCTTGAGGCGGATCTCTTCGACCCGCACGGTGCCCAGCGCGGTGGTCTTGGCGGTCTTCATTTCGCGCTTGAAGCCGGCGAGTTCGAAGAAGCGCATGGCGCGGTCATTGCGGATGGGCACCCAGGCCGTGACCGTGGTGCAGCCCTCTTCCTCGAGGCCTTCGCGCGCGGCGTCCCAGAGGGCGACGCCGATGCCCTGGCCCCAATGCTCGGGCTTGACGTACAGGGCCCAGATCTCGCCCGTGGTGGACGGTGTCTTGGGATCGCGCGAGCGGTCGAAGCCGACAAAGCCGACGATTTCTCCGTCCTGCACCGCCACCTGCACCTGCGGCTCGCTGAACTCGATGGCTTCGCGCCATTTGGCTTCGCGCGAGGTGGGCGCCAGCACGCGCAGCTCTTCTTCGGGCAGGATGCCTTCGTAGGCAGCCTTGGCGGCCAGGGCATGGACTTCGGCGACGGCCTTGGCGTCGCGCATGGTGGCGGGGCGAACTTCGTGATCTGACATGGATGCGGGGAAATCAAAAGGAACTGCGTATTGTCGCCGCACCGCTAAACTGCCCGCTACTACGCCGCATACGCAGCATCAAAAGGAGTCGATATGGCCAAGGGTCAACAGCGCGCAAACAAGGAAGCCAAGAAACCGAAGAAGGACACTTCGCCGCCCAAGCCGGTGGGCACCGGCGGCATCGAACCCGTGCGCACGATCACCACGGCGGTGATCCCGCGCGGCAAGCTCAAGAACAAGTGACCGACGAGGCCCCCGCCGGGCCGGCCTCGGCGCCCGCCAAGCCGGCCCAGCCCCGCAATCCGCTGCACGGGCTCACGCTCGAGGCCATCGTCACGGCGCTGGCCGATCACTACGGCTGGGAGCGGCTCGGCGAACTCGTTCCGATCCGCTGCTTCGCCATCGACCCGAGCGTGGGCTCCAGCCTCAAGTTCCTGCGCAAGACGCCATGGGCGCGCGAGAAGGTCGAAAGCCTCTATCTCTTCATGCTGCGCGAACAGCGCCGCGAGCAGCAGCAGCAACCACAGCCTCCGCAGCGATGAGGGTCCGGCTCGAACCGTCGGGCCTCGGCTTCGACGCCGAGGCCGGCACCACGCTGCTGAAATCGGCCGAGGCGGCCGGCATCGAGATGCCGAGCTCCTGCCGCAACGGCACCTGCCGCACCTGCATCTGCCAGCTGGTGTCGGGATCCATCCGCCACATCATCGAATGGCCCGGCCTGAGCGCCGAGGAAAAGGCCGAGGGCTGGATCCTGCCCTGCGTGGCCGAGGCGCAGAGCGACCTCACGATCGATGCGCCCCTGGCGTTTTCGGTCTTCTGACCGCCGCGGCGCGGCGCTCTACTTGGCCGCCGCGGGCATCGCGACCACCAGCCGGTCCCGCTGCGCCAGCGATGGAAACAGCTTGAACCAGCCCAGCGCCACCATCATGGTTCCGACGCCGCCCACCACCACCGAGCCCACCGGGCCGAGCAGCGCCGCCGTGGCGCCCGACTCGAATTCGCCCAGCTGGTTGCTCGCGCCGATGAAGATCGAATTGACCGCGCTCACCCGCCCGCGCATCGCATCGGGCGTCTCGAGCTGGACCAGGGTCTGGCGGATTACCACGTTGACCATGTCGGCCCCGCCGGACACCGCCAGCGCAACCAGGGAAACGATGAAGCTGCGCGAAATGCCGAACACCACCATGCAGAGCCCGAAGAGCCCGACGGCCATCAGCAGCGTGCGGCCGATGTTGCGCTCGATGGGCCGGCGCGTGAGGGCGATCGACATCGCCAGCGCGCCCACGGCCGGCGCACCGCGCAGCAGGCCGAGCCCCCAGGGCCCTGTGTGCAGGATGTCCTTGGCGTAGATCGGCAGCAGCGCCACCGCGCCGCCCAGCAGCACCGCGAAAAGATCGAGCGAGACGGCGCCGAGCACCGGCTTGCGCTTCCAGATGAAATCGACGCCCGCGAACACCGTGGCCAGCGTGACCGGCTCGCGCGCGGCCGGCGTGTAGGCATAGCGCAGCCGCAGCACCAGCGCGCAGGCCACCGCGAAGCACAGCACGCTGGCGCCATACACCACCGCCATGCCGGCCACGAACAGCAGGCCGCCGAGCGCCGGCCCGCCGATGATCGCGCCCTGCATGCCGGCCGAACTGAAAGCCATGGCGCGCGGCAGCATGGCGGGCGGCACCAGCAATGGCGTCAGCGCCTGCTGCGCCGGCATCTGGAAGGCCCGCACCGCGCCCAGCACCAGCGACAGCCCCAGCAGCAGGCCGCGCGTGTCGAAGCGCTGCACCACCGCGAGCAGCAGCACCAGCGCCACCAGCCCCTGCACCGCAAAACAGGCCGCCACGATGCGGCCGCGATGGTGGCGGTCGACCACATGGCCGGCCAGCAGCGCGAGCAGCAAGGCAGGCACGAACTGGTAGAGGCCCACGAGCCCGAGGTCCCAGGCGCTGCCGGTGAGCTCGTACATGTGCCAGCCGATGGCCACCAGCAGCATTTGCGAGGCCGCCGTGCCGAACAGCCGCGCCACCCACATCTGCATGAACGCGCGCTCGCGCCGGAGTTCGGTGAAGCCCGGGGAAACGGGAGCGGGAACGGGGGAGGCAGGGCCGGACATCTGCTCGAGGATAGCCGAGGCTTCATGAGCTTCGCATGAGCGCAGCGCCAAGGTGCAGCAGTGAACGCGGGCTCTGCTCCCTACACTCCCGTCTACCTATGCCGGACATCGACCTCATCCACGAAGACGCCCACCTGCTGGTGCTGAACAAGCCCGCCGGCCTGCTCTGCGTGCCCGGGCGCGGCGAAGACAAGCAGGACTGCCTGAGCGCGCGCGCCATGCGGCGCTGGCCCGACGCGCTGGTCGTGCACCGGCTCGACATGGCGACCAGCGGCCTGGTGCTGATGGCGCGCGGCGCCGCCATGCAGCGGGCGCTCGGTGACGCCTTTGCCGAGCGCCGCGTGCACAAGCGCTACGAGGCCATCGTGGACGGCGCGCTGCCGGTGCAGGAGGAATGGTCGGTCATCGATGCGCCGCTGATGGCCGACTGGCCCAACCGTCCGCTGCAGAAGGTGGACCCGGCCGGCAAGCCCAGCCTCACGCGCTGGCGTGCGCTGTCTTCGTCTTCAGCGCCGGATGGAAAGACCGAGGCCACGCACCTGCTGCTGGAGCCGCTCACGGGGCGCTCGCATCAATTGCGCGTGCACCTGCTGTCGATCGGCCATCCGATCCTGGGGGATGCGCTCTACGGCAATGCCGACGTCCAGGCGCGTGCGCCGCGCCTGCTGTTGCACGCCAGCGAGCTGGGCTTCGTGCATCCGGTCACGCAGCAGGCCTTGTGCCTGCAGAGCCCGCCGGACTTCTTCGGCGCCTCTTTTCCTACAGCCCGCCCTTGACCACGAGCACCGGCATCGGCGCGTCCTGCAGCACGCGCTGCGTGACGCTGCCCAGCAGCAGCTTCTCGATGCCGCTGCGCCCGTGCGAGCCCATCACGATCAGGTCAGCCGCGATGGCGATGGCGGTGTCGACGATGCCTTCGTGCACCACGTGGCCGTCGATCACGCGCTGGTCGCTGTGCAGGCCTTCGGCGGCGAGCGCCGCCACGCCGCGCGCGAGCGCCGCATTCGCGCTCGCGGTGGCTGCGGCCAGGTATTCGTTCTGGCCCAGCGCATAGTCCGCACCCACGCCGATGAAGGGATAGTTGTCGATCACGTGGATCAACGTGATGCGGCTTCCGAACGCCAGCGCCAGGCCGCTGGCCTTGCTGACCGCGAGCATGGAAGTTTCGGAGCCGTCGATCGGAACCAGGATGTGATTGAACATGGCGGACCTCACTTTTTCGTTCGCGGACAGGCGCGGCTCGCAACCGGGCCGGGCCCCGAATTTAACCTCTGCGCCGGGCGATGGCTGTAGGACTCAAGCCAGCGGGATCAATCCCCCTGGAAACCTCCGGCGCGGCAGGTGACGACCAGCGTGTCGCGCCAGCCTGCGCCGCCCTCCTCGAGCGGCTGGATCGGCGTGGACTCGTGGATTACGCGCGCGTCGTCGAGCAGGAGCAGCGTCCAGGGCTCGGTCATGGTGAAGCGCTCGCCGCGGCGGCCGCTGGCTTCGAACACGCGCGTTTCACCGCCCTTGATGCCGCTGCGCCCGACCAGTGCCACCGCCACCAGGTCGACGCCATCGCGGTGCGCGCCTTCGGGCGTGGGCCGTCCGATGCCGCCCGCGGTGTCGATGCGGAACTGGTGCGCCTCGACGAACCAGGGCTGCGCCGCCGCTGCGCCGCGCATGCCGCTCGCGGCTTCGCCCAGGCGCTGCAGCAGGCGCTGCCAGGCCGGCTGCGCCACGGTGGCTTCATGCATAGGCGCGAACCATCGCTGCATGCCGCCATGCAGCGCGTTGTATTCGACCGGCTGCCAGTGCGCGCGGTGCGGCGCCTGCGCGACCGAATCGCCTTCGACCGTGAAGCAGGCGTGGCGCCGCGTGCGATAGCGCCCGCCGTCCTTCAGGTATTCATCCGGCGGGAGATCGTTCCAGTCGGCATGCAGCGCCTCGAGCTGCGCAAGCGGCACGCCCAGCCAGTCGCTCACGCCTTGCGGGCTCAACACGGCATAGCCTTGCTCGCGCAGCGCGGCCTGCAGCTCGGCGGGCCGGATGAATGGTGGGGCGAATGCGGCCGTGGTCACGACGCGGTGACCTTCACGTCCTTCCAGAACGCCACGCGATCGCGGATTTCCTCGGCTTCGGGCTTCGGGTCGGCGTAGTACCAGGCGGCGTCGGTGTGGAGCTCGCCATTGACCAGCAGCGAGTAGTAGCTGGCCGTGCCCTTCCAGGCGCAGGTGGTCTTGTGGTTGCTGAAGGTCACATGGTCGCGATTGAGCGAGCTCATCGGGAAATAGTGGTTGCCTTCAACAAGCACGGTGTCGTCGCTTTCGGCGATGGTGACGCCGTTCCAGGTTGCTTTCATGGTCTTTGCACTCCAACGGGGGTGGCGGGGGGCGCACTTGGCGGGTGCGGGGCCGCGCGGGGAAGGGGTATTGTGCCCGTTGCGTTTGGCGGACGATTCCGGCCTGGGTTATGCCGGTTGAGGTTCGGGGCCGGGACTCGCCCCGGCCCCGGAACCAAAATCAGGCCGAAAGCCAATGCACGCTGAAGAGCCTCTCCGGATCCGTCCACACCGCCCCCGGCCGGAACCCCGCCTTCACCGCCAAAGCCCGCAGCCCTTCCACGGTGAACTTGTGCGAGTACTCGGTGTGGATGGTCTCCCCTTCCTCGAACGCAAAGCGCTCGCCGTTCAGCGAGACGATCTGGTCCCGCCGGCTCACCAGGTGCATCTCGATGCGCTGCTTCGGCGCGTTGTAGAACGCCGCGTGCGCAAAGCCGTCGAGGTCGAAGTTCGCATCGAGCTCGGTATTGGCGCGCCGCAACAAATTGAGGTTGAACGCGGCGGTCACGCCCTGCGCATCGTTGTAGGCCGCATGCAGGCGGCCCGGGTCCTTCACCAGGTCGACGCCGATCAGCAGCCCGCCGCCGCGCAGCATGCGCGCCGCGAGCTGCAGGAAGGCCAGCGCCTCGTCGGGCTCGAAATTCCCGATCGTCGAGCCGGGGAAAAAGCCCACCCGCTTGCCCGCACCCGCGAGCGGCGCGGGCAGCACCAGCGGCATGGTGTAGTCCGCCGCAATCGGCTGCACCGCCAGCTCCGGATAGTCGGCCTTGAGCCGCTCGGCCGCGGCCGCCAGGTGCTCGCCCGAGATGTCGATCGGCAGGTAGCGCCGGGGCGCCTCGAGCGCATCGAGCAACAGCCGCACCTTGGTGAGCGAGCCGGCGCCGAACTCGACGATCTCGGCGCCCGGCCCCACCTGCGCGGCGATCTCGCCCGCGCATTCGCCGAGGATGCGCAGCTCGGTGCGCGTGGGGTAGTACTCGGGCAGTTCGCAAATGCGGTCGAACAGCTGCGACCCCGCGGCGTCATAAAAATACTTGGGCGAAATGCTGCGCGGCCTGCGCGCAAGGCCCGCCCGCATCTCGCGGCCGAACTCGGAGAGCGCCGCACTTTCCGGGGCGGCGGGTGCGACAGGCTGGCGCTGCTGCTGTTGGGCGGCGGCAAACGACAGGGAGGACGAGGAGCTTGGATTGCGCATGATTCAGATGTCTTTCGCGAGCCGCAGCCCCGAGAACTGCCAGCGCGCCGCCGGCGGAAAGAAATTGCGGTAGCTGGGCCGCGTGTGCCCGGCCGGCGTGGCCACGCTGCCGCCACGCAGCACCAGCTGGCCCACCATGAACTTGCCGTTGTATTCGGCCGCGATGCCGGGCATGGGCCTGAATCCGGGATACGGGTCGTAGGAGGAGCGCGTCCACTGCCAGACGTGGCCCGTCATTTGCGAGATGCCAGGCGCATTGAAGGCCGCTTCCCATTCGAATTCGGTCGGCAGGCGCGCACCGGCCCATTCGGCATAGGCTGCGGCCTCGTAGAAGCTCAGCTGCGACACGGGCGCATCGGCCTCCATCGGCCGCACGCCATGCAGGCCGAACACCTGCCATCCGCCCTGCGGCTGCTGGGCTTGCAGCCGGGGATCGTCGGCGGCCAGCCAATAGGCCGGATGGCGCCAGCCCTGCGCCTGCACCGCCGCCCAGCCGTCGGAGAGCCAGAGCTCGGGGCGCTGGTAGCCGCCGTCGGCAATGAACTGCGCATAGTCGCCGCAGCTCACCAGCCGGTCGGCAATGGCATAGGGCTGCAGCAGGGCCGCGTGGCGCGGCGTCTCGTTGTCGAAGGCAAAGCCCCGCTGCGGCCCTTCATGGCCCACCTGCACCAGGCCGCCGGGCTGCGGTAGCCAGCGCATGGCCGGCGGCACGGCAGCCAACCGCAGCGCGGGCCCTGTCGCGGGCCGGTAGGCGGGCAACAGCGGATTGCACGACAAGGCATGCAGGATGTCGGTGAGCAGCAGCTCCTGGTGCTGCTGTTCGTGGTGCAGCCCGAGCGTGACGATGGGTTCGATGGCCGCCCAGTCGCGCTCGCCGGCGCCGGCGTCGAGCAGCGCGAGCACCGCCTCGTCGACATGGGTGCGATAGGCATGCACCTCGTCCACGGAAGGGCGCGTGAGCAGCCCCCGCTGCGGGCGCGGATGGCGCGGGCCGAGCGCTTCGTAGTACGAGTTGAAGAGGTAATGGAACCGCTCGTCGAAAGGCCGGTAGCCCGCCGCATGCGGCTGGAGCAGCACGGTCTCGAAGAACCAGGTCGTGTGCGCGAGATGCCATTTGGTCGGGCTCGCGTCGGGCATCGACTGGATGCACTGGTCTTCGGCGGAGAGCGGCGCGGCGAGTGCCAGGCTGGCGGCGCGCACTTCGCGGAACTTGCCGCGCAGCGCGCTTGCCGCCTGGGTGATCGGCCGGGAAAGCGTCATGGTGTCTCCAGTCGGGTCAACCGCAATTTGTAGCCGATGGCCGTTGCAGCAGCGCGTAGGACAAGTTCGCGCCCTTGAAGCGCCGTGTCACGCCGCGCCGCAATGCAGGCATCGGTGGGGGGAGCCACTTTGGCACAAGATCGGCCGGCGTGCAGGGCGGCTGCGTATCATCTGTTCGATGCAAACGACCAACGCCTCCGCCCGCCCCCATGTCGTCATCGTCGGCTGCGGATTCGGTGGACTCGAAGCCGCGCGCCGGCTCGAAAGCGCCGACGTGGACGTGACGGTGATCGAGAAGACCAACCACCACCTGTTCCAGCCCCTGCTCTACCAGGTGGCGACCGCCGGCCTGGCTGCGCCGTCGATCGCGGCGCCGGTGCGGGCCCTGTTCCGCCGGCAGCCGCGCATCACCACGCTGCTCGGCGAAGTGAGTGCCATCGATCCGGCCGCGCGCGCGGTCCGGCTGGCCAACGGCAGCCTGGTGAGCTACGACCATCTGGTCGTCGCGGCCGGCGCCACGCACAGCTATTTCGGCCATGACGAATGGGCGCCCGTCGCGCCCGGCCTGAAGACGCTGGCCGACGCCTTCGAGATCCGCCGCCGCGTGCTGATGTCGTTCGAGGCGGCCGAAACCGCAACCGACCCGGAGCGCCGCCGCGCCCTGCTCACCTTCGCGGTGATCGGCGCCGGCCCGACGGGGGTCGAAATGGCAGGCACGCTGGCCGAGATTGCCAAGCACACGCTCGCCGGCGAGTTCCGCCACATCGACCCCGGGAGCGCGCAGGTGCTGCTGATCGAAGGCGGACCGCGCGTGCTGCAGGCCATGCCCGAGAACCTCAGCCAGAAGGCGCTCGAACAACTGGAAAAACTCGGCGTCGAAGTGCGGCTCAATGCGCGCGTGACCGCCATCGACGCCGGCGGGCTCGAAGTGCAGTCCGGCGGTGGCGCCGACGGCGCACCCGCCACCGGCTACCGCATCGACACCAGCTGCGTGGTGTGGGCGGCAGGCGTCGCAGCTTCGCCGCTGGGGCGCATGCTGGGCGAGGCGACCGGCGCCGAATGCGACCGCGCCGGCCGCGTCAAGGTCGAGTCCGACCTGAGCCTGCCGGGCCATCCCGAGATCAGCGTGGTGGGCGACCTGGCCGCGGCCCTGAGCTACGCGCCCGGCAAGCCGCCCAAACCGGTGCCCGGCGTGTCGCCCGGCGCCAAGCAGATGGGCCGCGCGGCGGCCGCCAACATTCTTCGCCGCATCGCGGGCGAGCCGACGGTGCCTTTCCGCTACCGGGACTACGGCAACCTGGCCACCATCGGCCGCAACTCGGCGGTGGTGGACCTGGAAACGCCCCTCGGCCCGCTGCGCTTCAGCGGCCGGCTCGCATGGCTGTTCTGGCTGTTCGCGCATGCGTACTTCCTGATCGGATTCCGCAACCGCATCGTGGTGATGATGGACTGGGCCAGCGCCTACTGGAGCTTCCAGCGCAATGCGCGCGTGGTGGCGGACGTGCAGGGCAGGAGCGAGTCCTAGCGGCGCGCCCTGCCCCTTCCCGCCTCAGGTTCCGATCACACCGCCATCGTTCTTCGTGATGGCGACCGTTGCCGAGCGCGGGCGCCCGGCGCCGTCCGGCCACTTCGACACGGCGAGCGGACGTTCCGGGTCGCTGCGCTCGTTGGCCGGCTCACCCGGATGCTGGATGTTGATGAAGAGCGTGCGCAGATCGGGCGTGGCCGTGAGGCCTGTGATCTCGCAGCCGGCCGGCCCGAGCAGGAAGCGGCGGATTTCGCCCTTCGTCGGGTCGCAGGCCAGCATCTGGTTGTTCGGCAGGTTGGCGTATTCGCCCTTGCCGAGCGTGGAGGTCGAGACGTCGGTCTCGATCCACAGCACGCCGCGTGCATCGACCATCAGGCCGTCGGGGCTGCCGAAGGCGTCGCCCTTGATGTTGCCCTGCGCTTCGTAGCGCGGCTGCTTCGGATCGCCCGCAAGCACGAGATGGTCCCAGGCGAACTTCGTCGCATCGAGGTCGCCGCTTTCCTTCCAGCGGATGATCTGGCCCATCGTGTTGTTGGAGCGCGGATTGGCCGCGTCCATGAAGGGCTGGCCCGGCGCACCGCGGTTGCTGTTGTTGGTGAGGGTGCAATAGACCTCCTTCGTCAGCGGATCGACGGTGGTCCATTCGGGACGGTCCATCCTGGTGGCGCCCAGCAGGTCGCTGGCTTGGCGCGCCTTGATGAGCACGTCGCCCTGGGTCGCGAAGCCCTTGTCGGCGACGAGCCCGTTCCTGCCCTGCACCAGCGGCAGCCACTCGCCGGTGCCGTCCACGTCGAAGCGGGCGACGTACAGCGTGCCGTGGTCGAGCAGGTCGCGGTTGGCGGCCGCGCCGCCGGGCTGCACCCTGTCGCGGCTCACGAACTTGTAGATGTATTCGAAGCGCGAGTCCTCGCCCATGTAGATGACCGCGCGGCCGTCGTTGGTGAGCGCGGTGGCGGCGCCTTCGTGCGCGGCGCGGCCGAGCGCGGTGCGCTTGCGCGGCGTCGAGGCCGGGTCCTGCGGGTCGATCTCGACCACCCAGCCGTAGCGGTTGGATTCGTTCGGGTGCTTCGCCACGTCGAAGCGCGCGTCGTGCTCGTGCCAGCGGTACTTGGCGCCGTTGCCCTTCTTGATGCCCCAGCGCTTCTGGTGCGCGTCGGGCGTGTCGGTGCCTTCGAAGTAATCCGCGAAGTTTTCCTCGCAGGTCAGGTAGGTACCCCAGGGCGTCTGGCCGTTCGAGCAGTTGTTGTAGGTGCCGAGCACCTGCGTGCCCGTGGGGTCGGCCGCGGTGCGCAGCATGGGGTGGCCGGCGGCGGGGCCGGTGAGCGTCATCGGCGTGAGCGCGGTGATGCGGCGCGCGAAGCGCGACGGCAGCACCTGCGTCCACTTCGTGCCTTCGCGCTGCAGCTCGATCACCGAGACGCCATGCGCGTTCATCGACTTGCGCACCTTCTCGGCCGTCCAGGTCTTCATGCCGTCCGGATGCAGCAGGCCGTCGTCGACATATTCGTGGTTCAGCACCAGCAGGCCGCGGTTCGATCCGCCCTGCGGAAAGAAGGCCATGCCGTCGTGATGCATGCCGGCCTGCAGGGCCTGTTCGTCCGCGGTGTTGGAGCCATCGGTCTTGAATGCGGGCATCTGGCCAGCGATGCCGGTGGCGTCGCCCCAGCGGTAGAGCACCTGCGCGCTGTAGCCCTCGGGCACGACGACGCGGTCGACGGCGGCCATGGGCACGCTCTTGAAGCCGATGGCCCGGCCCAGCGTGCTCACCGAAGGGCCGGTGCTGGCGCAGCCGGCCAGCGTGCCGGCCGCCAGGGGACCGAAAAGGCCCGCCACGGCCGCCGCCAGGCCGCCGCGCACGAACACGCGGCGCTGCGGGTCGGAAACTTCGTGGATGGTGGGATTGGCGGAGGGATTGGAGTCCTCCATTTGCTCGAAATCTTTGGCCATCTTCTTGTCGTCATGGGTTGCGAGAACCCATGATGGTCTCGCGCCCGCATGAATCCGCCATGACAGCGGCCGGGGGCTCAAAAAAAGGCGTCGCTCCAGTGGTGCTCGCGCCGCTCGCGCCGCCAGTCCCAGGGCGGCGTCGGCTTCGAATCGGCCCACAGCCCCAGGCCTTGCGCACGCGCGGCGTCCTGCAGCTTGAAGAGCCCGCCGCCGCGCCTGGTCGCGATGCCGTCGTAGTCGTAGACCCAGGCCCAGCCGCCGGACACCATGCGGGTTGCGGCGTCCTCGCCGTTGCAAGCCACGTCGGCCACGGTGCGCCCGTAGCGGTCGGTGTCGCGCGGCGTGATCTGCGCCTCTACGGCGTAGCAGAGCCGGCTCAGCGCCTGCCGGCTGCGCTGGCCATAGGGCTGCCTGCTTTCGGGCGCATCGATCGCGGCGATGCGCACCTTGATCTGCTCATAGGAGCCGGCGCGCCCGCAGCGCGCGGTGAGCGTGTCGCCGTCGCTGATGCCGACCACCAGGCAACTGCGGGGCTCGGCGCGAGCCAGCAGCGGCAGAGAGACGAATGCAAAAAGAAGAAGAGAAAAAACCGGGCGAAAGCGCATGCAGGCAGGAACGGAACGCACAGGGTGCAAGGAGCGTCGATTCTCGGCGCGAAGTGCCCGCCCCGCCCGGCTGAATCATTTGTTTTCGTCTTCCTGCAGCAGCCGCCACATCACCTTGCCGCTGCCGCTCTTGGGCAGCGCGTCGACGAACTGCACCTTGCGCGGGATCTTGTAGACCGCCATGTTCTCGCGGCACCAGTCGATGATCTGCCGCTCGGTGGTGTCCTTGTGCGTGGCGCGCAGCACCACCACGGCCTTGACCGATTCGCCGCGGTAGTCGTCCCGGGTGGAAATGACGCAGGCCTCCTGGATGGCGGGATGGCGGAACATCAGCAGCTCGACCTCGGCCGGCCAGACCTTGAAGCCGCTCGCGTTGATCATGCGCTTCAGGCGGTCGGTCATGAAGAAGTAGCCGTCCTCGTCCATGCGGCCCATGTCGCCCGAGCGGAAGAAACGCCTGCCCTCGAACTCGACGAAAGCCGCCTGGGTGGCGTCGGGGCGCTTCCAGTAGCCCTGGAACACCTCGGGGCCATGAATGATGATCTCGCCCGATTCGCCGATGGGCATTTCGGCCAGTGTGTCGGGGTCGACCACGCGCGCATCGGTGCTCATGAACGGAATGCCCAGGCACTGCTGCTTGGGGTGGTCCGAGGGGTTGGTGTGCGAAGGCGCGGCGGTTTCGGTGAGGCCGTAGCCCTCCTGGTACTTGAGGCCGTACTGCTCGAAGAGGCGCTGCGCCACGGCCTGCGGCATGGCCGCGCCGCCGCCGCCGATGTGCGTGATGCTCGACAGGTCGTAGCTCGCGAAGTTGGGGCTGGCCATGAGGTCGATCACCATGGTGGGGATGTTGGTCCAGCTCGTGACCTTCCAGCGCGAGATGAGCCGGCCCGCCACCTCGCGGTCCCAGCGCGGCATGATGACCAGCGTGGCCGCCGCGAGGATGGAGGTGTGCATCATGCTCACCACGCCCGTGATATGGAACATGGGCACCACCGCCAGCACCACCGCTTCCGAGGTGGCCTGGCCCCAGAGCTGGCTGGCCACCGCGTTGTGCATGAGGCTCGAATGGTGGTGCACGCAGCCCTTGGGCAGGCCGGTGGTGCCGCTGGTGTAGGGCAGCAGCGCCATGTCGTTGGCGCCCACCACGTGCTCGGGCGCGGCATGCCCCGCGGCCAGCGCATCGGTCCAGGCCATGGCCTTGCCGCCCGCCAGTTCGGGCAGCGGATGGCGCGTGGCGAGCCACTCCTTCCAGGCCGGCGCGGGAGCGTCGTCGCCGCTCGCATCGGCATCGAAGGCGTCGGTGAACTGGGTCACGATCATGTGGGCCAGCTGCTGCGCGGGCGGCAGCGCGTTGCTGGCCTTGGCAAGTTCGCCGGCCAGGTCGCCGGTGGTGATGGCCACCCTGGCGTCGGGGTCGACGATGTAGTGCTTGAGCTCCTCGGCCCGGTTCATCGGGTTGACGGGCACCACCACCGCATTGGCGCGCAGGATCGCGAAATGCGCGATCACGAGCTGCGGGCAGTTCTGCATGTCCAGCACCACGCGGTCGCCGCGCTTCACGCCCAGCGCATGCAGCGTGCCGGCCAGGCGCTCGACCTGCTCGGCGAAATCGCGATAGCTCAGCACCCGGCCGAAGAAGACCAGCGCGGCCTTGTCCGGATAGCGCGCCGCCGAGGTTGCGAGGTTGTGCCACAGCGAGGTGGCGGGAACGGTGATCGAATGCGGCAGGCGCTTGGGCCAGAACTTGTAGTGCGGGCGTGGTTGCATGGTCAAGGCAGGCGGGAGAAGGAGAGAGAGGGAAGGAAGACAGGCCGCAGCCTAAGCCGAGCCGCGCGCCGCTCCCATCGGGGAAGCCCCCGGGAGCGTCACCTTGGCGACGCCTGCCCGCCATCGCGCAATCTTCATCGCACGCGCCCTGCGACTACAGACAAGCGCGGCGTTCCGCGCGATACCTGCGTCTCCCACCACCCGTCACCCGAATGAAGGAGAGTTTTCATGGCAGCAGACAAGCACGCAAGCGTTCACTGGGAAGGCGCCGGCAAGACCGGCAAGGGCCAGGTCAGTACCGAGACCGGCGCCCTCAAGGACTACCCCTACGGCTTCGCCAGCCGCTTCGAGGACGACAAGCGCGGCACCAACCCCGAGGAGATCGTCGGCGCGGCCCATGCGGCCTGTCTGACGATGGCCTTTGCCTTCGCGCTGGAGAAGGAGGGCTTCACCGCCACCCGCATCGACACCAAGGCCGCGGTGCGGCTGGCCAAGGACGGCGAGGGCTTCAAGATCGACCGCATCGCACTCGAGCTCGACGCCGCCGTGCCCAACCTGGAAGAGGCGAAGTTCCAGCAGATCGCGGCCGCCGCCAAGGCCGGCTGCCCGCTGTCGAAGGCGCTGGCCAGCGTGCCGGAGATCACGCTGAAGGCCACGCTCGCGGGCTGAGCCGCTGCTTATGATCGTCTCCACTTGAAAAAGAGGAGACGATCCATGACCCGACCCGTGCGCGCCGCCCTCCTGGCGGCTTTTTCAATCGCCTCGTTCGGCATCGGTGGCGCCGCCCTGGCGGCCTACCCCGACAAGCCGATCAAGGTCGTCATCGGCTTTCCGGCCGGCGGCCCGCTCGACCAGCATGCGCGCCTTCTGACCGACAAGCTGCAGGCGGTGCTGGGCCAGCCGCTGATCGTCGACTACAAGCCCGGCGCGGGCGGCTCGGTGGGCGCCGACGCGGTCGCCAAGAGCCCGGCCGACGGCTACACGCTGATGCTGGCCAACACCGGCGTGGCCGTGATCAACGGCGCGCTCTACAGCAAGCTGCCCTACAACACGCAGCGCGACTTCGTGCCCATTGCACGCACCGCGATGCAGCCGCTCGCCCTGCTGGTCACGCCCAAGCTGCCGGTGCAGAACCTGCGGCAGTTCGTCGACTACGCCAAGGCACGGCCCGGCCAGGTCAACTACGGCTCGGCCGGCAACGGCGGCATCAGCCACCTGGTGCCCGAGATGTTCAAGACCGCGACCGGCATCTTCATGGTGCACATCCCCTATCGCGGCAGCGCCCCGGCCTTCACGGACCTGATGGCCGGGCAGGTGCAGTTCATGGCCGAATCGATTCCGCAGGCGGCCAACTACCACAAGCAGGGCAAGGTGCGCGCGCTGGCCGTGACCAGCCGCGAACGCAACCCCGCGCTGCCCGATGTGCCGACGGTGATCGAGTCGGGCGTCAAGGGCTTCGAGGTGGTGGGCTTCTACGGTTTCTTCGCACCCAAGGACACGCCCAGGGACGTGGTCGCCAGACTCAGCGACGCCTTCAGGCAGGTGCTGACGAGCGCCGAGGTGCGCGACCGGATGGTGAGCCAGGGCGCGGACCCGGCCTATCTGGGCAGCGAGGACTTCGCGCGCTTCCTGGCCACGGAGACGCCGCGCTGGGACAAGGCAGTGAAGGCTTCGGGCGCGCGGATGGATTGATCACAGGCCACCGGGTACTCCCCTGCGCGAATATCCCCATCGGCGGGATCGCGCCCTGAGCAGCAGCGCCCCGAGCCGCGCGCCACGCACCACCGGCACGCAGCGCCGGCCCATTTCGGTGCACAGATCTTGCATACCAGTTGGCACAAAAGCTGCTGGTATGCATGCCAATGTCTACATCCGCATCCGAAATCAGTGCACGCATCGTCGAGGCGGTGATGGCGCAGAAGCTCGCACCGGGCTCGCGCCTGGGCGAGCAGCCGCTCGCCATGCTGTTCGACTGCAGTCGCACGATCGTGCGCGAGGCGCTCACCCGGCTGGCGGCGCGCGGCATCGTCACGGTGAGCGCGCGGCGCGGCTGGTTCGTGATCGAGCCCTCGCAGGACGAGGCGCGCGAAGCCTTCGAGGCGCGCCGCGTCATCGAGCTCGGCCTGATCCGCAGTACGGGCAGCACCGGCAAGATCGACAAGGCCGCGCTGCGCCAGCTGAAGGCACACCTGCAGCGTGAAAAGGCCGCACTGAAAGAGAGCGACGTCGGCAACCGCAGCTTCCTGCTCGGCGACTTCCACGTGTGCCTGGCCGAATGCCTGGGCAACACGCTGCTGGCCGACACCTTGCGCGACTTCACCGCGCGCACCACGCTGATCGCCATGCTCTACCAGTCCACGCACGACGCCGTGCAGTCCTGCGAGGACCACGTGCAGATCGTCGCCGCCCTCGAGCGAGGCGACCATGCCGCCGCCGAGGCGCTGATGGCCGCGCACATCGGCACGGTGCAGTCGGCCCTGCGCGTGCAGGCGCCCACCGATCCGCTGGCGCAGCTGCGCGACGCGCTGGCGCCGCTGCAGCAGAAGAAAACCGCGGCCGTTCCCAGGCGGCGCAAGGCCGCCACGCCCTCCCCCGACGACACCGATTCATCGACTTACCTAGGAGCCCTGCTATGACTTTCTCTTCGTCCAAACGCCATCTCTCGCTCGCGCTTGCATCCATCGCCATGCTGGCCGCCGCCGGCGGCGCACAGGCCCAGAATGCCCTGGACAACGTGCTGAAGGCCAAGACCATCAAGATCGCCGTGCCCACCGACTATCCGCCCTACGGCTCGGTGGACAAGAACATGAAGCCGCAAGGCCTCGACATCGAGATGGCCGAGCTGATCGCCGCCAAGCTGGGCGTCAAGGTCGAGCTGGTGCCCGTGACCAGCGCCAACCGCATTCCCTACCTGCAGACCCGCAAGGCCGACCTCGTGATCTCCACGCTCGGCAAGAACGCCGAGCGCGAGAAGGTGATCGACTTCACCTCGGCCTATGCGCCCTTCTTCCAGGCCGTGTATGCGGCCAAGAGCATGAAGCTCACCAGCTTTGCCGACATGGCCGGCAAGACCGTTGCCGTGACGCGCGGCGCAATGGAGGACCAGGAGCTGAACAAGGTGGCGCCGCCGAACGTCGATTACCGCCGCTTCGAGGACAACAACGCAACCATCGCGGCCTTCGTGGCCGGCCAGACGCAAACCATCGCCACCAGCGCGGCGGTCGCCGGCGACATGCTCGCCAAGAATCCGAAGGTGAGCGCCGAGTTCAAGCTGCTGCTGAAGGACAGCCCCTGCTTCGTCGGCGTGGCCAAGGGCGAAACCGCCTTGAAGACCAAGGTCAACGAGATCATTGCCACCGCCAAGAAGGACGGTACGCTGGACGCCATGTCGAAGAAGTGGCTCGGCAAGGCCGCCGGCGACCTGCCGGTCTGAGCGCCGCTGAACCTCGAACAAAGGCGCGGCCATGGAATTCGACTTCGGTGCAGTTCTCGTCGACTGGCGGCTGCTCGCCAAGGGCATCGCGTGGACGGTCGGCCTGACGGCCATCGCCACCGTCATCGGCATGGCCGTGGGCGTGGCCTGCGCCTGGGCGCGCGCCAGCGGGCCGGTGTGGCTGCGCTGGGTGGTCGGCAGCTATGTGGAGCTGATCCGCAACACGCCCTTCATCGTGCAGCTGTTCTTCATCTTCTTCGGGCTGCCTGCGGCGGGCGTCAAGCTCACGCCGGAGGTGGCCTCGGTGATCGCGATGGTGATGAACCTCGGGGCCTACGCCACCGAGATCATCCGCGCCGGCATCGAGGCCACGCCCAAGGGGCAGATCGAGGCGGCCGTGAGCCTGGCGCTCGACAAGGTGCAGGTGTTCACCCGCGTGGTGCTGCCGCCGGCGCTCAAGAAGGTGTGGCCCGCCATGGTGAGCCAGATCATCATCGTGATGCTGGGCTCCGCCGTGTGCGGCCAGATCTCCACCGAGGAACTGAGCTATGCCGCCAACCTCATCCAGAGCCGCAACTTCCGCGCCTTCGAGGCCTTCATCGTCGCCACGCTGCTCTACCTGGCACTGGCCGTTGCGCTGCGCAGGCTGCTCAACTGGGCCGGGCCGAGATTCTTCTTCGGCCGCTGAACGCAGGACGCCACCACCATGGTCGATTTTTCTCTCTGGGACATCCTGCGCAACCTGCTGATGGCGCTGCGCTGGACCGTCGTGCTCTCGCTCATCGCCTTCATCGGCGGCGGGCTGGTGGGCGCCCTGCTGCTGTTCCTGCGGCTGCGCGGCGGCAGCGCCATGGGCCGCGCCGTCGGCCTCTATGTGCAGCTGTTCCAGGGCACGCCGCTGCTGATGCAGCTGTTTCTCGCGTACTTCGGCATCGCGCTGTTCGGCGTCGACGTGTCGGCGTGGACCGCGGCCAGCGTGGCGCTCACGCTCTACACCAGCGCCTTCCTCACCGAAATCTGGCGTGGCTGCGTGGCCTCCATTCCCAAGGGCCAGTGGGAAGCCTCGGGCAGCCTGGCGCTGAGCTTCAGCGAGCAGATGCGCCACGTGATCCTGCCGCAGGCGGTGAAGATCGCGATCGCGCCGACGGTGGGCTTCCTGGTGCAGGTGATCAAGGGCACGGCGCTCGCCTCGGTGATCGGTTTCGTCGAACTCACCAAGGCCGGCAGCATGATTTCGAACGCCACCTTCAAGCCCTTCGTGGTGTTCAGCTGCGTGGCGCTGCTTTACTTCGTACTGTGCTTCCCGGTGAGCCTGTACGCCAAGAATCTCGAGAGGAAATCCCATG
The DNA here is from genome assembly GCF_014852545.1 of Variovorax sp. VRV01. NCBI lineage: Bacteria > Pseudomonadati > Pseudomonadota > Betaproteobacteria > Burkholderiales > Comamonadaceae > Variovorax > Variovorax sp. VRV01. The sequence continues at coordinate 144,947 of NZ_JACVBS010000006.1, forward strand.
GCCGCCGTCTTTGAATCCCACCAGACCTCCGCCGCGCCGATCGTGCGCGTGACCGCGCTGCGCAAATCGTACGGCGCCAACGAGGTGCTCAAGGGCATCGACCTCGACGTGAAGCGCGGCGAGGTCATTGCCATCATCGGCAAGAGCGGCTCGGGCAAGAGCACCCTGCTGCGCTGCATCAACGGGCTCGAGGTGTTCCAGGAAGGCTCGCTCACGGTCGACGGCAAGCCGCTGCTGCACGAGAGCGCCATGGCGATGCGCGAGCTGCGCCAGCACGTGGGCATGATCTTCCAGAGCTTCAACCTGTTTCCGCATCTCACGGTCGGCAAGAACGTGATGCTCGCACCCACGCTGGTGAAGAAGCGCAGCAGCATGGAGGCGGCATCGCAGGCGCGCAAGCTGCTCGAACGCGTGGGCCTGGCCGAGAAGTTCGACGCCATGCCCGAGCAGCTCTCGGGCGGCCAGCAGCAGCGCGTGGCCATCGCCCGCGCGCTGGCCATGGAACCGGCCGTGCTGCTCTGCGACGAGATCACCTCGGCGCTCGACCCCGAGCTGGTGGGCGAGGTGCTGCGCGTGGTGGAGTCGCTGGCCGACGAAGGGATGACGCTGCTGATGGTCACGCACGAGATGAGCTTTGCGCGCAAGGTGAGCGACCGCGTGATCTTCATGCACCAGGGCCGCGTGCACGAGATGGGACCACCGGCGGAAATGTTCGGCAATCCGCAGACGGCCGAGCTGAAGCAATTCCTTTCGTCGCTGCACGACTGAGGCGGTACGCAGCGCCGCGCTACTTCCTGCCCGGCCGCGCGCGCGCCGGCTTTCGCACCGCCATGTCCGGCGGCAGTTCGAAGCGGTCGCCTGCCCCCAGCCCGGTGGCCACGCCGAGCCGGGCCGCCAGGTGCGCGGCATCGTAGGGCGCGTGCACCTTGACGTCGTTGTCGAAATAGCAGAACACGTCGCGCCCCTTGCGCCCGGAGAACCGGCGCGAAGGTACGGCCAGCCTTGCGTCCTTCACCTGGCGTCCATGGCGCCAGGCATCGATGCGCTCTGCCCAGCGGTCGAGCGCGGCATCGTCGTAGCCGCTCGCGTAAAGCTCCTTGTCGCCGTGCAGTCGCAGGTAGACGAAGTCGGCGCACAGGTCTTCGAGCAGCGGCCAGCGCCCCGCCGTGTCGGCAACCACCAGCGCGACGCCATGGCGGCGCAGCATCGCGATGAAGTCCGGATTTGCAAAACTCGCATGGCGCACTTCCACCGCATGCCGGATGCGCAGCTTCGCGGGTGCCTTCAGCAACGCGCGGTCGTCGGCAAGCTTCTCGTTGTGCTGGCGCGCGAGCTTGAGGGCGGAACGGCCATCCCTGGGCAGCAGCGCCAGGAATTCCTCGATCCGACCGGCGTCGTAGGCCAACGACGGCGGCAGCTGCCAGAGAATCGGGCCCAGCTTGGCGCCCAATGTGAACACGCCCGATGCAAGGAAGTTGGCCAGCGCACCGTGCGGTTCCTTGAGCCGCAGGTTGTGGGTGATGTAGCGCGGCCCCTTCACCGCAAACACGAAACCGTCGGGCGTCGCGTCGTGCCATGCCTGGTACGACACCGGGCGCTGCAGCGAATAGAACGAGCCGTTGATCTCGATGGTGGGCAGCATGCGGGAGGCAAAGTCGAGTTCGAGCCGCTGCGGGAGCCCCTTGGGATAGAAGCGGCCGCGCCATGGCGCATAGCGCCAGCCAGAGATCCCGATTCGCGTCGTGCCCTGCATCGTTGGTCTTTTTTTCCGGAGCCTCGAACGTGGCCTGCCGAACGGCGCCGTGGCGTAGGAGATTTTCCTGTCCGCATAGCAGCATGCGCCCGGCGCGCCGGCCGGAGGCCCGGACTCCCCGGAACCCCGCGGGCTGTGGCAAGCTCCGAGCAGTATGCAAATCCGCTCCCTGCCCTTCACCACTTCCCGCCGCTGGATGCTGCGCGCGCTGTGCGGCGCCGCGGCCCTGCAGGCGCCGCTTTGCGCGCTGGCCGGCTTCAACTTCTTCACCAGCGAATACACCGCCACGCGCGACGAACTGCAGGCGCAGATCGCCAAGCGCTTTCCGGTGGCCGAGCGCTATGCCGAGATCTTCATGGTCGGGCTGCGCGATCCGCAGCTGGGCCTGGACGCGCGCAGCAACCGCGCGGCCATCACGGCCACGCTGACCATTGCCAGCCCCCTGCTGGCTGCCTCGCCGGTGCAGGGCGTGGTCTCGGTCAGCAGCGCGCTGCGCTACGACGCCGCAGCGCGCGCGCTGCGCCTGGACCGGCCCAAGGCCGAGCGCCTCGAGCTGCAGGGCGTGCAGGGCCGCGATGCGGAACGCCTGCAGCAGGTGGGCGCGGTGGTGGCGCAGGAGCTGCTGCAGGGGCAGGTGCTGCGCAGCTTCACGGCCGACGAGCTCACGGTGGGACGCAAGACCTACGAGATCGGCGACATCACGGTGCAGGACGACGGCATCAAGGTGCAGCTGAAATGAAATACCCACTGCTTGCCGCCGCATTGCTCATCGCGGGCTGCGCGGCCATTCTCCCCACGGCCAAGCAGCACTTCGACCTGCAGGCGCACCGCGGCGGGCGCGGGCTCGCGCCGGAGAACACGCTGGCGGCCTTCTCCAACGCCATCGACCTGGGCGTGAGCACGCTCGAACTGGACATCGGGCTTACGGCCGACGGCGTGGTCGTGATCTCGCACGACACCGCGCTCAACGCCGACCACACACGCGACGCGAACGGCGCCTGGCTCGCATCGAAGACCGGCCCCACCCTCCGTTCTCTCACGCTGGCGCAACTGCAGCGCTACGACGTCGGCCGGCTGAACCCCGCGAGCAGCTACGGCAAGCAGTTCGCGCTGCAGCTGCCGCGCGACGGCGAGCGCATTCCGACCCTGGCCGCACTGTTCGAGCAGGTGCGCGCACGCGGCGCCGCGGCCGCCACGGTGCGCTTCAACATCGAGACCAAGATCGATCCCACCAAGCCCGACGAGACCGCCGCGCCCGAGCCGATGGTGCGCGCCCTGCTCGCCGAGATCGACAAGGCGCAGATGGGCGGCCGCGTGACCGTCCAGAGCTTCGACTGGCGCACGCTCGCGCTGGTCGGCCAGCTTGCGCCGCAATTGCCGCGGGCCTACCTGAGCTCCCCGCGCACGCTCAAGGACAGCCGCTGGACGGCCGGCCTCGACGCCGCGCAGTTCGCCTCGACGCCGCAGCTGGTCAAGGCCGCGGCCGGCACGGCGGGCGGGCCCGTCATCTGGTCGCCCGCCTACAACGACCTGACACGGCCCGCCATCAAGGAAGCGCAGGGCCTCGGCCTCAAGGTGCTGCCCTGGACCGTGAACCAGCGCGCCGACATGCTGCGGCTGATGGACTGGGGTGTGGACGGCATCATCACCGACTACCCCGACGTGCTGCGCGACCTGATGCGCGAACGCGGCCTCTCGCTGCCGCCACCTGGAAAGGCTTCGTCATGAGCCCCCGCCCGGCCGCTCCGAAGGGGGCTCGCACCGCAGCGCGTAGCGCGGAGGTTGCCTTATGAGCACCGCCGCACGGCAGCTCGAAGCCGTCAGCAGCGGAATCGCGGCGCTGCAAGGCGGCGGCGGATCGGTCGCCGCGCTCTCGAACGAGGCGCGTGCAAGCAGCGAACTGCTCGCGGCGCTGCCGCCGCGCTATGGCGAGGTGCTGCTGAACCTGCTCGACCGGCTCGAGTCGAGCGCGCTGTTCAGCGAAGAGAGCTGTTCCTTCAGCCAGAAAGACCTGCTCGACAACCTGCAGGTGTGGGCCGGCAAGGCCCGCGCGCAGCTGGCGTCCTGAGGAGAAACAAACCATGCAAAGACGCACCCTTCTTCTGCGCGCCGCCCCGCTGCTCGCGTTCGCATCCACGGCGGCATGGCCGCTGGCCGCATCGGCCGCCGCGCCAATGGTCGAGATCTGGAAGGACCCGAACTGCGGGTGCTGCCAGGACTGGGTCAGGCACCTCGAGGCCAACGGCTTCGCCACCCGCGTGCACGACGCTGGCAACAGCGCCGCGCGCACCCGGCTCGGCGTTCCCGCCAGGCTGGGCTCATGCCACACCGGCCTGGTCGGCGGCTATGCGCTCGAAGGCCACGTGCCCGCGCGCGAGGTGCACAGGCTGTTGCGCGAAAAGCCCAAAGCCATCGGCCTCGCCGTGCCCGGCATGCCGGTGGGATCGCCGGGCATGGACGGCGCCGCCTACGGCGATCGGCACGATCCCTACGACGTTCTGCTGGTGCTGGCCGACGGCGGCAGCCGCGTCTTCCAGAGCTACCGCTGAGGAAGACCGCGCCGCGCGTCAGCTGAAGCGGGCGGGATCGAAAGGGGCCAGTGCCGTCTCGGGCGCGGTGCCCGCGAGCAATTGCGCCGCGAGCCTGCCGGTGCGCGTCGAGCCGCACAGGCCGACGTGCCCATGCCCGAAGGCCAGCACGATGTCCGTGCTGGCCGCGGATGCGCCGATGCAGGGCAGCCCGTCGGGCAGGCTGGGCCGGTGGCCGAGCCAGTGCTTCACGGCCACCGCCTCCGGCGGCTGGGTGCCAAGCGCCGGAAACATCGACCGCAGGTGCCGGTGCAGGATCTCGGCGCGCCGCCAGTCGGGCGCGGCCTCGAGCCCGCCGATCTCGACCTGGCCGGCCGCGCGCAGGCCACCGTCCATCCAGTGCGCGATGAGCTTGCCGTCGGCCACCATCGTCGGCGTGCGCGGCCCCGCCGAAGCGCCTTCGACGACCACGTGGTAGCCGCGTTCCGATTCGAGCGGCACCGGCGATCCGGCCGCCGCTGCCAGCGGGCCCGAGCGCGCACCGGCGCAGATGGCGGCGGCGTCGCAGGCGATCTCGCCGGCCTCGGTGCGCACCGCGCGCAGCCGCCCGCCCTCGATGCGAAAACCGGTGGCGCGCGCCGCCACGCGCTGCGCACCGGCCTCCTGCGCATGCCGCGCGAGCGCCGCCACATAGGCCCCCGGATTTCGGCAGTGCCCGGCCTCGGGCACGAAGATGCCGAGCGTGTAGCGCGCGTCGAGGTCGGGTTCGCGCTGCCGCAATTCAGCCGCCGGCCACTCCTCCCACTGCACACCGGTGCGCCGGCGCACGCGCCAGCCGAGCGCGTCGCCCTCGAACTCCTCGCGCGACCGGTAGGCATGCAGCAGGCCGCGCTGCTCGATGAGCTGCGGCACCCCGGCCTCGGCGGCGAGCCGGGCATGCAGGGCCGGGGCATCGGCCAGCAGCGTGCGCAATGCGTCGGCGGTGCGCTGCACGCGCGCCTCGGTCCAGCCCGAGGCCAGGTAGCGCAGCAGCCAGGGCAAGGCCCGCGGCAGATGGCGCCAACGCAGCGCGAGCGGCCCCAGCGGATCGGCCAGCCAGCCCGGCACCTTGCGCCAGGCACCGGGCAGCGCGGGCGGCACCACGGAATGGGACGAGAGCCAGCCCGCATTGCCGTAGCTCGTGGCCTGCGGACCGCCCGGCTCGCCGGGCTCCACCACCGTCACGCGCAGGCCGGCGCGCAAGGCCTCGATGGCGGTCGCGCTGCCCACGGCGCCTGCGCCGATCACGACCACATGGCGTCCCGCGCCCTCGGCGGAGAAACTTCTTGCAACTGTCATGGGGGCCTATCGTAGAGGGCGCGGTCCCATAATCGGCCGCCATGCCCGCTCCGTCATCCGCTTCCTCTTCTCCTGCTTCGTCTTCCGGCGCCATCACCGATGTGGCCGGCATCGAAGTCGGCCATTTTTCCGACACGCGCCGGCCCACGGGCTGCACCGTGATCCTCGCGCGCGAAGGGGCGGTGGCCGGGGTCGACGTGCGCGGCGCCGCACCGGGCACGCGCGAGACCGACCTGCTCTCGCCCGGCAACCTGGTGCAGCAGGTGCACGGCGTGATGCTGGCGGGCGGCAGCGCCTGGGGACTGGCCGCGGCCGAAGGCGCCATGCGCTGGCTCGAGGAACGCAACATCGGCATGGACGTGCGCTTCGGCACCCTGCCGATCGTGCCGGCCGCCGTGCTGTTCGACCTGCCCATGGGCGACGCGCGCATCCGCCCCGATGCCGCGGCCGGCTATGCGGCCTGCGAGGCGGCCACCCGCGATGCGCCGGAAGAAGGCAATGTGGGCGCCGGCAGCGGCGCGCTCGTGGGCAAGCTCTTCGGCGTGCACCGCGCGATGAAGGGCGGCATCGGCACCGCCTCGGTCACCGTGGGCGGCGTGACGGTGGGCGCGCTCATCGCGGTCAATGCGCTGGGCGACGTGATCGACCCCGACACCGCGCAGCCGGTGGCCGGCGCGCGCACCGAAGACGGCCTTGCGCTGCTCGACACCCGCCGCGCCCTGCTGCGCGGCGACCTGCCCCAGCCGCTGCTCGCGGGCACCAACACCACGCTCGGCGTGATCGCGACCGACGCGGTGCTGACGAAGGTGCAGGCCAACCGCCTTGCGAGCGTGGCGCACGACGGCCTGGCACGCGCCATCAACCCGGTGCACACGATGAGCGACGGCGACACGCTGTTTGCGCTGGCCACCGGCCGCATTCCGCTCGAAGGCCCTTCTTCCGAATCCAGGCCCGGCATGACCGTGCTCGGCACCATGGCCGCCGAGGCGGTGGCGCGTGCCACCTTGCGCGCGGTGCTGGCGGCGCGCTCCATCACCGTCGGCGAGCTGCACGTGCCATGCGCGGCCGACTTCGCCGCAACGAAAGGTTGAGTACCCCATGGCCATGCCCAAGACACTGAAGCTGATCCTGCTGTCGATCCGCGACCTGATCGCATCGGCCGGCCCCGTCGTGTTCCTCGTGATCGGCCTGCTGATTGCCGCCTACTGGTGGCTGCAGCCGCAGCCGCCCAAGCACGTGACGCTGGCAACCGGGCCGACCGGCAGCGCCTATTCGCAGTTCGGCAAGCGCTATGCCGAGCTGCTCAAGGCGAGCGGCATCGAGGTGGAGCTCAAGGCCACCACGGGCTCTTCAGAAAACCTCGAACTGCTGCGCAGCGGCGGCGCCGACGTGGGCTTCGTGCGCGGCGGCAGCGCCGACCCGGTGGCCGATGAGGAAGCCGGCCTCACCTCGCTCGGCAGCCTGTTCTTCGAGCCGATCTGGCTCTTCTACCGCGCCGACAGCGCGCAGAAGATCGACCGCAAGACGGCCACGCTGACTTCGCTCGCCCAGCTGCGCGGCCTGCGCGTGAACGTCGACCTGGCGGGCAGCGGCCTGCCCGAGATCATGGAAAGGCTCTTCAAGGCCAACCACCTCGAGCCCGATGCGCTGCTGCTTTCCAACCTGGAACAGGCGGCCGCGGCCGAAGCGCTGCAGGCCGGCCTGCTCGATGCCATCGTGCTGTCCTCGGCGCCGCAGTCGCCGCAGGTGCAGCGGCTGCTGCGCGCGCCCGACATCAAGCTCATGGACTTCGGCCAGGCCGATGCGTACACGCGGCGTTTTCCGTTTCTCTCGGCGGTCACGCTGCCGCGCGGCGTGGTCGACCTGTCGAAGGACCTGCCGCCTACGGACGTCTCGCTGCTCGCGGCCACCACCTCGCTGCTTTCGCGCGACAAGACCCACTCCGCGCTGCGCCAGCTCTTCGCGCAGGCCGCGCAAAGCGTGCACAGCGACGCCGGCTGGTTCAACCGCGCGCGCGATTTTCCCAACACACGCACCAGCGAACTGCCCGTGAGCCCCGAGGGCGACCGCGCCATCAACGGCACGCCGCCGTTCTGGCAGCGCTACCTGCCGTTCTGGGCCAGCAACCTGATCGAGCGCATGTGGCTGGTGCTCGGCGGCCTCCTGGTGCTGATGCTGCCGCTGAGCCGCGTGGTGCCGCCGCTCTACCAGTTCCGCGTGCGCCGCCGCGTGTTCCGCTGGTATGCGCGGCTGCGCGACATCGAGGCCAAGGTCGATGCACGCCAGGGCGGGCGCGACGAATTGCTCGACGAACTCGAGGAGCTCGACCGCGTGGTCAACAAGGTGGCCGTTCCGCTGTCGTATGCCGACGAGCTCTATGCGCTGCGCAACAACATCCACACGGTGCAAAAGCGCGTGCAGATGCGCTGGCCGCAGCCCGGCGATTTCGCGCCCCGGACCGCGCCCTCCGCGGAAACCGCAAAAAGCGCTTGACTTGGAGCGCGCTCCAACTTCGAGAATTCCCGCCATGGAAGCCCACTTGACCATTGCGGAAGTCGCGCGGCGCACCGGCCTCACGGCCGACACGCTGCGCTACTACGAACGCATCGGACTGATCGCCGCGGTGCCCCGTGCACCGGGCGGCCAGCGCCGCTATGCGAGCGCCGACATGGATTGGCTGGCCTTCCTGTTGCGCCTGCGCGAGACCGGCATGCCGATCCAGGGCATGCAGGCTTTCGCCAGGCTTCGAAGCCAGGGGGACGCCAGTGTCGGAGAGCGGCGGCAGATGCTCGAACAGCATCTGGCCGAGGTCCAGGCCAAGGTGGCGGCGCTGCAGCAATCCATGCAGGCGCTGTCGCTGAAGATCGCGCACTACCGCGCCATCGACAGGAAGCATCCCTCGTCACCGGGCACAGCCCCCGAAGGAAAGACGAGCGATGACCAACACACAAGCAAGCCACAACGACAACAACCTGCGCTACGAGCGCGGGCTCGCCAAGCTCCAGCAGATCGACGGTGAAGGCGGCGTCAAGGTGGTCGAGAGCCTGGCCGGCATCGCACCCGATTTCGCGCGCCTCCTGATCGAGTTTCCGTTCGGCGACATCTACTCGCGCCCCGGCCTCGACCTGCGTTCGCGCGAGATCGCGGTGGTGGCCGCGCTCACGGCCATGGGCAATGCCGCGCCGCAACTCAAGGTGCACATCCAGGGCGCGCTCAATGTCGGCGTCACGCGCACCGAGATTGTCGAGACCATCATGCAGATGGCGGTGTACGCGGGCTTTCCGGCTGCGCTCAACGGCCTCGCGGCCGCGCGCGAGGTGTTTGCTGCCGACGCCCCGGTGGGAGAGCCCGTATGAAACACCGCAGTTTTCGCATCCGCCTGCCTCTGCTCGGCCTCGCGCTGCTTGCGACCGCGACCCATGCGACCACCTCGGCGCTAACGCCCGCCCCGCCGGCCTGGACGCTGGAAAAACGCCCCGCGCACGACGAGCTGTCCTCGCCGGTCGGCATGGCCTACGACGCGGCAGGCCATCTCTATGTCGCCAACTGGTCGGCCGGCACGGTGCTGCGCTTTGCGCCCGACGGTGCCCGCTCGGTGTTCGCATCGGGCTTGAGCGGCCCCAGCGGGCTGGCGATCAGCCCTTCCGGCGACATCTTCGTCGCGTCGTACAGCCAGGACCTGGTGTGGCGCTTCACGCCCGGCGGCAGGCAGAGCGTGTTCGTGAGCGGCCTGGCAACGCCGGCGGGCCTGAGCTTCGACCGCAAGGGCCGGCTGCTGATCGCCAACCGCCGAACCAATGAGATCCTCGCGGCGCATCCCGACGGCAGGATCGAAGTCGCGGCGCAGGGACTGCAATCGCCGGTCGGCGCGGTCGAACTGCCGGGCGGCGAGCTGATGGTCAGCAACATCGCGGGCGGCATCTCGCTGGTCGGGCCGGACGGACGCGCGCGAAGCATCCACGACGGGCTGCGCAGCCCGGGCCCCGGCATCGTCGCGGACCCCGAGGGCACTGCCGCCTATGTGGTCGACTACGGCGGCACGACAGTCAGCCGCATCGACCGCGAAGGAGGCCGCGTCGTGCTGGCCGACGGCCTGTCCAGCCCGGTGGGCCTTGCGCGCACCCCCGACGGGAACCTGCTGGTCGCCACATGGGGAGCGAATGCGGCCTTTCGGCTGGCGCGGCCGCGTTGAGACGCCGGCTTGCCCGCCCCATGAAAAAAGCGCGCCGCCCCTTGCGGAACCACGCGCTCTTGTCGAGGCACCCTGAGGTCTCTTTCAGAAACACCGAGGAACCGGCTTTGCCGGGCCTCCGGTGTTGCCCCCGGTAGGGGGAAGGCGCGCGCGACACGAAGTGCGCGAAGACTGGGGGCCAGCCTATTTCAGCGCCTTGTAGCGCATGCGCTTGGGCTTGGCACCCTCTTCGCCCAGGCGCTTCTTCTTGTCGGCTTCGTACTCCTGGTAGTTGCCGTCGAAGAAGGTCCACTGGCTGTCGCCTTCGGCCGCGAGGATGTGCGTGGCGATGCGGTCGAGGAACCAGCGGTCGTGGCTGATGACCATCACGGTGCCGGCAAACTCGAGCAGCGCGTCTTCGAGCGCGCGCAGGGTTTCCACGTCCAGGTCGTTCGACGGTTCGTCCAGCAGCAGCACGTTGCCGCCCGCAATCAGCGTCTTGGCCAGGTGCAGCCGGCCGCGCTCGCCGCCCGACAGCGTGCCGACCTTCTTCTGCTGGTCGGCGCCGTTGAAGTTGAAGCGGCCCGCATACGCGCGGCTCGCCATCTGGAACTTGCCGACGTTGATGATGTCCAGGCCGTTCGAGATGTCTTCCCACACGGTCTTGTTGTTGGCGAGCTCGTCGCGGTGCTGGTCGACGAAGGCCATCTTCACGGTCTGGCCGATGACGACCTCACCCGAATCCGGCTTTTCCTTGCCCGCGAGCAGCTTGAAGAGCGTCGACTTGCCGGCGCCGTTCGGGCCGATGATGCCGACGATCGCGCCCGGCGGCACGGTGAAGCTCAGGTTGTCGATCAGCATGCGGTCGCCGAAGGACTTGCTGACGTTGTGGAACTCGAACACCTGCTGGCCCAGCCGCTCCGCCACCGGAATGAAGATTTCCTGCGTCTCGTTGCGCTTCTGGTATTCCATGTCGCTCAGCTCTTCGAAGCGGGCCAGGCGCGATTTGCTCTTGGCCTGGCGCGCCTTCGGGTTCTGGCGCGACCACTCCAGTTCCTTCTTCAGCGCCTTGGCGTGGGCTTCCTCGCTCTTCTGCTCCTGCGCCAGGCGTTCGCCCTTCTGCTCGAGCCAGGTGCTGTAGTTGCCCTTCCAGGGAATGCCACGGCCGCGGTCCATTTCCAGGATCCACTCGGCCGCGTTGTCGAGGAAGTAGCGATCGTGGGTGATGGCCACCACGGTGCCCGTGAAGCGCTGCAGGAACACTTCGAGCCACTCCACCGATTCAGCGTCCAGGTGGTTGGTGGGTTCGTCGAGCAGCAGCATGTCGGGCTTGGACAGCAAGAGGCGGCACAGCGCCACGCGCCGCTTTTCGCCGCCTGACAGCAGGCCGATCTTCGCGTCCCACGGCGGCAGGCGCAGCGCATCGGCGGCGATTTCCAGTTGATGTTCGGAATCGGTGCCGGCGGTGGCGATGATGGCTTCGAGCTGGGCCTGCTCGGCTGCCAGCGCGTCGAAGTCGGCGTCTTCGGCACCATAGGCGATGTACACCTCTTCGAGGCGCGCCTTGGCCGCAAACACCGCGCCCATGGACTCTTCGACCGATTCGCGCACCGTGTGCTCGGGGTCGAGCTTGGGCTCCTGCTCCAGGTAGCCGATCGTCATCCCCGGCATGGGCAGCGCCTCGCCCTCGAACTCCTTGTCCACACCCGCCATGATCTTGAGCAGCGTCGACTTGCCCGAGCCGTTGAGGCCGAGCACGCCGATCTTGGCGCCGGGGAAGAAAGAGAGCGAAATGTCTTTCAAGAGCTGCCGCTTGGGCGGCACGGTCTTGCTGACGCGGTTCATCGAATAGACGTATTGAGCCATCTGTGAATACTTACCTTGGGTAGCGGAAATTGGGGGAAAAGCGCGGGCGCCCGAAGAAGCTTTCGGACGCGGCAAACCATGGATTATCGACTCATGCGACAATAGGCACCGTTGCCGGGTCCAGTTGCCCGCAACACCGGCTCTCTGCCGGGGACGAAGAAAGCGCCTTTCAACCCTCTTGCGAGGGCGGACTTTCCGGCTCCCACCCCTGACCTTCATCAGCCTTGACTGGCTCGGCGTCACAAAAGACGCCAAGCGGGCCGATGCCACTGCGCCGTGTATGGCGCTTATTGTTTCCAATGAATTTTGACGAACTGAAGCTGGCTCCCGCCATCTTGAAGGCTGTGCACGAGCACGGTTACGACACCCCCACCCCCATCCAGGCGCAAGCCATTCCCGCGGTCCTCGAAGGCCACGACCTCCTGGGCGGCGCCCAGACCGGCACCGGCAAGACCGCTGCCTTCACGCTGCCCATGCTGCACAAGCTCAGCGTGGGCGCGAGCGCCACCAACAAGTTCGGCGGCATCGGCATCCGCGCGCTGGTGCTCACGCCCACGCGCGAACTCGCGGCCCAGGTCGAAGAATCGGTGCGCACCTACGGCAAGTACCTGGAGCTCGACTCCACCGTGATCTTCGGCGGCGTGGGCATGAACCCGCAGATCAGCAAGCTCAAGAAGGGCGTCGACATCCTCGTGGCCACCCCCGGCCGCCTGCTCGACCTGCAGCAGCAGGGCATGCTCGACCTGAGCCAGGTCCAGATGCTGATCCTGGACGAAGCCGACCGCATGCTCGACATGGGCTTCATCCATGACGTGAAGAAGATCCTGGCGCTGGTGCCCCGGGAAAAGCAGAGCCTGCTGTTCTCGGCCACCTTCAGCGACGAGATCCGCGACCTGGCCGCCACGCTGCTCAAGAACCCGCAGAGCATCCAGGTCACGCCGCGCAACACCACCGTGCAGCGCATCACCCAGGTGATCCACCCGGTAGGCCGCGGCAAGAAGAAGGCGCTGCTCGCGCACATCATCAACGAGAACAAGTGGAGCCAGGTGCTCGTGTTCACGCGCACCAAGTTCGGTGCCAACAGCGTGGCCGAATTCCTCACCAAGAACGGCATCGAGGCAATGGCGCTGCACGGCAACAAGAGCCAGAGCGCCCGCACCCAGGCGCTGGCCGGCTTCAAGAGCGGCGACATCCGCGCCCTGGTGGCCACCGACATCGCGGCCCGCGGCATCGACATCGACGAGCTGCCGCACGTCGTCAATTACGAAATCCCGAACGTCAGCGAAGACTACGTGCACCGCATCGGCCGCACCGGCCGCGCCGGTTCGAGCGGCGAGGCCGTGAGCTTCGTCTGCATGGACGAAGAAGGCTTCATGCAGGAAATCGAACGCTTCACCAAGCAGACGATTCCGGTGCAGTTCGTCGAAGGCTTCGGCCCCGAGGAAGGCGAACGCGCCGAGCCGATCGCCATGGGTCGCCAGACGATCTGGGGCGGTGCCGGCCGCCCGCCGAGCCGCGACGTGATGCAGGCGGCCGCCAAGGCTGCCCGCACCGAGATGCTGCAGCGCATCCGCGAGAACAAGGCCGGCCAGGGCGGCGGCGAACGCGCAGGCGGTGGTGGTGGCGGCAACGGCCAGCGCCGCGGTGGCGGCCAGGGCGGTGGCGGCCAGGGCCGCAATGCCAACGGCGGCGGCCAGGGACAGGGCCAGGGCCCGCGCGGCCAGGGCGCCCGCCCGGCACAAGGCCGCGGACCGCAAGGCCCGGCACGCGCGCCGCACCATGCGCCGCAAAATCACCTGCCGCATGACGAGCGCCAGCCGCGCCATCACGGCAACAGCCACAGCCCGACGCAGGCCAACCAGGTCGCGCACCTGCGCGCCGAAGCGGTCGCCGGCGGCGACGGCCAGCCGGATCCGCTGCGCACCAGCGTCGACCACATGGGTGGCGGCCGCGGGCGCGGACGCCCGGGCGGCGGCGGTGGCGGCTACGGCGGCAACCGCTCCGGCGGTGGTGGCCGTTCGGGTGGTGGCGGCTACGGCGGCGGCGGCGGTGGCAACCGCTCCGGCGGCGGCGGACGCTCGTTCGGGCGCTGACCGGCGCAGCGGGTAGATGGAACATCTGCCCCGCGACAAAGACAAAGGGCACTTCGGTGCCCTTTGTCTTTTGCGCCGCCGGCGCGGCGCCTCCCGACTGCCGCCCGCTGCGGACACAATCGCGTGCCATGCAAGACATCCCGCCCAACTACGCCACGCTCTTCGTTGCCACCTGCAACCTGCTGAATCTCGCGAACCCGCACCGGGTGTATTACGAGAACCAGGACGCCTACGACGAACGCGACTACGAACGCAAGATCGCCTGGACCGGCGAGCGCTTCCATGCGCTCAATGCCGACGTGCTCGCGGTGCAGGAGGTCTGGGACGAAAGCGCGCTGAAGGCCGCCATTGCGCGCAGCGGGCTGCGCTACGACTTCGTCTCGGTTCCCGGCGCGGAGAACACGCCGCCGCACAACGGCGCGCAGGGCACGCCGCGGGTCGGCATTGCCACGCGGCTGCAGGTGGACGAGGTCCGCTCCTTCGTCGATTTTCCGCCTGGCTTCGGGGTCGAGGTGCCGGGCCTGGGCCCGCACATGCGCTTCGAGCGCCCGCCCCTTCTGGCCACGCTGCGCATGAAGCACGGGCAGCAGGTGCACGTGCTCACGGTGCACCTCAAGTCCAAGCGGCCGAAGTTCCTGCAGGACGCGCAGGGCAATGCCCTGGAAGACCGGGAGGACCGCAAGGTCGGCGTGATGGCTTCGCTGCGCTCGCTCGTCATGCGCGGCGTCGAGGCGGCGGCCCTGCGCTGCATCGTGATCGACCTGCTGCAGGGCACCAGCACGCCCCTGGTGGTGATGGGCGACTTCAACGACGACCCGCACAGCGTCACCACGCAACTGGTGGCCGCCACCTCCGAAGTGGCCTACGACAAGGCCGCGCGCGACGTGGCGCTGTTCAACGCCTACGAGATGCAGGGCGAATCAGCGCTCAAGAAGGACGTGGCCTATTCGCACATCCACCAGGGCTTTCCGGCCGTGCTCGACCAGATCTTCGTGAGCGAGGAGTTCGTTGCGACGAGCCGGCGCAGCCTGGGCGACGTGCGCCGGGTCGACTACTTCAACGACCACCTGCACGAAGGTCGGGACCGCTCGCGCTCGGACCACGGCTTCGTGCGCGCGCTGCTGCGGCTGCGCACCGGCTGACGGGCAAGGTTCAGGGCATGCGCCGGCCGCTCTGGCGGTCGAACAGGTGCACGCGGTCGGCATCGATCGCCAGGCCCACGGTCTGGTCGGGCTGCACGTCGACGCGGCCATGCACCGCCAGCACCAGCTTCGCTTCGCCGACCTGCACCAGCAGTTCGGTTTCGGCGCCCGTGGGCTCGACCACGATCACCCGCGCATCGACGCCGCTGCCGCCGCCCAGCGTGATGTCGCCGGGGCGGATGCCGTAGTGCACCGGCTGGCCGTCGGGCGCCGAGGTGCCCGGCGGCACGGGCCAGCGCGCGCCATGCGCCTCGACATGGCATTCGCCGCCCGAGCGCCGCACCGTGCCTTCGATCACGTTCATCGACGGCGAGCCGATGAACTGCGCGACGAACAGGTTGTCGGGACGGTCGTACAGGTCGAGCGGCGTGCCGATCTGCTCGACGATGCCGTCGTGCATCACCACGATGCGGTCGGCCATGGTCATGGCCTCGATCTGGTCGTGCGTCACGTAGACGGTGGTGGTCTTCAGGCGCTGGTGCAGCGCCTTGATCTCGGCGCGCATCGCCACGCGCAGCTTGGCGTCCAGGTTGGATAGCGGCTCGTCGAACAGGAACACCTTGGGGTCGCGCACGATGGCGCGCCCCATGGCCACGCGCTGGCGCTGGCCGCCCGACAGCTCGCGCGGATAGCGCCCGAGCAGCGCGTCGAGGTTGAGGATCTTCGCGGCCCGCGACACGCGCTCGTCGGTCACCGACTTCTCGGCATTGCGCAGCCGCAGGCTGAAGCCCATGTTCTCGCCCACCGTCATGTGCGGATAGAGGGCGTAGCTCTGGAACACCATGGCGATGTCGCGGTCCTTCGACTCGAGGTCGTTGACTACGCGGCTGTCGATCATGATCTCGCCGCCGCTGATGTCCTCCAGGCCCGCGAGCATGCGCAGCAGGGTCGACTTGCCGCAGCCCGAAGGCCCGACCAGCACGACGAACTCGCCGTCGGTGATGTCGAAGCTCAGGCCCTGGATGATCTGGACCTTGCCGAAGGATTTCTGGATATTGCGAAAGGATACGGATGCCATTTTTGTTCCCAGGGTTCGCTCAGCTCTTGACGGCACCGGCGGTGAGTCCGCCCACCATGTAGCGCTTGAAGGCGTAGTAGATCGCCGCGGGCGGCAATGCATAGATGAGGCCGGTGGCCATCAGCAGTTCCCACGGCGAATCGTCGGCCGAAAGGAAGTTGCCGAGCGCCACCGCCAGCGTCACGCTCCTGTCGTTCGACAGCAGCAGGAAGGCGTAGAGGTATTCGTTCCATGCCAGCAGCAGCGAATAGGTGCCCACCGCCACCAGCGACGGCACCATCAGCGGCAGGTACACCAGCCGGAACAGCTGCAGCGGCGAAGCGCCGTCCATGCGCGCGGCTTCGTCGAGCTCGTAGGGCAGCTTGTCGGAGGCCTGCTTGAGCACCCAGATGCAGTACGGCGAGGCGATGGTCACCATGGCAAGGATCAGCGCCCACTGGCTGTTGAGCAGGCCGTAGTTGCCCATGGTCTTGTACATGGGCACGGCCAGGAAGGCCGCGGGAATGAAGTACGTGAACAGCGCCAGGTTCATCACCGTGCGGCCGCCCCGCACGCGCAGCCGGCTGATCGCAAAGGCGGCCGTGGTGGCGACGAAGAGCGTCAGCGCCCCTACCGTGAGCGCGATCAGCAGCGAGTTCCCGAGCTGCAGCCAGAAGTGGTCGAGGTAGAAGTGCTTCTGCTGGAACACGATGCGGAAGTTGTCCAGCGTCGGATTCTTGGGCCACAGGTGGCCCGAGGTCGCGGAGTCCTTCGACGAAATGGCGAAGAGCACCATGTGGTAGACCGGAATCAGCGTCCACAGCAGCACCGGTATGCCGATGAGCAGCAGCCGGGCCTCGGTGAGCACGGCTTTCGGAGTCCAGCGCTTCATTTCGAGAGCCTCTTCATCATGAAGTACACGAGCGGGAGAACGAGCGGCAAGGCCACCACGATGGACGCCATCGACAGGTCGACCTGGTCGAGGCGCAGATAGCGGATACCCAGCGTGGCGAGCACATGCGTCAAGTCCGCGGGTCCGCCGCCGGTCAGCAGGTAGACGCTGTTGAAGTCGCCCAGCGTCCAGATCATCGAGAGAATGGTCGAGGTGATGTAGAGCGTCTTCAGCGCCGGCCAGCTCACGAAGCGGAACTTCTGCCACGACGAGGCGCCGTCCACGGAGGCCGCCTCGTATTGTTCGGATGGGATGGCGAGCCGCCCCGCCACCAGGATCAGGGTCCAGAACGGCAGCGACTTCCATACATGGACCACCATAGCGAAGGCCAGGGCCAGCGCAGGATCGTTGAGCCAGTTGGGGCCGTCGGCGCCGGTCAGGCGGAAGATCGTGCTGTTGATCACGCCCCACTCGGGGTTGAGCATGAAGCGGATCGACAGGATGGTGGGAATCGAGGGCATCGCCCATGGCAGGATGAAGATCGCCGAGACGATCTTGATCCACCAGCGCGATGTCACGAAGAAGCCCGAGAGCACCAGGGCCACGAGCATCTTGAGATTGATCGCCACGACCAGGAAGATGGCCGTGTTGATCACCGAGCGGAAGAAGATCGGGTCCTCGACCAGCTTCACGTAGCTTTGCGGATGGCGGGCGAGCCAGAGCCCGTAGCCCACCGGGTACAGCACGAACACCACGAACACCAGCAGGTAGGGCACGACCATGACCGCGCCCCAGAACTGCCAGCGCGCATGCCGCGCTCCGGGATTGACGACAGGCGTCGGGGTCGACGCGGCGGCGGTGGCAGTGGCGCTCATGGCATGCAGCTGCTGGTGGTTTCGGGTGTCGCGTGTGCGCGGCTTACTGCGCCGCCACCGTCTTGATGCGCGCGATCATCTCGTCCACGGCCTTGTCCACCGGCACCTTGTCGGTGACGACGCGGCTCATGGCCTTGGCCCAGACGTTCTCGTTGTTGAGCACGGTGAACTTGTAGTTCTTGGTGAACTCGAAGGTCACGGTGCCGGCGGCGTACTGGTTGTAGACCGACAGGCGGTGCGGATCGGCCTTCCAGAAATCGCGCTGCTGCGCGGCCTTGGTCACCGGGAACCAGCGGCCCAGCGAGCCTTCGACGTACGGCGTCAGGTTCTCTTCCTGCATCAGGAAGGAGACGAACTCCTTGGCGCGCGCCTTGTTCTTCGCGTCCTTGAACACCACGCCGGTCTTCACGGCCGTGCGGTACACCATCTTGCTGCCGTCAGGCTTGCTCGGGAAACCCGCCGTGCGGATGCGCTCGGTGTAGTTCTTGCGCGCTTCCTCGCGCTGCTCGGGCGTGAGCGAGGCATTGTCCGAATCGTCGAGCCACTTGGCGGCGATGGAGATGGTCGCGTTGTGCGTCATCAGGGTCGTCTTGTTGTGGAACGCGACGTTGTTGTCCGGGTCCTTCCAGCTCGTCGACGACGGCGGCGTGCAGCCCTTGGTGTAGGGCGTGGTGTAGTCGGTCAGCGCGCCGATCAGGCCGGTGCGCACCTTCGGGTCGTCGACCAGCAGCTTGCCGTTGTCGTCCACCAGCTTGACGTTGTAGGCGTCCATGAAGGTCAGGAACGAATAGAACGAGTCGCTCGAATCCACGCCCATCGGCATGCCGATGCCGAAGGTGCGCTTGCCGCTTGCCTTGCGGCTGGCGGTTTGAGCCTTCTCGCACCAGAACGACCAGTACTCCTTCCAGGTGGTCGGGATATCCGACTCCTTGAAGCCCGCCTCCGCCAGCATGTCGCGCCAGTACTCGATGTGCATCGTCTGCTGCTTGATCGGGAAGGCGTAGTAGGCCTTGCTCTTGGTCTGGTCGTTGTAGAGGTAGGTGGTCTCGATCGTGTTGGGCGCGAAGCGGTCCTTGATGGGCGTGAGCACACTGCCGAGGTCTTCGAGCTTGCCGTCGAAGGCCCACTTGCCGGTGACCTGGAAGTCGTACACGTCGGCATAGGCCACGTCGGGCGGGCTGCCCGAATCGAGCGCGGACACGGTCTTGGGGATCATGTCCTGGATCGGGTACTGCGACAGCTCGATCTTCACGTTCTTGTTCTTCTCCTCGAACTTCTTGATGGCGGCGAACAGCGCATCGTCCTCAGCCTTGTAGAAGCCCTTCACCCACCAGACGGTGAGCTTTTCCTGCGCGGCGGCGGGACCTGCCGACGCCAACAACCCCAGCGCGAACAACGTCGGCGCTATCAGCGACTTGACGACTTTCATGGTGTCTCCTTCTTCTTCGGTGGAAATGCTCGAACACGAGCGTGGGTGAAAAAATCTGTTGCGACCTGCGCGGGCTCGCACCTGGCCCCGGGCCCGGCTAGTGGGCCTTCAGCCGCGGCGGCGGACGGCCGAGCCGCGGCAGCCGGCGGCGCGAGCCGATCACGTCTTCGATGTCCTGCCGCGCGCCGTCGATGAGGCGGATGACCGCCTGCTCGGCCTTGGCCGGATCGTGTGCAATCACCGCATCGAGCACCGCGCGATGCAGCGGCAGCGAAAGCGCGGGACCGTCGGGCTTGCTGGTCGATATCTCGAAACTGGTGCGAAGCAGTGCGTTGAGCGCCTTGCTCATCTGCGCGAGCATGCGGTTGCGCGCCGCGCTCAAGAGGCCGGTATGAAAGCGCAGGTCGAAGGTGACGTAGTCGCCGCCGTTCTCCACGGCTTCCTTCATGCCGGCGTAGGCGCGCTCTATTTCCTCGATGTCCTGCGGGCTGGCCCGCTCGGCCGCAAGCCGCACGGCCGCCGGCTCGACCACGCGCCGCAGGTCCTGCAGGTCGCGCAGGAACTCGGGCGTGAGCCCGGCACGCGACTGCCAGGTGATGACGTCGGGGTCGAACCAGTTCCACTTGTCCTGCGGCAGCACCCGCGTGCCCACCTTGGGCCCCGTCACGATCAGGCCCTTGGCCGCCAGCGACTTGATGGCTTCCCGCACCACGGTGCGGCTCACGCCGAGCTCCTCGCCCAGAATGGGTTCGGCCGGGATCGAGGCACCGATCGCATAGCGGCCGGCCACGACAGCTTCGCCGAGCAGTTCGAGCGTGCGACCGTGGATGTTCTTGATCATGTGCGTGATGTGAAATTTGCTATGCCGACGCTCGAAAACACTAAGGGTCCGGCATGTTGTTCGCACTTATCATATGATGATTGAAATGGCCGATCGGCAGGACAAACCCTGAGGTTTGGGGCCGTAAGCGGTCGTAAACGGAGACAAACCGATGAGCAATTCCCCCAAGAAAAAACCCGAAGACCTGCGCAGCCAGCAATGGTTCGGCCGCCATGACCGCGACGGCTTCATCTACCGCAGCTGGGTCAAGGGCAAGGGTGTGCCGCACGACCAGTTCGACGGGCGTCCGGTCATCGGCATCTGTAACACCTTCAGCGAGCTCACGCCCTGCAACTCGCACTTCCGCACGCTCGCCGAGCAGGTGAAGATCGGCGTGTATGAAGCGGGCGGCTTCCCGCTCGAATTCCCGGTGATGTCGCTCGGCGAAACGCTGCTGCGTCCCACCGCCATGCTGTACCGCAACCTCGCGAGCATGGACGTGGAAGAAAGCATCCGCGGCAATCCGCTCGACGGGGTGGTGCTGCTCATGGGCTGCGACAAGACCACGCCCGCGCTCATGATGGGTGCGGCCAGCGTCGACCTGCCGACCATCGGCGTCTCCGGCGGCCCGATGCTTTCGGGCAAGTGGCGCGGCCAGGAGCTGGGCTCGGGCACCGGCGTGTGGCAGATGAGCGAGCAGGTGCGCGCCGGCACGCTCAAGCTGCAGGACTTCTTCGAGGCCGAGAGCTGCATGCACCGCAGCCACGGCCACTGCATGACCATGGGCACCGCGAGCACCATGGCCTGCATGGTCGAGTCGCTGGGCATCGGCCTGCCCGGCAACGCAACCTATCCGGCCGTGGATGGACGGCGCAACGTGCTGGCGCGAATGGCCGGCCGGCGCATCGTCGACATGGTCCATGAAGACCTCCACATGTCGAAGATCCTCACGCGACAGGCGATCGAGAACGCCATCAAGGTCAATGCGGCCATCGGCGGCTCCACCAACCTCGTCATTCACCTGCTGGCCATCGCAGGGCGCATCGGCGTGGATCTCTCGCTCGACGACTTCGACCGGCTGGCTTCCGACCTGCCCTGCCTGGTCGACCTGCAGCCTTCGGGCCGCTTCCTGATGGAAGACTTCTGCTACGCGGGCGGCCTGCCCGTCGTGATGAAGGAGATCGCGCAGTACCTGCACAAGGACGCCATCACGGCCAACGGCCAGACGCTGTGGGACAACGTGAAGGACGCCGAGAACTACAACCCGCAGGTGATCCGCCCGCTGGCCGAACCCTTCAAGGACAAGGCCGGCATCTGCGTGCTGCGCGGCAACCTCGCCCCCAACGGCGCCATCATCAAGCCCAGTGCCGCCACGCCCGAGCTGCTGGTGCACAAGGGCCGCGCGGTGGTGTTCGAAAACGCGGACGACCTGCACAAGCGCATCGACGACGAGAACCTCGACATCGACGAGCACTGCGTCATGGTGCTGAAGAACTGCGGCCCGCGCGGCTACCCGGGCATGGCCGAGTCGGGCAACATGCCGCTGCCGCCGAAGGTGCTGCGCAAGGGCATCACCGACATGGTCCGCATCAGCGACGCGCGCATGAGCGGCACCGCCTACGGCACCGTGGTGCTGCACACCGCCCCCGAGGCGGCCGCGGGCGGGCCGCTCGCGCTGGTGCAGGACGGCGACATCGTCGAGCTCGACGTGCCCAACCGCAAGCTGCATCTGCATGTGAGCGACGAAGAGCTCGCAAGGCGGCTCGAGAAGTGGGTCGCGCCCAAGGCGCCGCTCGACTCGGGCTACTGGAAGCTGTACGTCGACACGGTGCTGCAGGCCGACCAGGGGGCCGACCTGGCCTTCCTGCGCGGTCGCCGCGGGGCCTTCGTGCCGCGCGACAATCACTGACATGACAAGACTGGTCGCCATCGACTGGGGCACGAGCTCACTGCGCGGCGCGCTGCTCGATGCCGGCGGCAAGGTGCTCGAAGAGCGCAGCGATGCGCGCGGCATCCTCAAGGTGCCGGAAGGCGGGTTCCCCGCGGTTTTCGAAGCGCTGTTTGGCGACTGGATGCGCCTCGAAGGCGCGCGCTGCCTGATCTCCGGCATGGCCGGCAGCAAGCAGGGCTGGGTCGAGACACCGTATTGCGCCTGCCCCGCGGGCCGTGTCGAGGTGGGCCGCAGCATCATCGACATCGACGTGCGGCCGGGCTCGCGCATCTCCATCGTGCCGGGCCTCAACGACGAGCATGACGGCGTTCCCGATGTCATGCGCGGCGAGGAAGTGCAGATCTTCGGCGCCATGGCGTTGATGGACGTCGACGAGGGCGTCTTCGTTCTGCCGGGCACGCACAACAAGTGGGCTACGGTCAAGAAGGGCCGCGTCACGGGCTTTCGCACCTTCATGACCGGCGAGTTCTACGCGCTGCTGAGCCAACATTCGATTCTTGCGCGCACGCTCGATGCCGATGCGCCGCTCGACGAAGCCGCTTTCGTGCAGGGCGTCGCACGTGCCGACAACGGCCAGGGCCTGCTGCACAACGCATTCGGCGCGCGCACACTGGCGCTGTTCGAGCGCATGCCCACGCAGGAACTCGCCAGCTACCTCTCGGGCCTCCTGATTGGCGAAGAACTGCGCACGCAGTCGCTGCATGCCTTCGGCGAGGTTGTGCTGATCGGTTCCCCCGCACTGACGCAGCGCTACACGCTCGCGCTGAGCGCCACCGGCATCGCCACCCGCAGGCTCGGCGCCGAAGCCACCTGGGCCGGGCTGCATGCGCTGTCCGGCTTTCTCGACGCAGACAGAAATCCGCCATGACCACACCGCAACAAAAATTCGAAGCCGCGATGCGCGCGCTGCCGCTGGTTGCCATCCTGCGCGGGCTTACACCTGCCGAGGCCGGCGACGTGGGCGATGCCATCGTCGAATCGGGCTTCCGGCTGCTCGAGGTGCCGCTCAATTCGCCCAAGCCCTACGCCAGCATCACGCTGATGCGCACGCGCTTTCCGCAGGCCCTGGTGGGCGCCGGCACGGTGCTCGATGTGCAGCAGGTGCGCTATGTGCATGCGGCCGGCGGCGAGCTGGTCGTTTCGCCCAACTGCAATGCGGAGGTGATCGCCGAAGCCGTGCGGCTCGGCATGGTCTGCCTGCCCGGCGTGATGACGCCGACCGAAGCCTTCGGCGCGCTGGCCGCGGGCGCGACCGGACTCAAGCTGTTCCCGGCCGAACTCGCATCGCCCGCGGTGGTGAAAGCCCTGCTCGCGGTGCTGCCCCAAGGCACGCCAGTGATGCCCGTGGGCGGTATCACGCCCACCAACATGGCCGAATGGCGTACGGCCGGCGCGGCCGGCTTCGGCATCGGCTCCGCGCTCTACAAGCCGGGCAAGCAGGCCTCGGCCGTGCGCGCCGATGCGCAGCGGTTCGTCGCGGCCTTCACGGGCGCGGCCGCCATCTGAAAGTCTTCTTTCCAACGTCCACGAGGGAGCGTCGATGTCCGCCGATTCAGATTACGCCAGCCCCGCCGTGCGCAAGCTGCGCGAAGACCTTGCGCTCGCGCTGCGCGCGGCCGCCCACCACGGATTGTCCGAAGGGGTCTGCAACCATTTCAGCGTGCTGCTGCCGGGCGCGCAGGACCGCTACCTGATCAATCCGCGCGGCCTGCACTGGAGCGAGATCGGCGCCGACGACATCGTGCTGATCGACGTGCACGGCGAAGTGCTCGCGGGGCGCCACCGGGTGGAGCCGACCGCGCTCTTCATCCATGGCGCAGTGCACCGCCTCACGGGCCATGCGGTCGTGCTGCACTGCCACATGCCCTACGCCACGGCGCTCACGCTCACGGCCGAGCGCGCGCTCGATCCCACGCTGAGCCAGAACGCCATGCGCTACATGAACCGCATCGCCGTCGATGCGGTCTACAACGGCCTCGCGCTCGACGATGCCGAGGGCGAGCGCATCGCGCGCGCCATGGCGGGCAAGGACATTGCCTTTCTCGCGAACCATGGCGTGATCGTGGCGGGCGCCTGCATTGCGCATGCCTACGACGATCTCTACTACCTCGAACGCGCGAGCCTGCACCAGGTGATTGCGCAATCGACCGGGCGCCCGCTGGTTCCCGTCGATGCCCGGCTGGCCGCGCATGTGGCGGCGCAGATCCAGGGCGAACGCGAGCAGTCGGACCTGTTCTTCGAGGCGCTGCGGCGGCTGCTGCCTCCGCCACGCGGCTGACGTCCGTTCGGCCGATTCCGGACCGCGAAAGAGCCGCGCAGAATCGCGCAATGGCCGCGCAGCGGCTTACAGCTCTTCATCCGATTTCGCTCCAGCCTTACAAAGCGTTCACACGGGGCCACGACGATAGGGCTTCCAACCACTCCACTGGAGTTGCCATGAAAAAGCTCACTTTCGCCATTGGCGCCGCGGCCCTGCTGTCGCTGGCTGCACTCACCGCCCCGGCACAGGCACAGACCGGCGGCCGCTTCATCCAGGCCCAGGTGTATGTGGTGCCCGCACCACCGCCTCCGCCGCGCCACCACTACTACGCGCCGCCGCCCCCGCGGCATCACTACTACGGCCCCGGCTACTACCACGGACGCGACCGCTACGAACATCGGCATCGCCACTGGGAAGAGCGCCGCTACGGCCGCAGGGACTACGACGGCGACGGCGTGCCGAACCGCTACGACCGCCGGCCCGAGAATCCCTACCGCTACTGATCCGACGGTGCCGGCCTGAAGCGGTTCACGCCTGCGCCACGCGCCGCAGCAGGCCGCGGGTCGTGCGCGGCCTGCCCACGCGGCCGAACCAGGCACCGCCGGCAATCGCCGAGGCAATGACGATGCCGTACACCACCAGCGCCGCGCCCTGCGCCGCAAACACGCCGGCCAGTCCGCCTCCCCAGCGCAGGGCCAGCCAGCCGCCCGCGCCGGCCACCGCGAGCCGCGCGATGTTGCCGAGCACCGGCCACAGCAGGCGCCCTGCCCCCTGCGAGGCGAAGTACAGCACCAGTCCGACGCCGAAGAAACCATAGAACGGTCCCACCACGCGCAGGTAGTGCGCGCCGGTTTCGAGCATGGCGGGGTCACTGCCGAACAGCAGCAGCCAGGGGCGCGGGAACAGCGCCGCGGCGAGGCCGATGGTTTCGGTGAGCGCAAAGGCCAGCGCCGCGCCGGCCCAGGTGGCGCGAAGCGCGCGTTCCCGCTGCCCCGCGCCCATGCAGGTGCCCACCATCGCGACCAGCGGCGCGCCAAGGCCGAACACCAGCGGCACCAGCAGGTACTCGAGCCGCGAGGCGGTGCCGTAGCCTGCCAGCGCGCCCGAACCGAAGTGCCCCGTCAAGGCCGTGGCAATGCCGATCGAGAGGTTGGTCGCCACCGTCGACACCGCACCCACCAGCCCGATGCGCAGGATGTCGCGGAACAGGGGCCAGCGCAGCTTCAGTGCGGAGAGCGTGGGGCGCAGCAGGCTGCGCGGCGAGCGCAGGTAGACGATGAGCGCGATGGAACCCAGCAGGTAGTACAGCAGCAACGCCATCGCGCCGCCCGCGATGCCCATGCCCGGCAGCGGTCCCCAGCCGAAGATCAGGAGCGGCGACGCCGGAATAAGGAACACCACGCCCGCCACCGTCACGTTCGCCGGCACCGCCATGTTGCCGGTGCCGCGGATGATGGCCGAGAGCGAATTGAAGAGCCACACCAGCACCGCACCTGCGAACACCCAGTTCGAGTACGTCAGGGCCGCGTCGAGCGCTGCGCCGGTGCCGCCCATGATGGCGTAGAGCCATCGCCCGCCGGCCAGCAGCGCAAGCGAAAAGCACAGGCCGAAGCCGATCGCGATGACCGCCGCATGCCACACCAGCGCATCGGCGTCGCCGCGGCGGCGCGCGCCCAGCGCACGGGCGATCGACGAGGCAATGCCGCCGCCCATGGCGCCGGCCGAGGTCATCTGCATCAGCATGACGATGGGGAACACCAGCGCCATGCCGGCCAGCGCATCGGTGCCCAGCTTGCCGACGAAGTAGGTTTCGATGAGCCCGACGGATGCCTGCGCCACCATCACGAGCACGTTGGGCGCAGCCAGGCGCAGCAGGGTCGGCACGATCGGCGCCTCGAGCAGCATGCGCGTGCGCGGATCGAGTCCTCCGCTCATGCCGCCACCAGCTTCGCACGCGCCAGCCGCGCTTCGCGGATCGGCAGGTGCAGCAGCGCCGCGCCCGCGGCGAACGCGATGTCGATGTACCAGACGATGTCGTAGTTGCCCGTGGCCTGGAAGACGTAGCCGCCCAGGTACGCGCCCAGGAAGCCGCCGACCTGGTGCGCCAGCATCACGATGCCGAACAGCATCGCCATGTTGGCCGGGCCGAACATCTTGGCGACCAGGCCGGCGGTCGGCGGCACGGTCGACAGGAAGGTCACGCCCATCACGGCGGCGAACACCAGCATCACCACGGTCGTCTTCGGCGCCAGCAGGAACACCAGCACGGCGATGCCGCGCGTGGCATAGACCAGCGACAGCAGCGACTTCATGCGCCAGCGCCCCACGGCCCAGCCCATGGCCAGGCTGCCGACGATGTTGAAGAGTCCGATCATCGCGAGCGCCCAGCCGCCGACCTCGGCCGGCAGCCCGCAGGCCGCGACGACGCCGGGCAGGTGCGTGGCGAGGAAGGCGACGTGGAAGCCGCAGACCAGGAAGCCCAGGCTCAGGTAGCGGTAGCTGGGCGTCGCGAGCGCCTGGCCGATGGCCTGGCGCGCACTCAGCGGCTTCGTGCCCGATGCGGCCGCCGAGGCCGCGGCCATTGCGTTCGAGTTGCCCTTGAGCACCCATGCCGCCGGCAGCGCCAGCAGCACCAGCACGCCGAGCCACTGCATGGCACCGGCCCAGCCCACGGCGGCCGTCAGGCCGACGGCGATCGGCGCCATCGCGAACTGTCCGAAGGAGCCGCCGGCGTTGACCAAGCCGGTGGCCAGGCCGCGTTTCTCGGCCGGCACCAGGCGCGTGGTCGCGGCCATCAGCACCGAAGGGCCGGCCATGCCGGCGCCGCCGGCGGCCAGCACGCCGATCGCGAAGATCAGGCCGGCGGTGCTCGTCATCAGCGGCGTGATCAGCGTGCCGATGGCGACCAGCAGCACACCGAGGAACACCACGCGCCCGGTGCCGATGCGGTCGGCCACGGCGCCCGCGAACGGCTGCGTGAGGCCCCACCAGAGCTGCCCGAATGCGAACGCCAGGCTGATGCTGCCGATGCCGAGCGCGGTCGAGGTGTTGAGCGCCGAGAGGAACAGGCCCATCGTCTGGCGCACCCCCATCGTGAGTGCGAAGGCGCCCGCGGCCGCCAGCAGCACGAGCCAGAGCGCATGGCGCCGCAGAGGGGTTTCATTCATCGCCAGCTCCCGTTGCGTCTTCCGGTTGTCCATCGCCCAGCCCGGCGCGCTGCAGCAGCTCCAGGCTCTCGTCGAGCAGCGCATGCAGCGCCAGCACGCGCTCGGTGCCGAGGATGTCGTTGAGCGCCAGTTGCGCGCCGTGCCACAGGCGCTGTGCCTCGGCTCGCTTGTCGCGGCCTGCGTCGGTGATCGCCAGCATGCGGCTGCGGGCATCGGGCCCCTCCGTCTGCACCAGGAAGCCCGCCGCCAGCAGCGGCTTGAGATTGCGCGTGAGCGTGGAGGCGTCGACGTTCATCTCGCGCGCCAGGTCGACCGGCCGCAGCGGCCCGAGATGCAGCACGTGCGAGAGCAGCGAATACTGCGTGGTCTTGAGCCCGCTCGGCGCGACATGCGTGTCGTAGAGGCGCGAGGCCAGCCTGGAGAGCCGGCGCAGGCGGAAATTGGTACATCCTTGGGGCCTCAGCTGAGGAGGCTTCAGAGCAGCGTTCATGCCGTTCATTGTAGCTACAATAATTGTATATGCAACTATCAAGGAGTTTTCTCATGGCCGAGCCGCACGCCACCCTCAACGCCTGGATCGCCCAGGAGGCTGAGATCGTCCAGCGCCTGGAAGCGGGGCCGGGACCTGGCCTGGCACGCCCGGAGCAGGTCGCCGGCAAGACCGGGCTCGAAATGATGGAAGCGATGCTGCGCGCCGAAATCCCCTACGCCGCCATCGCCAAGACCCTCGACTTCGCCCTGCTGGAAGTCAGCCCGGGCCGGGCCGTGTTCCAGGGCACGCCGCTTGCGCAACACCTGAATCCGCTCGGCACCATCCATGGCGGCTGGATTGCGACCTTGCTCGACTCGGCGCTGGGCTGCTCGGTCCACACCATGATGCCGGCGGGGCGCGCCTACACCACCGCCGAATTGAGCGTGAACTATGTGAAGGGCCTCACGCCCAAGGTGCAGCGGGTGCGCGCCGAGGGCAAGGTGATCCATTGCGGCCGGCAGCTCGCCACCGCCGAAGCGCGGCTCGTGGGGCCCGACGGCACGCTGTATGCGCACGCCACCACCACCTGCCTGGTGTTCGAGACCCCCTCGCCACGCTGATCGATCGGCCGCAGTCCATGCCCTCCTCCATCCCTCGCGACCCCTCGCCCGCGCCAGCCTTCGAGACCCTCCTCACCGAGCGCTACAGCTGCCGCGGCTACCTTGCCGAACCCGTCGCGCGCGAGACGATCGATGCGATCCTTCAGTTGGCACAGCGCACCGCTTCATGGTGCAACTCGCAGCCCTGGCAGGTGATCGTGGCCAGTGCCGCGGCCACCGAACGGCTGCGCCGGGCCTTCGATTCGGACGAAGCCGCGGCCGCTGCCGCATTCGACATTGCACCGCCGGCGGAATACCGCGGCGTGTACCGCGAGCGCCGCCGCGAATGCGGCTTCCAGCTGTATGAAAGTGTGGGCGTGGCCCGCGGCGACCGCGAGGCCTCGCAGCGACAGGCGCAGGAGAACTTCAGGTTCTTCGGCGCACCGCACGTGGCCCTCGTCACCACCGAGACACTGCTCGGCACCTATGGAGCGCTCGACTGCGGCGCCTATGTCAACAACTTCATGCTGGCGGCACGCAGCCTGGGCGTGGCCAGCATCGCCCAGGCGGCCGTGGCCTCGCGTTCGAAGTTCCTGCATCGCTGGTTCGACATCCCGGACGATCGCCAGGTGGTCTGCGGCATTGCCTTCGGCTACGAGGATCCATCGCACCCGGCCAACCGGTTCCGCACGTCGCGCGCGCCGCTGGCACAGGTTTGCCGCTGGGTGGATTAGTACTCGGGAGAATGCAACCGCCTCTAATATCCAGCCATCATGGGACTGTTGCTTCCTGCCAGCGCCAAAGAACTGAAGAATTCTTCGTGGGCCGTCGTGCTGTTTTTTCTGCTGCCGATGGGCTTGCTGGTTGTGTATTTGCCCGGCGTGTTTTTCTCCTCCGGAGCCAAGCTGTGGTGCCTTGCAAGCGCATTTGTCGCCAGCCTGCCATTTACGACCTTCATGGCCTATCGATCTCGGCGACTCATCGCGCTTGGCATACATCCTCACTTTCGCCGCGGCTCGTCGATGCCGATGAGCAAATACTTTGCTGTCTGGATCAGCAGTTTGCTGGCGCTCTATAGCTGGAGCCTGGTCGTGTTTGCCCTTGTTTCCATTGCCGGCCGAGGCGGGCATCAGGTTCGAACCTATGAGGTGGCAGACCTCAGCGAATGCAAAGGCAAATGTTTCTGCACCTACCGGGTTCAGCTCCGCGACTTTCCTGAAACCGGACGCTTGGGCCTTTGCATATCCAAGGAGCTTTGGTCCTCATTGCGTCCATCCGAGCAAGTGCGCGTTGCTGGCCGTTATTCTCCGCACGTCGTTTATGTCGAGAGCGTGCAGCGCTGATCAAGGAATGCTTGTCAGGGAAGATGCCATCGATGGAATGCTGCACTCGCCCGCTTCCTGCGTGATGAGCAGGCTTGGGCGAAGCCGGAACCAGATCGTGTCTCGGTCAGAGACGGCAATCTCCAATGTCTCTCGATCAGCATCCCTGTGATATCGGACGTCTTTTATCGAAACGCTTCTGACGCTATATAGCTCGGAGCCGTTGTGGGCAACCGACAGGGATAGATCCTTGTAGGCCGGGGCAATGCGGAAAGAGACGGTGTATCCGCCCACCTCGAGCAGGTAGGAGAAGTCGTTGTATGGCCAAGGTATGTCTTGATCGACCCGAGCGGGCTCGACTCCGAAGAAGCTCAACAACTCCAGTTCTTCGACTGTCACGCAGTTCATTGCGAGTACCTAACGAATTGGTTTGGGTTGTGTGTAAGACGGCCGGTCAGCAGCAGGTTTCGAACTGCTGGTGGATGCTGCAGCCAATCATCAGGACTGCGGACAAAGCGATAACGGCCAGATTCTCGACGCGGTCGATGTCGATGAAAAAGTTGTGCAAGTCATCCTCCGGTCCCCCGTGCCGCGGCGCGCTTCTTTCCTGCATGTAAGTGCAAGGACGTAAAAAGCAGCTTCAAACGCAGTGATAATGATTCGCATCGTCACCTTGACGGTGGCGATGCCCCAAAACACGTCTCTGCACCTGGAGGATCCTTCATGACCGACCGCCCCGGCGTCCAAGGCCGCGCCGCCCGCGCACTGATCGGCACCGCCGCCGCCTGGCTGGCTGCCGCCGCCCTGCCCGCGCACGCCGCCAACGACGAACTCACGCTCTACACCACGCGCGAAGCCGCGCTGATCCAGCCCCTGATCTCGGCCTTCAGCGCGCAGAGCAAGATCAAGGTGAACACGGTGTTCGTGAAGGACGGCCTGCTCGAACGGGTCAAGGCCGAAGGCGCGCGCTCGCCGGCCGACGTGCTGATGACGGTGGACATCGGCAACCTGATGGACCTGGTCGACGGCGGCGTGACGCAGCCGGTGAAATCGGCCGCGCTCGAATCGGCCGTGCCCGCCAACCTGCGCGGCGCCGACGGCCAGTGGTTCGCGCTCTCGCTGCGCGCGCGCGTGCTCTACGCCGACAGGAACCAGCCGATCACCAGCTTCCGCTATGAAGACCTGGCCAACCCGAAGTGGAAGGGCAAGGTCTGCATCCGCGCGGGCCAGCACCCCTACAACACGGCGCTGATCGCAGCAATGATCGCGCACGACGGCGAGGCCAAGACCGAGCAATGGCTGCGCGGCGTCAAGGCCAACCTGGCCCGCAAGGCCACGGGCGGCGACCGCGACGTGGCGCGCGACATCCTGGGCGGCATCTGCGACATCGGCCTGGCCAACTCCTACTACGTCGGCCAGATGAAGAGCGCCAAGGAAGGCAGCGACGCGCGCAAGTGGGGCGACGCCATCAAGGTGGTCCGCCCGACCTTTGCCGGCGCCAAGGGCGGCGGCACGCACGTCAACATCAGCGGCGCGGCCGTGGCCAAGAATGCCCCGCAGCGCGCCAACGCGGTCAAGCTGCTCGAGTTCCTGGTATCGGAGCCGGCACAGGCGCTCTACGCGCAGACCAACTACGAATACCCGGTGCGCAAGGGCGTGGCGCTCGATCCGATCATCGGAGAGACCATCGGCGAACTGAAGGCCGACCCGCTGCCGGTGGCCGAGATTGCCAAGTACCGCAAGCAGGCCAGTGCGCTGGTCGACAAGGTCGGTTTCGATCAGTGATGAAACTGGCAGGGCACGCCTTGCCGGTGGCCGGATGTTGATCGCGAGGCGCCAGCCGCCAGTCCTGCAAGCGGCGGGCCCGTTCTGGCGCTTCGCCTCGATGGCCATCGCGCTCGGCGTGCTCGCGCCGGTGCTCATGCTCGCATGGCTCGCCTTCGGCTCGGGCGTCGCCCACTGGGGGCCGCTGTTCGCGCACGTGCTGCCGCAGGCCGCGCTCAACACGGCCCTGCTGCTCATGGGCGTGGGTGCACTGGTGCTGCTGATCGGCACTGGCTGCGCATGGCTCGTGACGGCCTGCGACTTTCCGGGACGCCGCGTGCTGAACTGGGCGCTGCTGCTGCCGCTCGCAATGCCGACCTACATCGTTGCCTTTGCCTACCTGGACCTGCTGCATCCGATCGGCCCGGTGCAGGGTGCGATCCGCTGGGCCCTGGGCTTCGACAGCCCGCGCCAGTTCCGCCTGCCTGACCTGCGCTCGATGCCGGGCGCGATCTTCGTGCTCGGCTTCGTGCTCTATCCCTACGTCTACATGACCGCGCGCGCCATGTTCATGACGCAGCCCGCGCACCTGATGGAAGCGGCGCGCACGCTGGGCGAAAGCCGGCGCGGCGCCTTCTTTCGCGTGGCGCTGCCGCTGGCGCGGCCGGCGCTCGCAGTGGGGCTGAGCCTGGCGCTGCTCGAAACGCTCAACGACATCGGCGCTTCCGAATTCCTTGGCGTGAACACGCTCACGGTGGCGGTCTACACCACCTGGATCACGCGCTCCGACCTGGCCGGTGCGGCGCAGATCGCCTGCGCCATGCTGTTCGTGGTGGTCGCGCTGGTCTGGCTCGAACGCAACGGGCGCCGGCACCAGCGCTTCGGCTCGGCGCAGCGCATGCGCGCCATGCAGCCGCGGCGCCTGCACGGCGGCACCGCCTGGCTCGCCACCGCCACCGCGTCATTGCCGGTGCTGGTCGGCTTCGTGGCGCCCGCGCTCTACCTGGTCTGGGAAAGCGCCAAGCGGCTGCGCCAGGGCGGCGGCGTGTCGCAAGGCCTGCTGGCAAGCCTGGGCAACACGATCACGCTGGCCGCCGGCGTCACCGTGGCGGCCGTGGCCGCGGGACTGGTGGTGGCGTGGGCCACGCGCAGCCAGGGATCGCGCCCGAACCGCGCACGCTGGCAGGCGCGCGCAGCCACGCTCGGCTACGCATTGCCCGGCACGGTGCTCGCCATCGGCCTGCTCACGCCCGCGCTTGCGTTCGACGCCGCGCTGGCCAGCGTGCTCGGCCTGCAGGGCCTGCCGCTCATGGGCGCGGGCATCGTGCTGGTGGCGGCTTGCGCGATCCGCTTCCTCGCCATGCCGGTCGGCGGCATCGAGGCCGGTCTCGCCCGCATTCCGCCCGCCATCGAGCAGGCTTCGCGGCTGCTGGGCGAAACCAGCGGCGGCACCCTCAGGCGCGTGCACCTGCCGCTGCTGCAGCCCGCCATTGCCACGGGCGCGCTGCTGGTCTTCGTCGATGCGATGAAGGAACTGCCGGCCACGCTGCTGCTGCGTCCGGCCAATTTCGACACACTGGCCACCTGGCTCTATGCCGAGGCCGCCCGCGGCACCTACGAAGAAGGCGCGATCGCCGCGCTCGCCATCGTGGCGGCCGGCCTGCTGCCGGTGGTGCTGCTGGCGCGCAACCAACTGGGCACGCCGGCCGCAGAGACACAATGAGTTCCCCTCTTTCCATCGAATCGATCCAGCTCGCCTACGAAACGCCGCGCGGCCTGCATGCCGTGGTCAACGACTTCTCGCTTTCGCTGCGCGCCGGCGAGATCGCCTGCCTGTTCGGCCCCTCGGGCTGCGGCAAGACCACGGTGCTGCGGGCGATCGCGGGCTTCGAGCCGCTGCGTGCCGGCACCATCCGGCTCGGCGACGTGCTGCTCTCCTCCACCCAGGTGCACCTGCCACCCGAACAGCGGCGCGTGGGCATGATGTTCCAGGAATACGCGCTCTTTCCCCATCTGTCGGCAGGCCGGAACGTGGCCTTCGGCCTGCGCCGCTCGAGCCGTGCGCAGCAACGGGCACGCGTGGCCGAGATGCTGGCGCTGGTG
The DNA here is from genome assembly GCF_014852545.1 of Variovorax sp. VRV01. Classification (NCBI taxonomy): domain Bacteria; kingdom Pseudomonadati; phylum Pseudomonadota; class Betaproteobacteria; order Burkholderiales; family Comamonadaceae; genus Variovorax; species Variovorax sp. VRV01. Next base: position 178,549 of record NZ_JACVBS010000006.1, read on the forward strand.
GGCCTGGCCGATGCCGGCGAGCGCTTTCCGCATGAGCTCTCGGGCGGCCAGCAGCAGCGCATTGCGCTCGCCCGCGCACTGGCGCCCTCGCCCGCGCTGCTGCTGCTCGACGAGCCGTTTTCGAACCTCGACGGCGGCACGCGCGAGCGCCTCACGGCCGAGGTGCGCGGCATTCTCCAGCGCGCCGGGCAGACCGCGATCCTGGTCACCCACAACGAAGCCGAGGCCCATGCCATGGCCGACCGGATCGGCGTGATGCACGGCGGCCGCATCACGCATTGGCTGGACACCCTCAAATAGCACAAGGCGCCCGTTCAGCGAATGGGCTTTTCGGGAAAAGGTTGTTCGGGGCCGCAAGAATTGCCGCGGTCCCACTTTCAACTTTCCCGGAGAGCCCAACGTCATGTCCAGCAAGCCCCTCACGCTCGTCAGCCACCTGCTGTGCCCCTATGTGCAGCGCGCCGCCATCGCACTGGCCGAAAAGGACGTGCCCTTCGAGCGCGTGGTGATCGACCTGGCGAACAAGCCGGACTGGTTCGTTGCCATCTCGCCGCTGGGCAAGGTGCCGCTGCTGCGGCTTCAGCGCCCTGACGGCAGCGAGGCGGTGCTGTTCGAGAGCAACGTGATCTGCGAGTACCTCGAAGAGACCCAGCCCGGCCCGCGCCTGCATCCCGAAGATCCGCTCACCCGCGCCGAGCATCGCGCGTGGATGGAGTTCGGCTCGGCCATCCTGGGCGACCTGTGGGGCTACGAAACCACGCGCGACGCCGAAGTGTTCGAGCAGAAGCGCCTGGCCCTGGCCGCCAAGTTCGAGCGCGTCGAGGCTGCGCTGGGTGCCGGCCCCTACTTTGCAGGCGGAAACTTCAGCCTGGTCGATGCGGTGTTCGCGCCGATCTTTCGCTACTTCGAGGTCTTCGAGGAAATCAGCAATTCGCACATCTTCGATGCCTTGCCCAAGGTGAATGCCTGGCGCAAGGCGCTGGCGGCGCGGCCGAGCGTGCGCAACGCGGTGGTGCCGGAGTATCCACAGCACCTGCGTGAATTCCTGCGCAAGCACGAGGCGCACTTGCTCGCGCTCGCCTAGGGCCTGTTAGTGCTATTTCTGGGGTCGCGAAGGCCAGCCGCAGCGGGCCAATCAAGGCGCGCGACGCCGCGTGTGCATGGGCACACGCAAGGAGCGCAACGCCGAGTGGCCCCGCTGCGGCTGGCCTTCCCTGCGGGTTGCCCGGCCAAGGGGCCGTCTGCGGCGTTGCCCGCGCTTGCAAGGCACACGCCTTGCGGCGCACGGGCGCCTTGCAGCCAGCCCCTTGGCCGGGCAACGCGATCCCCAGAAATAGCGTTAACAGGCCCTAGCCCCGACAATGGAATTCTTCCCCCGCAACAACAGAGATCCCACGAGATGCGACTCCTTCACACCATGCTGCGCGTCGGCAACCTCCAGCGCTCGATCGACTTCTACACCCAGGTGCTTGGCATGAGCCTGCTGCGCACTTCGGAGAACCCCGAGTACAAATACAGCCTCGCCTTCGTGGGCTACGGCGGCGGCAACCCCGGGCAGGCCGAGATCGAGCTCACCTACAACTGGGGCACCGAAAGCTACGAACTCGGCACCGCCTACGGCCACATCGCGCTGGGCGTGCCCGACGCCTACGCGGCCTGCGAAAAGATCAAGGCCGCCGGCGGCAACGTCACGCGCGAAGCCGGCCCCGTGAAGGGCGGCACCACGGTGATCGCCTTCGTGACCGATCCTGACGGCTACAAGATCGAGCTCATACAAGACAAGGCGAAGGCTTCCGGCGACGGCGGCCCCGGCGGCTCGGACGCCCTGCGCGCGTCCTAGCCGGGCCACAGCGGCGCCCGCGCTCCGGCGCCGCCATCAGCGCTTCGCGGCCGCTGAATTAAGGATACAAATGATCACCTTTTAAAGGCGATCGGCATATTCTTTGCTGGTATTTTCAAGGGGTAGTGCTGATGCAGGACGCATCACATTCTGATACCCGGAATCGCGATCAAAGAGCTTCACAGTTCAGCAAGATCGTCCATTCGGACGCGACGCCGAATGCTCCTTACTCCTTGAACTATCTTCTACATGAGCGCTTCCTTCCAAGCGGAATGAAAATTGACGATTCTGAGCATACGCGGCAAGCCAATTGATCCGGCCATATCGCTGATCATCTTTTTCTTTTCCGCCCTGATCGTCGGTGTCATTCCATTTCTCTACCACGATACGGCGGCCCAGAATTTTCCGGATGAAGAAACGCTATTGAGTTTCTTCGGCGCCGATTTGTGCCAGCTCACTTCCACCACGATCGAGGAAAGAAACTCCTACGCCTGCAGCGCATTCCTGCTGGAATCGGCCGGGCTCAGCGCCAAGACGGCGCCCATTGCCGGCGCTTTTCTGAGCGTCACGCTGACTGTCATACCGATACTCCAATTCAGCCGAATTCCCCTTGGCGTATTTTTTGTCTCGCTCGGATGGGGATTCATCAGGGCCATTTTTCTTTCGGTGCTTTCGAAGGACATGCTGTCGGCCTGCGTGGTTCTGCTCTCGGTCATGGCGGCGCAGCACAGCGGGTTCGGGCTGACGTGGTTCCTGTCGTCGACGATCTACGGCTGGGTGGTCAGAAAGTACTGGCTCCTGGTCAGCGCCGTGTGGCTCGGGCTGCGGTTGATCAGAAAGCAGCTCACCGTATTCAGGCTCCTGGTCATCATCGTCGTCGTCTATATCGCGCTCGCGCTGACCTTCCAGATCGCACTTGGCGCCACGCTCGACTTTGCCCGCGCAACGGTCAATGAGAACCGGGAAGTGGGCGCCGAAGGATCGCGAACGGTCATCGAGGCAGTCATCGCCTCCGACAACGCCCTGCTGCAGGCGCTCAATGCCACGATCACCTTCTTCCGGCTGGCATTTCCGCTCGAACTTCTACGCTTCGGCTCGGTCAGCCAATTGGCGTTCATCTCGATCATGCCTTTCACGTTCATATGGATGGTGAAGGTTGTCGTCGAGGGCGCGAAGTCGGGCAACAGGAACCTGGTCCAGGCCGGCAAGGTGGCCCTTGCGCCTTTGTCCTTCCTCATCATCGAAGGGGTGTTCGAGCCCGACTTCGGCTCGTTTGCGCGCCACTTCGCGATCGTGAGCCCGCTCGTCTTTTCCGCCATGGCGCTGGCGCAGAAAACCGAGCTGGCCGAGAAGAGGCTCCTGCGGCGCAGGCAGGCCGCCGCCATTTCGAACAACCCGCTCTTTGTCCGCCCCACCCGTCAGGATCGAATTTCGTGAAATCCCAATCCATTGCGGTGGACCAGCCACAGTACGTCGAATCCATTCAGGCAGGCAGAGGCATTGCGGCGCTGCTGGTCGTGGTCCATCACGCGGCGCAGAAAGCACATGCACTTTCCGGCGGAGCCATTCCGCTGTTCGATTTCGGAATCATCGGAGTCGATATCTTCTTCATGATCAGCGGCTTCATCATCTACTTTGTCACGGCCAACAAGACCATGACCCACGTGGAGTTCATGGAGAAACGGATCATCCGGGTGTTTCCCCTTTATTGGGGGCTGTCCTTGCTGGCCCTGCTGGTCTTCATCCTTGCGCCGAAGCTGATCAACAGCAATGCCCAGGAGCCCACCGACATTGCCGCGTCGTTCTTCCTGTGGCCCACGTCCGCCCCGTACCTGGTCAATAACGGATGGACGCTCACCTATGAAATCATTTTCTACGGCCTGTGGGCGCTGGTCGCGCTGCCGACCGCAAGGCCGAAGAACGCCTATCTCGCGTGCCTGGTATTGGCCGCTGCGTCGTTCATTGGATTGCTTTCCGGCCTCGACTACAAGATCATGAATTTTTCATTGTTCCTGGAGTTCGCCTTCGGCGTGGCCATTGGCGTGGCGTTCAAGAAGGGGCTGATCCGGCAGAGCATGCCGGTGTCGATCGTCTTGATGGCCGCCGGAGCATTTCTTGCGCATCTGGCAATTTCGGAAGGCCTTGGCAGCAGCGAACTCCGGGGATTTGCGCTGGCAATTCCCTCTGCAATGATTTTCTTCGGGTTGATATCGCTCGGATCGTTCTGGGCCAGGCTGCGCGTGATCCTGGCCATCGGGGACAGCTCCTACTCGCTGTACCTGTTTCACCCGTTCATCCTGGTGGCCATCCCCCTCGCGGTCAAACTGCTCGGCTTCACCTCGGTGCCTCAGATCCTTGCCATTTCCGTTGCGGTCTGTATCGCGTCGATCTGGGCTTCGCACATGGTCTACAGGTTCGTGGAATTCCCCCTCACGCAGATGATGCGGGGAATGATCAAGTCCGCGAAATCCTTCAGCGCAGCCAGGGCCAGGTGACGGCGCCGCCGGCGCAGATGCCGATGGTTCAGCAGCCCAGCAGGTAGGCCAGCTGCCTGATGTCGCGCGCGTGCAGGTTGTTGTCCGGGTTCGGCGAAACGTCCTTCGGCTGGGCGCGGCCGAATTCATGGGGCCGCTCGATGTAGGCGGTCTTGAGGCCGCAGGTGCGCGCTGCCGCCAGGTCGTCGTGGTGCGCCGCCGCGAGCATGACCTGCCCCGGCGTCGCGTCGAACACGCCCGCCACGCCAAGGTAGGTGCGCGGGTCGGGCTTGTAGGCCTTGAACACTTCGGCCGACAGCACGCAGTCCCAGGGCAGGCCTGCGCGCTTGGCCATTTCGGTCAGCAGGCCGATGTTGCCGTTGGAGAGCGTGCAGATGGTGAATTTCTTCTTGAGGCGCGTGAGCCCCTCCACCGCATCGGGCCACGCAGGCAGGCGGTGCCAGGCGCGGCTCAGGTCGCGCTTGGCGGCGGTATCGAGCCGGTCGGCCAGGCTGAAGTCGTGCAGCACCTGTTCGAGCATGCTCAGGTGCAGCTCGTCGAGCAGCGTGAAGCCGCCCTCACCCGCCGCGATGCGCTCCATCACGGATCTCATGGCGGGCTGGTAGCCCGCACGCCAGGCGAGCGCAAAGGCAGCGCCATCGACGCCCGGCAATGCGCGCTCGGCCTCGGCGGCGATGCCGCTGTGCCAATCGACCACGGTGCCGAAAACGTCGAAGGCAATGACCTTCAGGTCACTGGCGTCGAAATCCGCACGCATGGCCGGATCAGCGTGCGAGTTGGCTCGCCGCGCGTGCGAGCTGTTCGATGCGCGCCCAGTCGCCGCTGCGGATGGCATCGGCAGGCACGATCCACGAGCCGCCCACGCAGGCCACGTTCGAAAGCGCCAGGAACTCGGCCGCGTTGTCCGCATGGATGCCGCCGGTCGGGCAGAAGGTCACGTCGCCGAACGGGCCCTGCCACGCCTTCAGCATGGGAATGCCGCCCGCCTGCAGCGCGGGAAAGAACTTGAGTTCGGTGTAGCCGTCTTCCTGCGCCGTCATGATCTCGCTGCCGGTGGCCACGCCGGGCAAAAGCGGCAGGCCGAGGTCGTGGCAGGCCTTGCCGACCGCGCGCGTATAGCCCGGGCTCACGCCGAACTTCGCGCCGGCCAGCGCCGAGGCCTGCGCATCGGCCGCGCTGCGGATGGTGCCCGCGCCGGCCACGGCCTCGGGCACGTCCCTGGCGATGGCCTCGATGCATTCGAGCGCCTGCGGCGTGCGCAAGGTGACCTCGAGCATGCGGATGCCGCCGGCCACCAGCGCGCGCGCCAGCGGAATGGCATGTTTCACGTCGTGCAGCACGATCACCGGAATGACCGGTGCATCGCGCATGACCTCGAGTGCGGTGAGTTTGTCTGTCATTTCATTGCTCCAATGTTCACAGCCACGAGCATGCGCCCTCTTCCGCCGTCAGCGCATTGCGGCGCATGCCCGCGAACAGCTCGCGGCCCAGGCCATGGCCGTCGGCGATGCGCTTGGCCTCGGGCAGCTTGGCGATCTCGCGTTCGGCCCATTCGTCGTCGGGCACCAGCACCGCCAGTGTGCCCGCCACGGCATCCAGGCGCACGACGTCGCCGTCGCGCACCTTGGCGAGCGGGCCGCCCGCGGCGGCTTCCGGAGAAACATGGATGGCCGCCGGAACCTTGCCCGAGGCGCCGCTCATGCGGCCGTCGGTGACCAGCGCCACGCGAAAGCCCTTGCCCTGCAGCACCGACAGCGGCGGCGTGAGCTTGTGCAGCTCGGGCATGCCGTTTGCCTGCGGCCCCTGCCAGCGCACCACGCAGACCACGTCGCGCTCGAGCTCGCCGGCGGTGAAGGCCTGGTGCAGCGCGGCCTGCGAATCGAAGACGCGCGCCGGCGCCTCGATCACGTGGCGGTCGTCGGGCACCGAAGACACCTTGATCACGCTGCGCCCCAGGTTACCGTTGAGCAGCTTCAGCCCGCCGGTGGCGCTGAAGGGATTCTCCACGGGCCGCGCGACGGCTTCATCCCTGGAAGGCGCGGCAGAGGTCCAGGCCAGGCGCTTGTCGTCCGACAGGGACGGGATGTTCGCGAACTCGCGGATGCCGCCGGCGCGCACCGTGAGCACGTCGGCGTGCATCAGGCCGGCATCGAGCAGCTCGCCGATCACGAAGCCCGGGCCGCCTGCGGCCTGGAAGGCGTTCACGTCGGCGCTGCCGTTGGGATAGACGCGCGTCAGCAGCGGAACCACGTCGGACAGCCGCGAAAAGTCGTCCCAGTCGATCACGATGCCGGCCGAGCGCGCCACGGCCACCCAGTGGATCAGGTGGTTGGTGGAGCCGCCGGTGGCCAGCAGCGCCACCATGGCGTTGACGATGCAGCGCTCGTCGACCATTTCGCCGATCGGAGGGCAACTGAATTTCGCCTCGCCCGCGCGGCCGAGCACCGTGCGGACGGCCTCGCGCGTGAGCGTCTCGCGCATGGCGTCGCCGGGCTGGATGAAGGCGGTGCCCGGCACGTGCAGGCCCATGGCCTCGAGCAGCATCTGGTTGCTGTTGGCCGTGCCGTAGAAGGTGCAGGTGCCCATGGTGTGGTAGGCCGCCATCTCTGCGTCGAGCAGGCCCTGCCGGCCGACCAGGCCCTGCGCCGCCTGCTCGCGCACCTTCGACTTCTCGCCGTTCGACAGGCCCGAGGGCATGGGGCCGGCGGGCACGAACACGGTGGGCAGGTGCCCGAAATGCAGCGCGCCGATCAAAAGGCCCGGCACGATCTTGTCGCACACGCCCAGCAGCAGCGCGCCGTCGAACATGTCGTGCGTGAGCGCGATCGCGGTGCCCATGGCGATCACGTCGCGGCTGAACAGGCTCAGCTCCATGCCGGGTGTGCCCTGGGTCACGCCGTCGCACATGGCGGGCACGCCGCCGGCCACCTGCGCGGTGGCGCCGAGGCTGCGCGCCTCCTGCTTGATGATGTCGGGGTAGCCCTGGTACGGCGCATGGGCCGAGAGCATGTCGTTGTAGGCAGTGACGATGCCGATGTTGGGCGCCCGCTCCGTCACCACCTTGAACTTGTCGTTGGCCGGAATGCCGGCCACGGCGTGCGCGACGTTGGCGCAGCCCATGCGGTCGGAGCCCCTGTCGCGGTTGCGGATTTCCGAGAGCCGCTGGAGGTAAGCGCTGCGCGGCCCCTGGCTGCGCTCGCGAATGCGATCGGTGACGTCAAGGACGGTGGGATGTGTGCTCATGGGGATGGTTTCGGTCGTGCTGCCAGCATCTGGCCACTGTCGCTTTTGCGACCTTCGACGTGGAAGTCAATGGTACCAAGACCCTGCGACCGAGGCCGATGGAAATCCGCACTCCGGCAATACGGATTGGCGGGCCCCCACGGCCCTTTCCCGCCGCCCCCGCTGCTGGCTCAGTCGACCAGCTTGACTTCCACGCGCCGCGCCTGGGCGTCGTTGCCCGAGCCGGCGGTGATGGCAGGCCGCTGCAGATCGACCTTGTCGGCCGGCACCCCCAGGCCCACCAGCACGTCACGGACTGTTTCGGCGCGTTTCTTCGCGAGCTGCTCGTTGATGGCCGCGTCGCCCGTGGTGTCATGGAAGCCCGAGACCACGGCCTTGCGCCCGCCTTCCACGCCCTTGATGACGGCGGCCAGCGCCTCGGCCGCGCCGGGCGCCAGGTCGGCGCTGCCGCTGGCGAAGTAGAAGTTCACCACGCCATCGGCCACGCGGATGCTGGCTCCGTCGGGAATGACGACTGTCACCGTCTCGGTCACTTCGGCCACCGTGGTGGTGGTCGCCGGCCCTGCAGACACCGCGGCCACCGCGACGGCGGGCATGCCGCCCGTTGCCGGCCCGTGGCTCTTGTGCCAGAGCACGATGCCCAGCACGAAGAAAATCACCAGCGCAATCAATGCCAGGAGAAATCCGAGGATGAAGTTTTGCTGGCTGTCGTCGTCGCTCATGAGGGGTCGTACTCCGTAAGAAGAAAGGGGCCGGTAAATAATGGTGCGGTGAACCATGATCGCGAAATTGTAGGCGGCGGCCCCTCGGGCCCCGCACCCGATCCCGGACCGCCGGGCCTGGACCCCATGCCCAGGCCGCTGCGCGACCCGCAGCCGATGCTCGAACAGGCCATTGCCGACTGGGGCGGGCGCGACGACCTGTGGCTCTTCGGCTATGGGTCGCTGATCTGGCGGCCCGACTTCGATTTCGTGGAGCGCCGGCCGGCCTGGGTGCACGGCTGGCATCGCGCGCTCAAGATGTGGAGCCGCATCAACCGCGGCAGCGTCCAGACGCCCGGCCTCGTCTTCGGCCTGCTGTCGGGCGGCAGCTGCCGCGGCATGGTGTTCCGCGTGCCGTCGGCCCACGGGCTCGACACGCTGCGCAGGCTCTGGCTGCGCGAAATGCCCACCGGCGTGTACGACCCCCGGTGGCTCAAGTGCAACACGCCCGAAGGCCCGGTGCGCGCCCTGGCCTTCACGCTGTCCAGGCGCAGCCCCAACTTCACCGGCGAGCTCAGCGACGAGCGCTACCGCCACATCTTCACGCATGCCGTCGGCCGCTACGGCAGCTCGCTCGACTATGCGCGCCAGACCTTGCTGGAGCTGCGCCGCCACTCGATCCACGATGCGGCGCTGGCGCGGCTGGTCGCGCTCGCGCAGGAGCGGCAGGAGGAACAGGAGCGGCAGGCGCAGGCCGGGGCGGCGACCGATTGCGGGATGCCGCAGCCTCCGGTATATGTTCCAGGGTCTCCGGACAAATCTTCTTCTTCCCCCCTTCCCCAACAATCCTCCGGACCGTCCAAGGAAAAACCATGAACCATCGTCTTTTCGTCGCCACCGGCACCGCCCTTCTCGCCAGCGCCCTGCTTTCGGCCTGCGGCAGCATGATGGGCGGCAAGCCGAGCGCGGCCGCCGAACTGATGCCCACGGCCGCGATCTCGCCCAACCCCACGCGGGGCACGGTGATCTTCACCGCGCTGGACCATGGCGTGCGCGTGGCCGGCGAGGTGCGCGGCCTGGCGCCGGGCAGCGAGCACGGTTTCCACATCCACGAAAAGGGCGACTGCGGCGACAACGGCAACGCCTCGGGCGGCCACTTCAATCCCACGGGCGGCACACACGGCAAGTTCAGCGCGCCGGGCAGCCATGCCGGCGAACTGCCGAGCCTGGTGGCCGACGGCAGCGGCGTGGCGCGCTTCAGCGTCGACGTTCACACGATCTCGCTGACCGAAGGCGCCGCCAACAACGTGGTGGGCCGCGCGCTCGTGGTGCACCGCGACCGCGACGATTTCACCACCCAGCCGGCCGGCAACTCCGGCCCGCGCACCGCCTGCGCAGTGATCGCGCGGCGCTGAGCGGCTAGGGCTGGCCCGGGAAGCGCGCCAGCCAGAGCGCCTCGGCAGCGGCCAGGGCCTCGGGCGTATCGATGTCGGTCACGATGCCGACGTCGTCCACCGCGAGGTCGGCCACCGCATCGATGGCACGCATCGCCTTCAGGATGGAGGCTGCGCCCAGCGGCCCCTTCAGCGCCGCGAGCTGCGCGCCGCAGCCGGCCGAAAAGCCCACCGGATGGCCGCGCTCGCCCCTGTATTGCGGCTGCACAGCGCGCACCCGGCCGGCCAGCGCGCCGGCCACGGCCCGCAGCGTCTCGGGGCGCACCAGCGGCAGGTCGCCCGGGAGAATGAGCCAGCCGGCGGCGTCCGGCGTGGCGCGCACCGCGGCGGCAATCGAGTCGCCCATGCCCGGATGGCCGGCGTCTTCGAGCCGCCATGGCAGGCCGCTCGCGCGCACCGCATCCAGCGTGCGCTCGAGCAGCGGCTTGCCCGCCAGCGGCGCCTGCAGCTTGGGGCCCGTGCCGCCGGCCGCGATGAAGCGCTCGCCGCGGCCCGAGGCCAGCACGATCACGCACGGAGAATTCGCCTTTGTCGCCATGCGCCGAGTATGTGCGCGGAATGCCCCGGGGTGCCTTTCGGCGGCGGCGCATGCGCAACAATGCCGACATGAGTTCTTCCTCTTCCCCTCCCACCAGCGAAGCGCTGGCCGCACTGCGCAAGAGCTACGAGCGCGCCGAGCTCGGCGAGACGCACAGCGCCGACGATCCACTCAGGCAGTTCGAGCGCTGGCTCGGCGAAGCCATCGATGCGCAGGTGCCCGAGCCCAACGCGATGACGCTGTGCACCGTGGGCGGCGACCTGCGGCCTTCGAGCCGCATCGTGCTCATCAAGGGCTATGACGCGCGCGGCATCGTCTGGTACACCAACTACGAAAGCCGCAAGGGCCGCGAACTCTCGGGCAATCCGTACGCAGCCTTGCAGTTCCACTGGGTCGAGCTCGAACGCGTGGTGCGCATCGAGGGCCGCGTGGAAAAGGCGAGCGCGGAGGAAAGCGACGCCTACTTTGCGAGCCGCCCGCTCGATTCGCGCATCGGCGCCTGGGCCAGCCCGCAGAGCGAAGTGATCAGCGGCCGCGACGTACTGGTCAAGAACGCGGCCGTGGCCGCCGCCAAGCACCTGCTCTCGCCGCCGCGCCCGCCGCACTGGGGCGGCTACCGGCTCGTGCCGGACCGCTGGGAATTCTGGCAGGGCCGCAAGAGCCGCCTGCACGACCGGCTGCGCTACCGGCTCGAAGGCAGCAACTGGGTGCGCGAACGCCTGGCCCCCTGAGCCTGAGCTTCTCCGTCTTTTTCGCGGAACACCGCTGAACCGGCTTTGCCGGGCCGTTGGTGTTGCTCCCTTGATGGGGGGGCGGCTACACGAAGTGAGCAGCTACGGGGGTGGGTCAAGCCTCGCAGGGCGCGACCTTGAACTCGACGCGGCGGTCGAGCGCATCGCTCGCATCGTCGGCGCCGGTGCCCACGATGTTCTCGCGGAATCCCATGCCGGACTCGCGCAGCTTCTTCGACAGCGGCGGCGCCTCGCCCACCAGCCGGGTCTTCACGCTGAGCGCGCGCTGCAGCGACAGGCGCTCGTTGACCGACTCCGAACCAGTGCGGCTCGTGTGGCCGGTGACCACCACGCAGGCGTCGATCTGCGCCGCCTGGCGCGCGATCTGCCGCAGCCACATCGGATAGGCGGCGCTGATCTTCGGGTCGGCCAGGAAATCGGTCGAACCGGGCTTGAACAGGAACTTCACGCTCAGGTTGTTGGTTTCCAACCCGAGCCGCGCCAGGGTGCCGAAGGTCTTCTCCGCGTCGGCCGTCCGGCCGAGCTGGGCCTGCGTGAGATACAGGCCGCTGTAGATGCGCAGCTGCTGGCCGTCGGGCCGGCGCGAAGCGGCCTCGTAGCGGCTGAGCGCCTCGCTCATGCGGCCGGCCTCGTAGGCGGCGGTGGCTTCCTGCAGCACGGTCGACGTGGGAAGGCGCTCCAGGTAGAGCGCATCGGCGGCTTGTCCCGGCTGCGTTTCGGCAGTGCGGATGTAGCCTTCCACGCCGCGGTCCTTGCCGTTCACCGGGCTGTCGCGGAAGAAGGCCGTGGGCCGCGTGTCGAGCGTTGCATCGCTGATGCGCGCCACCGATTGCGCGATGACCACGCCGCTCTTGATCTCGGTCAACGCCAGGTTCAAGCGGTAGCGTCCGTCGGATGAATCCTTGTCGCGCACCAGCGTGCCGTTGAGCACGTACTGCGCGCGCTCGATCTCGGTGTTGTTGAAGGGCGTGACGGTGAACTGCTTGAACTGCGACTGCATGCGCTGCACGATGCGCTGCTCCGCCACGCGCGTGACCTCGGTCTGCTGGCCGCTCGCGCCTTCGAGCAGCGGATCGATCACGATGCGGCTCTGCTTGATCGACGACTCCACCTTGGCCAGGAAGGCCGGCAGCTTCTGCGTCTGCACGATCAGGTCGTCCACGGCCTGGTTGACGGCCTGATCGAAAGGCATGGCATTGCCCGGCGCCGGCCGGTGCGCGCAGGCAGCGCAAAGCAGCGCGGCGCACGACAGCGCGAGCGCGCGCAGCGCCGTGCGGATCGGGTGGATGGTCTTCGTCATCAGCATTGGCTCCTCAAGATCTTCATGTCCTCGTCCGACAGCGGCTCCCCCACCGCTGCGCGCATGTTGATTTCGCTGCAGCGCCTGGAGGGCGGCGGCCTCTTCGGGGCCGGGGCTTTCTCCACCTCCGCTGTCGGCGGCGGCGCGACCACGGCCACCGCCTGCGGCTTGGGCCTGGCGCCCGGCTTCGAAGCCGGCGCGGGCGCCGGCTTGGGCTCCACCGGGCTGGCCACGGGCGGCCCGGCCGGCGCCGGTTCGCGCGGCACGGCGGCTGAAAGGCAGGGCGTCCGGCACGGCTTCGTATCGGCGGCCGCCGGCATGGCGCACAGCGCGATCACCATCGCAATCGGCGCCATGGCGGAAAACGGCGAAGACCGCGGCGGGTATTTCATCAGCGGGCAAATGTAGAGCGAGAGGCGCCGCCCGCCATCTCGCCAAATGGCCACCCTGCCGAATGGCCTAGGCTGGGAAAAGCCTCAAGGCAGCCACTGCACCAGGGTCATGACCAGCGTCAGCGTCGCCAGCGCGAGCACCGTCGACACCGCGACGCTGGCCGTGACCAGGTCTTCCGAGGTGCGGTAGCGCTGCGAAAAGAGAAAGACGTTGGCGCCGATCGGCAGCGCCGCCGCGACCACCATCACCGTGAGCGGTATGCCGCGCACGCCCAGCAGCCAGCCGATGCCGGCCACCAGCAGCGGATGCAGCAGGTTCTTCACCAGCGCCTGCACCGTCGCTTCGCGCCAGTGCCGCCCGACGGGCGTCAGCGCGAGCGTGATGCCCACCATCACCAGCGCCACCGGACCGAAAGCCTGGCCGAGCAGCAGGATCGGCTTGTCGAGGAATTCGGGCATCGCGAGCCCGGTCTGCGCAAACAGCAGTCCCGCGATGATCGGCATCGGCACCGGGTGGATGATGGCGTTGCGCAGTGCGCGCAACACCGTGCGCGCCATGGGGCGCTGCTCGTGGCCTTCCCGCTGCGCATGCTCGCGCGCCACGGCCAGCTCGAGCACCACGGTGGCGCTGGTCAACAGCACCAGCGAATGCAGCGAGATCAGCGTGAGCAGCACCACCATGCCCTGCTCGCCATAGGCCAGGCCGACCAGCACGATGCCGATCATCACCGTGTTGCTGTAGGTGTTGGCCAGCGCAATGACGGCCGCCGTGCGGTTGAAGCCGCGCAGCGCCAGCGTGCCCGCAAACAGCAGGCCCGAGGCGATGAAATACGCCGCCACGGGCTTCAGGCTCAGCTCCTGCACGTGCACCGTGCTCATCGCGCGGAAAAGCAGCGCGGGCGCAAGCAGCAGGAAGATCAGGTTGGAAAGGTCCTTGACGGCGTTGCCGCCGATCCAGCGGCGCCGGCCGGCCAGGTAGCCTGCCGCGATCAGGACGACGACCGGCAGCAGCGAAGAGATGACGAACGAATTCACCCGCCGAGGATAGCCTCATGCCGGCAGGCAGCGCCGGCGGGTTCGTTCAGAAGGTCACGCGCAGCCCGACCTTCAGCGAACGCCCCGGCAGCGGCGCGTTCGGGTACACCGTCGTCGTCAGGATCGACGTCGGGCTGTAGGCCAGCTTGTTGGTGATGTTGTCGATGCGCGCATACCAGGTGAGGTTGGCGCGCTGCACCTTCATGCGGTAGGCGATCGAGGCATTCCACAGCGTGTAGGCGTCGGTCTCGCGCGCGCCGACGCTGGGCACGTGGCGCTGCGCCGCGTTGTAGTCGAAACCGAAGCGCGCGCTCCAGGGGCCGTTGCCGTAGGCCAGCGTCGCGCCCGTGCGGAAGGGCGCAATGCGCGGCAGCGGCTCGCCGGTGTCGAGGTTCTTGGCACGCACCACGTCGCCGCGCCATTCCAGGTCGAGCGTTGCGGCGTCGGCCAGCCGCGCGAAGCCATCGGTGCCCAGGAGGCGCAGGTTGCCGCTCGCCTCGATGCCGGTGAAGCGCGCGCGCACGCCGCTGTAGAGGTACTCGGCCAGCGTGTCGGTGGCTTCGGGGTCGGTCACCACCTGGCCTTCTTCGTCGAGCGTGCGGCCCGATGCCGTCAGGCCGATGTAGTTGCGAAAGCGCGTGACGTAGGCGTTGACGCGGGCCGTGTTGGCGCCCGACTTCCATTGCGCGCCGACGTCGAAGCCGACCGACTTTTCCTTGTCGAGGTTCGGATTGCCGACCTCCCAGGCCGCCGTTGCCACGTGCGGGCCGTTGGCGAGCAGCTCGTAGTCCTTCGGTGCCCGCTCGGTGTAGGCCAGGTTCGAGGTGAGCTGCCACTGCGGCGTGAGATTGACGAGCGCGCCCACGGCCGCGCTGTGCGGATTGAAGGTGCGCTCGCCGATGGCAAAGCGCGTCACGGTCGGGTCGTCCGGATAGCCGAGCGAGGTGACGCGAACCTTCTCGGTGCGCGCGCCAAAGCTCAGCCGGCCCCAGGAGGTGCCGAGTTCCTCGTACAGGAACAGCGCGTTGGAGCGCGTGCGGCTGTGCGGCGCAAAGGCTTCCGCGCCGTCCGCGGCAAAACGGTTGCTCTCGCTCGCGAAGCCGACCAGGCCCTCGAAGTTGCCGATCTTCTGGTGGCGCGCCTCGATGCGCAGGTCGTTGCTCAGGTTCGAGAAGGTGGTGCCGGCCTCGCGGCCTTCGTACTCGGTGTGGCGGTAGTTGGTGTGGCTGGCCTTGGCGTGGATGCTGCTGATGAAGCCGCCCGGGCGCCACTCGCCCTCGATCGCCTGGCGGTCGGACTTCATGCCGATGGTCACCTCGTCCTCGGCCACGGTGCCGTAGGTGCTGCGGTAGGTGCTGGCCGAGGCGCCGATCCAGCCCTGGTCGAAGAACAGCGTGCCGCCCACCGCGCCGCCGTGCGCCTCGTTGGCCGAATTGCAGATCTTGCGCGCGAGCCAGGGACGCCCGGGCTTGCTGCATTCGAGGTCGATGGGCACGGAGACATCCTTGGAGTCGCGGTTGAACGCATCGACGTGCAGCGCGAAGCGGTCGTTGCCGCCTTCGAGCACCACGCCGCCGTTCTTCTCCTTGTTGCCGGTGGAAAAGCCCAGGTCGGCACGGCCGCCGAAGCCGTTGATCGGCTCGCTCGGAATGCGGTTGTCGATCACGTTGACCACGCCGCCCACCGCGCTGCCGCCGTACTGCAGCGCCGATGGGCCGCGCAGCACCTCGACGCGCTCGGTGACCAGCGCGTCCATCGGCACCGCATGGTCGTAGCTCAGCGACGAGGCGTCGGGCGCGCCGCCACCGTTCTGCAGGATGCGGATGCGGTCGCCGTCGAGGCCGCGGATGATCGGCCGGCTCGCATTGGGCCCGAAGTAGCTGCTGCTCACGCCGGGCAGGTTGTCGAGCGTTTGGCCGAGCGTCGATTCGGAGCGCATCAGGAGCCTGTCGCCCGAGAGCGTGGTGGTGGGTGCGATCAGTTCGCTCGCGCCCAACGGATTGCCGGTGACGGCGATCTCCGGCAGGACCGGCGCGGCCGCTTCGGCGGGCTGCGCCTGGGGTACCGGTTGGGGCTGGACCTGGGCCATGGCCGCGAAGGAAGCCAGCGAAAGAATGGCAGCGCCGATGGCGTTGCGACGGAATTTGGGAATCATGATGAACACTCGTTGAACCAAGGGGCGGCCGCCGCCATCCGCATCAAACGCGGGGCAGCAACCGGAACACAGCGGGATTCAGCGAGTGGAAGGCGGGCCGCGCGCGTCGAACAGCGCAACCCAGCGGGCGATGGCCTCGCCCTGCAGATAGGCAAAGGTGGCCGACGGCAGCAGCACCGGCAGCATCACCATCGGCACGCCAGGCGCGCCCGAGCCATGCGACAGCTGGTCGTAGAGCCGGCACTCGGCATCGGAGTGATGGCCGAACAGGTCGCCGATGCCATGGGCCGCATGCTCGTGCGCAACCGCCGGGTGCGCCGCCAATGCCGCCGCGTGGGCCTGCGCCAGGCCGGGCACGTGCAGCGTCCGGTGGATCAGCCCCAGCGTGCCCGCGAACCACAGCGCAACCATCAGCGCGATGGCGATCGCGCGGGTCGACGCGATCGTCCGGGTCGGGATGGGGCTGGCGACGTGCACGGGAAGCAGGGCTGAAAAGGAAGCTCAGGCCTTGACGCGCGATGCGAAGGTCTTCTGGAACTTCTCGACCTTGGGGCCGACCACGAAGGCGCAGTAGCCCTGGTTCGGGTTGTTGAGGAAGTAGTCCTGGTGATAGGCCTCGGCCGCCGAGTAGTTGGCGAGCGGCGCCACCTCGGTCACGATGGGCGTGCTGTAGGTCTTGCTTGCCTCGATCTCGCGGATGACCTCCTCGGCCACCTGCTTTTGCGCGTCGCCCGTGAAGTAGATGCCGCTGCGGTACTGCGTGCCCACGTCGTTGCCCTGGCGGTTCAGGGTCGTGGGGTCGTGCACCACGAAGAAGATCTCGAGAATCTCGCGCAGGCTGATGGCCGCGGGGTCGAATTCCACCTTCACCACCTCCGCATGCCCCGTGCGGCCGGTGCAGACCTGCTCGTAGCTCGGGTTGACCGTCTGGCCGTTGCAGTAGCCCGATTCGACGTCCACCACGCCCTGCACCCGGTCGAACACGGCCTCGGTGCACCAGAAGCAGCCTCCGCCGAGCACGATGGTTTCAGTGGGCGACGATGAAGAGGACATGGCTGCTCCGGCAGGTGGGGAAAAAGCGAACCCGATATTGTCGCGGCTTGACGGGCTGGATGCTGGTCACTACATTACTAACCCGCGAGTCATTAAATCATGCCCACCCCCCGATTCTTTGCCGACAAGATCTGCCCGGTGCGCGCCAAGCGCGAGCGCCGCAAGGAGGCGCGTCCGGGCGAACTGCTGGCAGCGGCGCTCGACCTGTTCGTCGAAAAAGGCTTTGCCGCCACCCGCGCCGAGGAAGTGGCGGCGCGCGCGGGCGTCTCCAAGGGCACCCTCTTTCTTTACTTTCCGAGCAAGGAAGAGCTCTTCAAGGCCGTGGTGATCGAGAACCTCGGGGGCCGGTTTGCCGAGTGGAACGACGAGTTCGAGGCCTTCGAGGGCACGACGGCCGACATGCTGCGCTACTGCATGCGCGTCTGGTGGGAGCGCGTGGGCATGACCAAGGCCTCGGGCCTGACCAAGCTCATGATGAGCGAAGGCACCAATTTTCCCGAACTGGCCGAGTTCTACCGCAAGGAGGTGGTGCGGCCGGGCCATTCGCTGCTGCGGCGCATCCTGCAGCGCGGCATCGACCGCGGCGAATTCGCGCCGGTCGACGTCGACCACGCCATTTACGCGGTGGTGGCACCGATGGTCTTCCTGATGCTGTGGAAGCACTCGGCCATGGTCTGCGTCGACGCGGAAACCTCGCTCGACCCCGAAAAATACCTCGCCACGCAGGCCGAGACCGTGCTCTACGGCCTCACCCGGCAGCCCGGAGCCGCCGCATGACGCGCAAATGCATCGCCGGCCAGCCGCGGGCCTGCGCCGCGCAACCTAAAATTGAAGGTTTGTCCTGAGCCCCACAAGGAAAAGCCTCCCATGAACCCCACCCCCTCCCTCGAGCGCCTGCGCTTCAACATGATCGAACAGCAGATCCGGCCCTGGGATGTGCTCGATCTGGAAATCCTCGACCTGCTGGCTGCGATCCGGCGCGAAGACTACGTGCCGCCCGAGCACCGCGCGCTGGCCTTCTTCGACATGGAGATTCCGCTCGGCGACGGCTCCGTTCCCGGCCAGGTCATGCTCTCGCCCAAGGTCGAGGCGCGCATGCTGCAGGACCTGCACGTGCAAAAGCACGAGTCGGTGCTCGAGATCGGCACCGGATCGGGCTTCATGGCCGCCCTGCTCGCCCACCGCGCGGCCCAGGTACTGTCGCTCGAGATCGACCCCGCGCTGGCCGCCCGCGCCGCCGAGACGCTGCGCCAGAACGGCGTGGCCAATGTCGAGGTGCGCAACGCCGACGGCGCCGTGCCGCTGCCAAGCGGTCCGAGCTTCGACGTGATCGTGCTCAGCGGCTCGGTGGCGCGCATTCCGCAGAACCTGCTCGGCTCGCTCAAGGTGGGCGGCCGCCTCGCCGCCATCGTGGGCGAGGAGCCGATGATGCGCGCCCACATCGTCACCCGCAGCAGCGAAAGCAAGTGGGACACCATCCAGCCCTGGGACACCGTGGCGCCGCGGCTGCTCAACTTCCCCGAGCCCTCGCGCTTTTCGTTCTGAACGGGCGCCACCGAATGATCGACCAAGTCCGCCCCGCCGATCTTGCCGCCTGGTTTGCGGAGCATCCCGAGGCGCCGCCCGTGCTGCTCGACGTGCGCGAGCCCTGGGAGCTGCAGACGGCCAGCGTTGCGCCGCAGGGCTTCACGCTCGTGGCCATCCCGATGAACGAGATTCCGGCACGGCTTGCCGAACTCGACGAGGGCCAGCGCATCGCCTGCCTCTGCCACCACGGTGCGCGCAGCCAGCGCGTGGCGGCGTTCCTGAGCCAGAACGGCTTTGCCGAGCTGGCCAACGTGGCCGGCGGCATCGACGCCTGGTCGGCACAGCACGATCCCTCCGTGCCGCGCTACTGATTCTTTCTTCAAGGACGTTCAATGCCTTTCAGGCCCAGGCTTTTGCCTCTTTCCGCAGCGCTTGCAAGTCTCTTTGCCACCCTGCTCGCGCTGCCGGCCCAAGGCCAGACACTGAACGAACTCTACGAATCCGCGCGCGGCTTCGACGCCACCTACCAGGGCGCGCGGGCCCAGTACGACGCGAGCGTGGCACGCGCCGCGCAGGCCAAGGCCGGCATCCTTCCGGCCGTGGGGCTCACGGCCGGCGCCACGCGCAACAACCTCGACATCGACACGCTCACCGGCGCCGGCCGCGGAACGACCACGCCGCGCGACTTCACCACGCAGAACATCGGCATCAACGCCACGCAGCCGCTGTACCGGCCCGCCAACTGGGCCACCTACGAGCAGGGCAAGCGTCAGGCCGAGATCGCGCAGGCGGTGCTCACCCTTGCCGAGCAGGACCTGATCGTGCGCGTGAGCCAGGCCTACTTCGACGTGCTCGCGAGCCAGGACAGCCTGACGCTGGTGCGCGCGCAGAAGGTGGCAGTGGCCGAGCAGCTCGCGTCGGCCAAGCGCAACTTCGAGGTCGGCACCTCCACCATCACCGACACGCGCGAGGCCCAGGCCCGCTACGACCTCGTCATTGCGCAGGAGATCGCCGCCGAGAACGACCTGCAGGTGAAGAAGGTGGTGCTCGACCAGCTGGTCGGCCGCCCGGGCAGCGTGCCGGTGCCGCTGGCGCAGCCGGTGGTGCTGCCGACCGCCACGCCGGCCAACATCGAAGCCTGGGTCGCGCAGGCCGAGGAAGCCCACCCGGCCATCCGCCAGGCACAGCTCGGGCTCGACGTGGCCGGGCTCGAAATCCGCAAGGCCGAAGCCGGCCACAAGCCCACGCTCGACGCCAACCTGGGCTACAACATCACGCGCAATCCGCACGGCACCAGCACCAGCACCGTGGGCACGCGCATCGATGCAGCGTCGGTCGGCGTGGTGTTCAACCTGCCGCTTTTCGCCGGCTTTGCCACCGAGAACCGCATCAAGGAAACGCTCGCGCTCGAGGACCAGTCGCGCAGCGTGCTCGAAGGCACCCGCCGCAGCGTCGCACAGGCCACGCGCGCGGCCTACCTCGGGCTGGTGTCGGGCGCGGGCCAGGTCAAGGCGCTCGAAGCGGCCGAGGCCTCGAGCCAGAGCGCGCTCGATGCCAACCGGCTCGGCTACCAGGTGGGCGTGCGCATCAACATCGATGTGCTCAATTCGCAGAGCCAGCTCTACCAGACCAAGCGCGATCTCGCGCAGGCGCGCTACAACGTGCTGCTGGGCAATCTGAAGCTGCGCCAGGCCAACGGCACGCTGACGGTCGACGACATGAACGCGATCAACGCGACGCTGGCGAAGAATGGCAGCACGGTGCCGCCAGCGCCCGGCGAAAGGCCGCAGGCCGCGCCTTCGGTGCCCGTGACGCCGCCACCCATTCCCGTGGTGCCGCCGGTGCCGGTGCAGCCGTTCAATCCGCCGGCACCCACGATGCCTTCGGCACCGCCGCCGCCGGTCATCCTCAATCCCCCAGTACGCTGAGGATTTTCTCCCTCCCAGGAGCCATGCACACTCAGTCGAGTGTGGGTTCGGCGCGCGGCGCTTCGCTTTCGAGCGGCGCGTGTTCCGACGCCACGGGATCCGCCGCCTGCGCGATCGCCAGCACCGCGGCTGCGGTGCGTTCGGCGGCGCCGCGGTTCGACGACGAGAATGACAGCGCAGCCTCGGCCATGGCGGCGCGGCGTTCGGGGTTCTCGACCAGCTTGAGCGCCGCGGTGACCGCCTGCTCCATGTTCTCGACGCGCAGCGAGGCCCCGGCCGCCAGCGAAAGCTGCGCCGCTTCGGCAAAGTTGAAGGTGGAGGGGCCCATGACCACCGGACAGCCGCAGGCGGCCGGCTCGATCAGGTTCTGCCCGCCCAGCGGTTCGAAGCTGCCGCCGAGCAGCGCAACGTCGGCCAGGCCGTAGTACAGCGCCATTTCGCCGAGCGAATCGCCCAGCCAGATCTCGGCGTCCGACGGCTCGCCCGCGGCGCTGCGGCGCGCCACCGCAAAGCCCTCGGCTTCGATCAGCGCGGCCACTTCGTCGAAGCGCTGCGGGTGGCGCGGCACGATCATCCACTGCACGTCGTGCACGCGCTTGGCAATCGAACGGATGGCGCCCTGCTCGGGCGGCACGGGCGCGGTGGCGCCGAAGCGCCTGAGCACGTCGAGCAGCATGCGCTCCTCGCCGTCGCGCGAACTCGCGAGCACCACCATCGGCTTGGGCAGCCGCTCGCGCAGCGTCGCGGCCGCGGCCAGCTGGCGCGCATCGGGCGAGGCGTCGAACTTCAGGTTGCCGTAGATGCCGGCCACCTTGGCGCCCAGCGACACCAGCCGGTGCGCGTCGGCCTCGGTCTGCGCCCACACGGCAGCCAGCGCCGAGTACGCGGGCCGCGCGAGCCAGCCGAGACGTTCGGCCGCGGCCAGCGATTTCTCGTTGAGCCGCGCATTGGCCAGCACCAGCGGGATGCGGCGCTCGGCACAGGCGGCGGCCATCTCGGGCCAGACCTCGGTTTCCATCAGCACGCCGATGCGCGGCTGGAAACGGTCGAGAAAACGCTTCACCGCGCCGGGCATGTCCCAGGGCTGCCAGACCTGCGTGTCGCCGGGTTCGAGCAGCTTGGCGCCTTCTTCGCGGCCCGTGGCCGTGCCGTGCGTGAGCAGGATCGGTATGCCTGGGTACTGCCTGCGCAGTTCCGCGATCAGGATGGCGGCCGCGCGCGTTTCGCCGAGCGAGACCGCATGCACCCAGCACTGGCCCTCGCCGGTGGTGGCATCGTCGTAATAGCCGAAGCGCTCCTCGACGGCCACGCCGTAGCCGGGCTCGGCCACCGCCCGGCGCCGCAGCTTGCGGCGAACCAGCGGTTGCACGGCGGTGGTGAAGGCGCCGTAGAGACGCAGCAGCAGCGAACGCACGGTGCTCAGTGCGACGCTTCGGCCAGCGTCGCGTCGGCCTTGACGGTCTTGAGGAGCGCGAGCATCTCGGCTTCGATGCGCTTGAGGGCCGCATCGGTCTGGCCCTCGAAGCGCAGCACCAGCACCGGCGTGGTGTTGGAAGCGCGAATGAGCCCGAAGCCATCGGGCCAGTCGACGCGCAGGCCGTCGATGGTCGAGACCACCGCGGGTGCCGCGAAGCTCGCGCCTGCGACGAGTTTTTCGACCACTGCATGCGGCTCGCCTTCGGCGCATTTCACGTTGAGTTCGGGCGTCGAAAAGCTCGTGGGCAAGGCGTTGAGCGTGTCGCTCGCATTGGGCGTCTTGCTCAGGATCTCGAGCAGGCGGCAGCCCGCATAGGTACCGTCGTCGAAGCCGAACCAGCGCTCCTTGAAGAAGATGTGGCCGCTCATCTCGCCGCCGAGCGGCGAATCGATTTCCTTCATCTTGGCCTTGATCAGCGAATGGCCGGTCTTGAAGATCATCGGCTTGCCGCCAGCGGCCTCGATGGCCGGCGCCAGGCGCTGCGAGCACTTCACGTCGTACACGATGGTGCCGCCCGGCACGCGCGAGAGCACGTCCTGCGCAAAGAGCTGCATCTGGCGGTCGGGGAAGATGTTCTGGCCGTCTTTCGTGACGATGCCCAGGCGGTCGCCATCGCCGTCGAAGGCCAGGCCCAGTTCGGCGTCGCCTTCGGCCAGTGCGGCCATCAGGTCCTTGAGGTTCTCGGGCTTGCTCGGATCGGGGTGGTGGTTGGGAAAGTTGCCGTCGACCTCGCTGAACAGTTCGGTCACTTCGCAGCCTATGGCGCGGAAGATGGCCGGCGCCGAGGCGCCCGCAATGCCGTTGCCAGAATCGACCACGATCTTCAGCGGACGGGCCAGCTTGATGTCGCCGACGATGCGCTGGGTGTAGGCCTCGGTCACGTCGACCTTGCGCACGCTGCCGCCGGGGGCGAGCCTGGCGGTGCCGTCTTCCATGACCTTGCGCAGGCCCTGGATCTCGTCGCCGTAGATGGCGCGCCCGGCCAGCACCATCTTGAAGCCGTTGTAGTCCTTGGGATTGTGGCTGCCCGTGACCTGGATGCCGCTCGTGCACAGCGTGTGGGCCGCAAAGTAGAGCATGGGCGTGGTCACCGCGCCCACGTCGATCACCTCGACGCCGGTGGCCACCAGGCCGTTGATCAATGCTTCGACGAGCGCGGGTCCCGAGAGCCGGCCATCGCGGCCCACGGCCACGGTCTTTTCACCGGCGGCGCGGGCGGCGCTGCCGAAAGCCCGGCCGAGCGCTTCCGCGACCTCGGCATCGAGCGTGACGGGCACCACGCCTCGGATGTCATAGGCCTTGAAAATCGACGCACTGAGTTGCATGAAGAAGCATTCCCTGTAGGTTCTTGAGAACGGGCCATTGTAGGCAAGCGCTCCGGTGCCCACATGTCCGAAAACGGCCAGTTGAAACGAGTCGAAACCGTATCATTTGCCCATGCCTACTCCTCACGCATCCACCGAAGCACTCGAGAGCGACGCCTGCTACCTGGCGATGAAGACGCACGATGCGCGCTTCGACGGCTCGTTCTTCACCGCGGTGACCTCCACCGGCATCTACTGCCGGCCGGTCTGCCGCGTGAAGCTGCCGCGGCGCGAGAACTGCCGGTTCTTCCGCCACGCGGCGCAGGCCGAGGCCGAGGGCTTCCGCCCCTGCCTGCGCTGCCGGCCCGAACTCGCGCCGCGGGCGGCGAGCTGGTCCACCGAGGATGCCTCGCGCATCCTCGCGCTGCAGGCCGCCCGGCTCATCGACGAGCCCGATGCCTGGTCCGAGGATGGGCCGGGCGCAGCGCAGATCGCCGCACGGCTCGGCGTGAGCGACCGCCACCTGCGGCGCATCTTCGAGGCGCAGTTCGGCGTCTCGCCCTTGCAATACCTGCAGACGCGCCGCCTGCTGGCCGCCAAGCAATTGATCGCCGACACGCGCCTGCCGATGACGCAGGTGGCGCTGGCCAGCGGCTTTGCGAGCGTGCGCCGCTTCAACGCTGCGTTCCTGGAGCACTATGGCCTCAACCCGAGCGCGCTGCGGCGTGCCGGCGGCGCCGAGGGGGGCCAGGGGAAGGCCATCGAGGTGCGGCTGGGCTTTCGGCCACCTTACGACGTGAACGCGATGCTCGGCTTCTTTGCGCGGCGCGCGCTGCGTGGCGTCGAGCTGGCCACCACGGCCGATGGCAAGGAGCCCGCCAAGGGCAGCACCCCGGCTTTCGTTCACCTGGCCCGGACGCTGAGCGTGCAACAGGGCGGACAGGCGCACGCCGGCTGGCTGCAGCTGCGCTTCGACATGGCGCGCGAGCAGATGCTGCTGTCGGTCAGCGACTCGCTCGCCGCGGTGCTGCCGATCGTGATCAGCCGCGCGCGCGCCATGCTCGACCTCGATGCCGAGCCGATGGCCATCAACGCGGCGCTGCACGAGGCCTTTCCGCACGGCGACGGCTTGCGCGTGCCGGGCACGGTCGACGGCTTTGAACTGGCGGTGCGCGCGGTGCTGGGCCAGCAGGTCACCGTGGCCGCGGCACGCACGCTGGGCTCGCGGCTGGTGGAGGCTTTCGGCGAACCCATCGCCACGCCCATCGAAGGCCTCGACCGCCTGTTTCCCACGCCCGCGGCACTGGCGGGCGCGAGCGGCGACGCACTCGGCAAGCTCGGAATCGTGCGGCAGCGCCAGGCCGCGCTGCAGGCCATCGCGCGCGAGGTCGCCGGCGGCAGGCTGGCGCTACATGCGGGCGCCGACGTGCCCTCGACCATTGCCGCGCTGCAGGAGCTGCCCGGCATCGGCGCCTGGACCGCGCAGTACATCGCGATGCGCGCGCTGCGCTGGCCCGACGCCTTTCCCGCGGGCGACGTGGCGCTGCAGAAGGCGCTGGGCGTGAGCACCGAACGCGCGGCCAGCCAGGCGTCGCAGGCCTGGCGGCCCTGGCGCAGCTATGCGGTGCTGCGCGCCTGGCATGCGCCGACGCCGGCCACGGCTGCGGCTCCGCCTGCGGCGGCCCCTTCTTTCAACAACCTCACAACGGCAGGCGCCTCCGCCTGAAATGTCATGAAGTTCAAGAGCAAAGTCATCTACACCTCGCACATCGACACGCCGCTCGGCGGCATCACGATGGCGGCCACCGACGAAGGCCTGGCGGGCGTCTGGTTCGACCAGCAGCGCCACTGGCCCGACACCACGGGCTGGCAGACCCAGGACGATCATCCCGCGCTGGTCGAGGCCGGCGCCCAGCTGCGCGACTACTTCGCGGGCAGGCGCGACACCTTCGACGTGAAGCTCGACCTCTCGCACGGCACCGCGTTCCAGCAAAGCGTGTGGCAGGCGCTGCTCGCCATTCCGGCGGGCAAGACCATGACCTACGGCGCGCTGAGCGTGAACGTGGGCAACCCGGCCGCGGTGCGCGCGGTGGGCGCGGCCGTCGGGCGCAACCCGATCAGCGTGATCGTGCCCTGCCACCGCGTGCTGGGCGCCGACGGCTCGCTGACCGGTTACGCTGGCGGGCTCCACCGCAAGACTGCGCTGCTGGAACTCGAATCGAAATAGGGCCCGCCGCAGGGCTGCGAAGACCTTATGAGCACGACAACGAACGACAACACCACCGCCCATCCGTCGCCGAAGCCCAAGGCCTGGCTCATCGACCTCGTGCTGCTCGGCGCGCTCTGGGGAGCGTCCTTTCTTTTCATGCGCATCGGCGCGGCCGAGTTCGGCGCCTTGCCTGCGGCTGCGGTGCGCGTGGCGGTGGCCACGCTGTTCCTGCTGCCGCTCTTGTTCATGCGCGGCCACGGCGCGGCGCTGGCACAGCACTGGAAGGCCTCGATGGCCATCGGCGTGCTGAATTCGGGCATTCCGTTCGCGCTGTTCTGCTTTGCGCTGCTGACCATCAACAGCGGCCTGGCGGCGGTGATCAATGCCACGGTGCCGATGTTCGGCGCGCTGGTGGCGTGGGCCTGGTTTCGCGACCGGCCCGACGGCTCGCGCATCGTCGGCCTGGTCATCGGCTTCGCGGGCGTCGCCATGCTGGCGAGCCGCAGCGCGGGCCTGCACGCCGACGCCAACGGCAACGCCGCTCTGTGGGCCGTGCTGGCCTGCCTGGGCGCCTGCGCCAGCTACGGCGTGGCGGCCAGCGCCACGCGGCGCTACCTGGGCGGCGTACCCGCACTGGCCACCGCCACCGGCAGCCAGATCGGCGCCACGCTGTTCCTCGCGCTTCCGGCGCTCTGGTTCTGGCCCGCGCAGATGCCGAGCCTGCGCGCCTGGCTGGCGTTGCTGGCCCTGGGCATCGCATGCACCGGCCTCGCGTACATCCTGTTCTTCCGGCTCATCGCCAACGCGGGACCGGCGCGCGCGTTGACGGTGACCTTCCTGGTGCCGGTGTTCGCGGTGTTCTACGGCGCCGTGTTCCTGGGCGAAAACATCACGCAATGGATGCTGATCTGCGCGGGCGTGATCGTCTGCGGCGTGGCGCTGTCCACCGGCCTCGTGAAGCTGTGGCCGCGCGCGGGCGGCTCGGCCGCTACATCGCCCCCGCGACCACGTTGACCGACAGCGCGAGCACCAGCATGTTGAAGGCGAAGGCGAGCACGCTGTGCACCAGCGTGAGGCGCCGCATCTCGCGCGAGGTGGCCTGCACGTCGGACACCTGCGTGGTCATGCCGACCACATAGGCGTAGTACAGGAAATCGAAATAGTCGGGCTCATCCTTGCCCGGGAAGTCCAGCCCGCCGTCCGGCGAGCCGTCGCGCCGGTCGATGTAGTAGCGATGCGCATAGTGGAAGGCGTAGATCGTGTGCATCATGAGCCACGAGCCCACCAGCGCCACCAGCCCGAGCGCGATGTGCCCCGCCCGCACCGGCCCGCTCATCAGCTTGACCTGCTGCAGCAGCATTGCGATGGCCACCACGCTCGCGCCGATCAGCACCAGCATCGACACCAGGATCAGCACGTTGGGCTGGTCCAGCGACTGGGCGCGCTCGCGGGTGCGCCGCGCATCGAAGGTATCGGCCAGCCACCACGTGAGCACCTGGTAGACCGCGACAGCGGCACACCAGCCCGCAAGCCCGCGCGCCATCGCGTCGAGCGGCCAGGAGACGGCGGCGACCGCGATCCCGGCCACGCCGCCATAGAAAAGCCGCTGCGGGCCGGTCGTCGCGGAAAGGTGCTTGTGCATGTTCAAAGCTTACCTCTAGTACTTTCTGGGACATGCCCCGCATCGGCATCAACGCCGTCCTACACGCACAACGGCAATCGGCGCATGGGCGTTGCGCGAAGGCGCTATTAACTTGGCGGTCAACAACAGGGAGCAACCGCCCGGATGCCCGGCGCGCACACAAATTGCGTGTCGAGCCCGAGGCGTATTTTTTTGCCTTCTTTCTTCTCCTCTCCTAAGGACCTCTCCATGCTGTTGTTCCGCACCTGCCCGCCTGCCAGCCCCGCAAGGCTGACGAAGCTGGGCGCACTGGCTAGCGTTGGATTTCTCTTTGCGCCCGCACTGGCCTGGGCCGATCCGTCGCCCGCGCTGGACCGTTTCAGTTTCTCGGTGGGGGCCTTCAGCGCCGATCCGAAATTCAACGCATCGGTCAGTTCGCCGTACGGCGCGCTGCGCACGCGCGACCTCGAGCCCGGCCGCGTGACCATGCCGCGCATCACGGCCGACCTGCTGATCGGCGACAGCCATGGCATCTCCTTCGACTACTACCGCTACAAGCGCGACTACTTCGGCCAGGCCTCGGGCAGCGATTCCTTCGGCGGCTTCGGCAGCGTGACCGCGGTGGGCAATGCCAACCTCAACGTGAAGCTCGACTTCGCCAAGCTCTCGTACAAATGGTGGCTCGGCTCGGGCAACACGGTGTTCGGACTCGGCGCCGGCGCGGCCTACTACCGCATCGGCGTCGGCACCAACGCCAACATCGTGGTGAACGGACGGGTCCGCACCTTGAACGAAGACTCGAGCGATGACGCGATCGCGCCGCTGCTCGAGGTCGGCGTGCGGCATGCCATCACTCCCGACCTGCGCCTGTTTGCCGACCTCTCCGGCGTGCGCAAGGGCGGCGGCCGCTTTCACGGCAGCATCTACAACGCCACGGCGGGCGTGGAGTGGTTTCCCGTGAAGAACGTCGGCGTGGTGCTGGCCTATGGCGCCACCAACATCGACATGGCGCGCGACAGCAGCACGGCGGAGACCCGCGTCAAGGTCAAGCTGCACGGCCCTTCGGCCTTCCTCAAGGCGCGGTTCTGAGGCCCGCGGCGGCGCGGCGCCATGCCATGGGCGGGCGGCTGCGCGCATAGGTGCTTGCGATCATCGGGGGCCGCGCGCGGGCCCCTATGATCTTTTGATGTACATCCCAGCCCCCATCCGCTCCAACAAACCCGGCGGTTGCGCCGCCAGTACGCGCGGCATCCGCAAACCACGCTCGCTTCGCCTTGCCGTCCCGGCGGCGGCAGCGCTGCTGCTGACAGCGGGCGTACCGGCGCACGCGCTGGTCATCGGCGTGACCGAAGGCGTGAGCTACCAGGCCGCCGAAAGCCAGATCGCACCGCGCTTCGAGCCCATTGCCGAAGTGCTGAGCAAGGCACTGAAGCAGCCCGTGACCATCAAGGTGCTGATCTCCTACGCCAGCGCGCGCGAGGCCTTGAAGGAGCAGCAGGTCGACCTGGCCTTCATCCACCCGGCCCACGTGGCGCTCGAGGCCGTCAAGAGCGGCCGCTACCAGGCGCTGGCCTGGACCAGCGGCTTCACGGCCTACAAGGTGTCGCTGCTGTGCAAGGAGCCGCAGCCCATCTCCA
This sequence comes from Variovorax sp. VRV01, assembly GCF_014852545.1. NCBI lineage: Bacteria > Pseudomonadati > Pseudomonadota > Betaproteobacteria > Burkholderiales > Comamonadaceae > Variovorax > Variovorax sp. VRV01. The sequence goes on from NZ_JACVBS010000006.1 coordinate 207,210, forward strand.
ACTGGAAGAGCATCGCCGGCAAGGGGCTGGTGATGCCCGACGCGGATTCGATCACCTCGGTGATCACGCGCGCGATGCTGCGCGAGCAGGGCCTGCAGCCCGCCGCGCTCAAGCTCACCAACACGCGCTACCAGGACGCGGTGCCGTTCTACGTGCAGAACGGTTTCGCCGCCTATGGCGCCACGGCGGCATCGGGCGTGGTCAAGACCTGGAAGGACGGCGGCGGCAACGTCTGCGCGGAATCGCGCGCGGTGCCCATCAAGCAATGGCTGGTGTCGCGCAAGCTCGATGCCGCCACGGCCAGCGCGGCGCGCGACGCCCTGCTGGGCCTTGCGCAAAGCGATGCCGGCAAGCGCGCGCTCGCCACATCGACCTACACTGGCTTTGTCGCACCCTCGGCCGAGGTCGAAACGGCCCTGATGACCTGGCTGGGCATCTGACCCCCTGCGGGCGCGGCGTTCCAACTCCGCTTTTCATGAACCACCCATGACCGACCTGTCCCGCTTTCCCATCACCCAAAAATGGCCCGCGCTTCACCCTGACCGGCTGCAGCTGTATTCGCTGCCCACGCCCAACGGCGTGAAGGTCTCGATCATGCTGGAGGAGACCGGCCTCGCCTACGAGCCGCACCTGGTGAGCTTCGAGAGCCACGACCAGATGTCGCCGGAATTCCTCTCGCTCAATCCGAACAACAAGATTCCCGCGATCCTCGACCCCGACGGGCCCGGCGGCAAGCCGCTCGCGCTGTTCGAGTCGGGCGCCATTCTTCTGTACCTGGCCGACAAGACCGGCAAGTTGATTCCCCAGGATGCCGCCGGCCGCTACGAAACCATCCAGTGGCTGATGTTCCAGATGGGCGGTATCGGTCCGATGTTTGGCCAGCTCGGTTTCTTCAACAAGTTTGCCGGCAAGGACTACGAGGACAAGCGCCCGCGCGACCGCTATGTGGCCGAATCGAAGCGGCTGCTCGGCGTGCTCGACAAGCGCCTGGCCAATCGCGCATGGATCATGGGCGACGACTACACCATCGCCGACATCGCCTCGTTCCCGTGGATCCGCAACCTGATCGGCTTCTACGAAGCGGGCGAGCTGGTGGGCTTCAGCGAGTTCAAGAACGTGGCGCGGGTGCTCGAAACCTTCGTCGCGCGGCCGGCCGTCGCGAAGGGTCTGGGCATTCCCAAACGCGGTTGACCGGGCCTTCGGGGCGCAGCGCGCCCCGAACGAAAACAAAGCTACTCACTTTCCGACTCGAGTGTCTTTTTCAGGCACGCGCACGGGGTTCCCTCGCCTTTTCCAGCTTCGCCCAGAAGCGGTTGAGGTTACACTTCAATAAGAATAATTCTTATTCAATCATCCGAACCACCCGCACCACGCGCCGGTGGCCGGCCCAGGGAAACCAACACGTTGATGCTTGCGAGAAGGCGATCGGATGCGCGACCTCGTCCAGGAACTGGTAGCTCACTATGCGGACTTGCGCCGGCAACTGACGCGCGACCTGCGCGACCCGCACTATGCGGCGGACATCGCGCAATCCAGCTTCGAGCGCGTGTATGCGCACGCGCTCAAGATGAAGGGCGGCGACATCCGCATCGACGCGGCCCCTGAAAGCACCCAGGGCTCCGGCATCGAATCGCCACGCGCCTTGCTCTTTCGCGTGGCGCGCAACCTGTGCGTGGACGATGCGCGCCGCCGCAAGGTGGCACAGGACTGGGTCAGCACGCATTTCAACTCGGGCTCGCGCCAGGTGGTGCCGTCCTGCGAATACATCGCCGCGCAGCAGCAGGTGCTGGCGCGCGTGGTCGAGACGCTTGAAAAGCTGCCGCCCCGGCGGCGCGAAGTGTTCCTGCTGTTCCGGGCCTACGGACACACGCGCGCCGAAATCGCCCAGCAGCTGAAGATCACCGAAATGGCGGTCGCCAAGCACCTGCTGCGCGCTGCCATCGACTGCTCGCGCGTCTTCGCCCGACTGCGTTCGGAGCTGATCGAGCAGCCGGTCATCTCGACGCGCCCGGGCTTCGACGCAAGCTTCGCCGAAGACTTCGCCTGACGGGCCGGCCGCATCGTGGCAAGCGTCCCGAACGAGAAACTCATCGAGCGTGCCCTCGCGCTGATCGTGGAGAGCGAGATCGCTGCGCACGACGCCGCCATGGCGGCCCGCTTGGCGCTTGCGCGGTGGCGCAGCCGGTCGGCGGAGCATGCGGCCGCGGCCCAGGAAGCGCGCCGCCGCTGGGATGCCCTCGGCGGCATGGCTGCGCAGTTGCGCGGGCTGCGGAAGTAGCGTGGGCGCCCTTGCCCTCACTGCAAGCGCCCCTCTTCGTGGCACGCCTGTTCCAGCACAGGCTTGATCAGCGCGGCCCCGGTCAGTGCCCAGAGGGTGAGCACGTCGTTCAGCGCGCAGATGTTCCCGGGGTCCACGCCGAGCCAGCGGATGAGCTCTTCGGCGCGCTCCGGCGAGGGCGCATCGTGCAGCGTGCAAAAGAGCGTCCACGCGGCGTCGAAAGCGGGATCGTCGGGCACACGGTCACGCATCATGCAGCCAGGCTTTCCAGCGGGACGTACGCCTTGTCCTCCTCGATCTTTCCGGCGCGCATCGTGACCACGCGGTCGGCCAGGTGGAAGTACCTGTCGTCGTGCGAGATCACCACCAGCAGATGCCCCTTGGCGCGCAGTTCGGGCAAGAGCTCCGTGTAGAACAGATGCCGGAAGGCCGGATCCTGGTCGGCGGCCCATTCGTCGAACACCAGCACCGGGCGGCCTTCCAGGTACGCATGCACCAGCGCCAGCCGCTTGCGCTGCCCGGTCGAAAGATCGGTGGTGGTGAAGGCGCCGTCCTTCACGCTCACCTTGTGCGCGATTTCCAGGCGTTCCAGGTAGGGCAGCGCCGTCTGCGGCAGCGTGGCCGTGCCCGCGCCCTCTTCGCCGGCCGCCAGATCCTCGAACAGGTAGAAGTCCGAGAACACCGTCGTGAACAGCTGCCTGTAGTCGTCGCGCCCTTCCGGCGTCACCACGCCGCCGTCGAGCAGCACTTCGCCGCCGTGCGGTGCATAGAGGCCGAGCAGCAGCTTGATCAGCGTCGTCTTGCCGGAGCCGTTGTCGCCCACGATGAACACCATCTCGCCGGGCCGCAGCGACAGGTCGATCGGCCCGAGCGTGAAAGCCTCGCCGCCCTCGGGCGCATCGAAGCCGTAGCGCACGCCGCGCATGGCGATCTCGCGGTTCAGCATCACGCCGTTGGAGGCGCGCTCCAGGTGCAGGTGCGGCTCCGGCGTTGCAAAGCGCGCCGACAGGTCGGCGATGCGCCGGAACGCGATCTTGGCCCGGCCCACGCCCGGCAGCGCGCCCGCGATCTGGTCCACCGGTCCCTTCAGGAACAGCATCACCAGCACGAAGCCGCTCAGCACCGCGGGCTCGGTCGGCCGGAACGCGGCCCAGCCCAGGATCAGCGCGATCAGCAGGAAGAACAGCGCCGAGCCGAAGGCCGTCGCCATCACGTAGGTGTTGATGGCGCGTCCGTTCACGGTGCGGATGTTGTCCACGATGCGCTCGATCTGCCCGCCGAACATCCGCGTGCGGCGCGCGCGGTGCATGCGGAATTCCTTCGCGCCTTCGCTGATCGCGCGGTAGGTCTTGTGCAGCTGCTCCTCGTATTCGCGCGCCTTCCAGAAACCCGCTTCGGCGCGCACCTGCGCGCGCGTCTGGATGGTCGCGCCGATCGCGAGCGCCACCGCCAGCAGGCAGAACAGCGGCAGCGACAGGTACGCGAGGTACGCCAGGCAGCCCAGCGCAATCGCGAACGCGATGAGCGTGGACGACAGCACGAAGGCCACGTCGCTGATCATGTCCACGTCCTGCGACAGCACCGGCATCAGCCGATGCGTGCGGTAGCGCTCCAGCGCATCGATGGGCGCCGAGAGAATCTTCTGCGCGAGGCTCTTGCGCACCTGTGCCACCAGCCGCTGGCCGACGAAGTTGGTCGACACGTCCGAGGCCATGCGCCCCAGCAGCGCCACCGCGCACAGCCCGACGAAGGTCAGCAGCAGCCCGCCCGCCATGCCGCCCTCGCGGTTGAGCACCTGGTTGATGGTGCCCAGCAGCGCGACGGTGGCCGCACCCGCGCTGATGCCGGTGACCGCGGACAGGACAATCCATGGAAAAAACGGCTTGAGCAGGCGCCTGAGCTCGGAGGTGTGGCCACGGGGGGCCGTGGTGGTCGGTGTCATGCAAAGGCTCTTTCCGCCCACCCGGGGCAAAACGGCTTGAAAACGGCCATGCCCTGTCGACATCGCCCGGGCGGCTGCACGCCGCTTACTGCATAGACGGCTGGGTCCCGGCAATGTTCATGCGATGTGACGGATGAACACCACCGCCGCCAAACCGTCTTCAAGGGATGCATTCCCCGCACCTCTTGCAGGCCGCCTCGTGATCGCGCTGCTGGAACCCCTGTTCCCGGGCGCACTCGCCGTGCATGCCGAACGGCTGCAGTGCGCGGACGCGGTACCGGCCGGCGCGCTGCGCGTGGCCGACCTGGCGCATTCGCCTTCGCTCCTGGCCGACGTGCTGCGCCTTCACGCCCGCGCACGTGGCGCGGCCGGCGCGCGCGACCTGCGGCCGGTCGCCTCGGCGTGGAGCCTGGACTACCTTTCCGCGCTGCTGCCGCCCGTGGTGGCGGCCGCCAGCGTGCTGCAGCATGTGTTTCCGGTTTCGGCGGAGCACATCTGGGTGCGGCTCGACGACAAGGGCGCACCCTCGAGCTTTCATGTGCTGCATCCGGGCGATGCGCTGCGCGGCGCGGACACCGCGCAGCGCTATGCGCCGCTGCTGTGGCAGCACCTGCAACCGCTTTTTTTCGCCTTGTGCAGCCTCACGCGGCTTGCGCCCAAGATTCTGTGGGGCAACACCGCGCGCCACCTCGAACCGATCTTCGACATGGCGCTGGCCGCGACCGGCGGTGCAGCCCACATCGCGCACGACCGCGACCGCCTCCTGCACCACCCCGCCTGGCCGGACGAGGCCCGGCCGGTCAACCCGCTGCACGCCCGCTGCCGCGAGGTACGGCCGGTCGACGCCGGCCAGGGCCGGCCGGTCAAGCTGCACCGCCAGTGCTGCCTCTACTACCTGCTTCCGTGCGAGGACTACTGCGGCGCCTGCCCGCTCGCGCCGCAGCACCGCAAGAGCGCCGGCGAAATCCTGCAGCCGTGAACAGATGGCGCGCTGCCACGTCTTCTCCTGAAGGCCCCACGCCCGCTTGTTCCCAAGCCAACTCCAACGCCGATCCATCCTTCACGCCAACCCATGTCCCAGGCAAAGCTCGTCTACATCCTGTCCTTGAGAAACGCGGCCGCCGACAAGGCCGGCCAGTACATCGACTTCAAGGGCACGCAGCGCTACATGGCGTCCCCGCTCGAATACCTGGCCAAGGCACTGGACGAAAGCTCGCTGGGAGAGGCCTATTCGCTCGAAGGCATCGTCTACGACGACGACGAAGGCTCGCCGCGGGACCGCGCGGCGCTGCAGGACTACGGCTTCTCCTGCCAGCCCGGCCGCCAGTGGATCTTTCCAGGCGACCTGAAGGCGCAGGGCAAGCTGCTCAACGGCATGCTCCACGCGGTGCCGTCCGAGTACCGGCGGCTTCCGCTCGACGCGAAAGAGCGACCCGCCGCCAAGAGCGCCTTCGAGCGCCGCCTGCTGGACAAGCTGCTCACGCTGCAGGCCGACATCGTCGTGCTCGACGGGCTCCTGGTCATCCTGGACGAACTCGTGCGCCCGGGTGCGCCCTTTCACCGCAGGATCGTCAACATCCACCCCGGCATCACGCGCATCGAGTCGCCTTACGAGCGCCGCGGCGCCTGCGCCACGCTCGATGCGCTGCACGGCGCCAAGGGCCGCAAGGTCGTGAACTGGCAGACGATGGAAAGCGTCCCCGCGCCGCTGCTCCTGAAGACCGGCGCCTCGCTGCACTACGTGGACAACGGCATCGACTCCGGCGAGGTCATCCACGACGTGCTCGGCACGCACATCGACCCCGCGGACTCGATCCTCGAGCTGCGCTGGAACAACTTCAACCACAGCCTCTTTCCGGCACTCCACCAGGGCCTGGCCCTGCTCGCGAGCCACCGGTCCACCGAAGGAACCCCATGACCCTCACCTCCTACGCCGACGGCACGCCGCACGACATCACCCTGGACGGCGAGATGCTCGCCGTGCGCAGCCGCCAGGGCGGCAGCCGCTCGCTCTGGAAGCTCGCAGCCGGCGGGGCCGATGCCGCGCTCCAATGGGTCGACGGCAGTGCGGCCTCCACCCCTCACCTGCTCGCGGCGCTGGAAGCCGCCTTCGAGTACCGCCCCGCGCACAAGAGCCTCGCGGTGGCGGTGCCCGCGCCGGCCGAGGAGCTGACCCACACCGGCGTCCTGCTGGCGTCGCCGGACGGCGGCGTGCGCGCCTTTCGCGACATGCTCTGGCAGCAGCCGCGCCTGTGGCTTCCCACCGTGCATGCCCCGATGGCGCAGCGCTATGCGCTCACCAACGGCAAGGTGCATCCGCTGCGCACGCCCAAGCCGCGCGGCGTGCTCTACCAGCGCTTCATTCCGTGGCTCGGCAAGACCTTCTCGTTTCGCAGCATCGACCTCGAGCGCGACCTGGGCATCTTCAACCGCTGGATGAACGACCCCGACGTGGCCGAGATCTGGGACGAGGAAGGCGACCTGGACAAGCACCGCGCCTACCTCTCGGGCATCGACCGCGACCCGCACATGTACTCGATGATCGCGAGCTTCGACGGCGAGCCCTTTGCCTACTTCGAGATGTACTGGGCCAAGGAAAGCCGCATCGCGCCCTTCTACGACGTGCAGGACTACGACCGCGGCTGGCACGTGCTGGTCGGCGAGCCGTCGTTCCGCGGTAAGGCCTGTGCCACCGCGTGGCTCACCTCCATCTCGCACTACATCTTCCTGTGCGACCCGCGCACCCAGCGCGCCGTGGGCGAGCCGCGCATCGACCACGTGCAGCAGATCCGCAACCTCGACAAGTCGGGCTACGCCAAGGTGAAGGAGTTCGACCTGCCGCACAAGCGCGCACAGCTCGTGATGATGCTGCGCGAACGCTACTTCATCGACAGCCTCTGGCTGCCGCGCAGCGACGCGCCGGCGGCAGCAGCCGCGTCCGCCACGCCCGTTTAACCCGCTCAACCGCTTCGCAGCAAAAAGGAATCCGCCATGGTCATTCACGACGTCATCGGCATCGGCTTCGGCCCCTCGAACATCGCGCTGGCGATCGCGCTCGACGAGAAGCGGCGCGAGGGGCGCCGGCTCGACGCAATGTTCATCGAGAAGCAGCCCACCTTCGCCTGGCACAAGGACATGATGCTGGAGCATGCCCACATGCAGATCTCCTTCCTGAAGGACCTGGCCACGCTGCGCAACCCGACCAGCCGCTTCACCTTCATCAACTACCTGCACGAGAAAAGGCGCCTGCAGGACTTCATCAACCTGAAGACCTTCTTCCCGAGCCGCCACGAGTTCAACGACTACCTGGCCTGGGCCGCCGCGCAGTTCGAGGATGCCTGCGTCTACGGCGAGGAAGTGTTCGAGGTGCTGCCCGAGCGCGAGGCCCACGGCGGCGACGTGACGCTGCTGCGCGTGCGCTCGCACGACCGCACGGGACACGTGAGCGAGCGCCTCGCGCGCAACCTCGTGGTCAGCATCGGCGGCATGCCCAACATTCCGGACTGCTTCCGAGCGCTGCGCAGCGACCCGCGCGTGTTCCATTCGAGCAGCTACCTGCAGGGCATCGCCGCGCAGGACGGCGCGCAAAGAATCGCCATCGTCGGCGCCGGCCAGAGCGCCGCGGAGATCTTCATGGACCTGCAGGGCCGCCCCCATGCGCTGCAGGTCGACCTCGTCATGCGGGCCCGCTCCATCCGCCCCTCGGACGACAGCCCCTTCGTGAACGAGGTGTTCAACGCCGAGTTCACCGACTACATGTACAGCCGGCCCGACGACGAGCGCGCCGCCCTGCTCGAGGAATTCGGCCACACCAACTACGCAGTGGCCGACCTGGAACTGATCCAGCAGATCTTCAAGATGTTCTACCAGCAGAAGGTGCGCGGCGAAAACCGCATGCGCTTCCTGCGCCGGCACGACATCCACGCCGCCCACGCCACGGCCGAGGGCATCCACCTGACCATGTGCGACCGGAACACCGGCCGCGAAAGCACCTCGCGCTACGACGCCGTGGTGCTCGCCACCGGCTACGCACGCGAGCAGCACAAGGAACTGCTGACCCCCCTCGCGCCGTACCTGGATGGTTTCTCGGTGGACCGCCACTACCGCGTGCGCAGCACCGGGGACTTCCGCCCCGCCATCTTCCTGCAGGGCGCCTGCGAGTCCTCGCACGGCCTGAGCGACACGCTGCTGTCGGTGACCTCGGTGCGCACGGGGGAGATCGGCAGCGCGCTGCTGAAGGCCATTCCGGCGATGCCGGGCACGGCGGGCGCGGCCAGCGCCGCCAACGCCGGCCGGAGCGAGCGCCAGGCCGTCCGCATCTAGGCCGCCGCCGAGGCGCGGCGGCGCGCGTGGCGGGTACGTGCTGAAGCATTTGGTACAGGGTGTCTCTCTTTTTGTAGTTCAAACGTCTCATGTACGGAAGCGCCAGAACTGCGGGATACGGCAGGCCTTGCGCTGAAACCCGAACACGTCGTTTTTTCACTGCCCCTGGAGTACCTCAACCTATGCGTCCCCTGCCCCGACCCCGCCTGCTGAGCGCCGCGCTTGCCTCGGCCTTCGGAACCGCCTGCACCCTCTGGGCGGCCCCCGCCTTCTCGCAGGACAGCAACCTGCCGGCGGTGACCGTCACGGCCGATACGGAAGCGTCGGCCAAGGGCCATGTGAACGGCTACGTGGCCAAGCGCAGCGCCACCGGCACCAAGACCGACACCCCGATCCTGGAAACCCCCCAGTCGATCTCGGTGGTCACGGCCGACCGCGCGGCCGCCATCGGCGCCACCACCGTGAAGGACGCGCTGGGCTACACCCCCGGCGTGAGCACCACCGTCTTCGGCGCCGACTCGCGCTACGACTGGATCTCGATCCGCGGCTTCGACGGCTACGCGCCGGGCTTCTACCTGGACGGCATGCCCCTGCGCAACAACGGCAACTGGGGCGTCTGGCAGATCGAGCCCTACGGCATGGAGCGCATCGAAGTGCTGCGCGGACCGGCCTCGGTGCTCTACGGCCAGGCCAGCCCCGGCGGCGTGGTCAACGTGGTGAGCAAGCGCCCCACCACCGAGCCGCTGCGCGAAGTGCAGCTGCAACTGGGCAGCAACCACCGCACCCAGATCGCCGCCGACTTCTCCGGCCCCATCGATGCCGAAGGCAAGCTCAGCTACCGCCTCACGGCCGTCGGCCGCGACAGCAAGCTGCCGGCCGCCAGCATGGACGACGACCGCTTCTACATCGCGCCCTCGCTCACCTGGCGCCCCTCCGCGGACACCACGCTCACGCTGCTGTCGCACTTCAACCGCGTGCGTGGCGGCGTGTACACGCGCGGGCGCCCGACGGTCGGCTCGCTGATTCCCACGCGTTTCGGCAACTACATTCCCGACTCGCTCTTCGTGGGCGACCCCAACTTCAACCACTTCGACGTGGACCAGTGGATGGTCGGCTACGAGTTCGAGCACCGCTTCAACGACACGTTCACCGCGCGCCAGAACCTGCGCTACGGCCGGCTCGACGTCGACTACGGCGCCGTGCAGGGCCGCGCGATCGTGCCGCTCAACAGCAATGTCTCCGATCCGCGCAACTACCAGATGCTGCGCCGGAGCATCTCGGGCAGCCGCGAGAGCGTCTCGACCTTCACGCTGGACAACCAGCTCGAAGCCAACTTCGTCTCGGGCGACTGGAAGCACAAGGTGCTGATCGGCCTGGACCACCAGCGCACCGGCATCGAGCAGGCCAGCTACAGCGGCGGCAGCGCACCGAGCATCAACATCTACGCGCCCGTGTACGGCGGTCCGTTCTTCGTGCCCGCGCCCTATGTGGACGCCAACACCCGCCTGACGCAGACCGGCCTGTACATCCAGGACCAGATCAAGTGGGGCGAGCGCTGGAGCCTCACGCTCGGCGGCCGCTACGACCGCGCCTCCACGATCATCCACAGCAACCTGGACGGCACGCGCAGCGACATCCCCGAGCACAAGTTCACCAAGCGCGGCGGCCTGGTCTACACCTTCCCGAGCGGCTGGGCGCCCTACCTGAGCTACTCCGAATCGTTCTCGCCCTCGGCGCGCCTGAACCCGGACACCAAGAGCCCGTTCAAGCCCGAGACCGGCCGCCAGTACGAAGCCGGCGTGCGCTACCAGCCCGTGGGCACCACCGACAGCTACAGCGCCGCCATCTTCGACCTGCGCCGCCAGAACTACATCACCGCCGATGCCAACTTCCGCCCGCGCCAGACCGGCGAGGTGCTGGTACGCGGCCTGGAGCTCGAAGCGGCCTTCCAGCCCGTCAAGCGCATGAACGTGACGGTGTCCTACGCCTACACGCCCAAGGTGGAGATCACGGCCAGCAGCACGCCGAGCGAGATCGGCACGCCGCTGCTCGCGGTGTCCAGGCACCGCGCCGCGCTCTGGGCAGACTACCGCTTCGACAACGGCATCAAGGTCGGGCTGGGCGCGCGCTTCAACGGCTCGAACCGCGGCGACCTGAACAAGGCGCCGATCCAGGTGCCTTCGTACACCTTGTTCGACGCGATGATCGGCTACGACATCGACCGCTGGAGCCTTGCGCTGAACGTGCGCAACCTGACCGACAAGACCTACTTCGCGAACTGCGACCAGTACGGCAATTGCTATTACGGCGACCAGCGCAAGGTCACGGCCACGGCCACCTACCGCTGGTAAGCCGCGCAGCGGCCTCCAAACGCAAAAAAGGGGACGCAGCTGGCGCTGCGCCCCCTTTTTTGCGTGGTTCCTTCCGGCTCAGGCCGATTGCGCGGCCAGGCCTGCCTGCACGGCGCCATGCGCCGCATCGGCCTCGCGCAGCAGCCCCTTCAGCGCAGCGCACAGCGCGGGATGGCGAACGATGTCCAGGTGATCGGCCTGCGGCAGCACTTCGGCCGAGACCACCGGCGCGTGGTCGGCCCAGTTGCGCAGCGTCTCCTCGCGGCGCAGCGAGCTGTCCGCGAGGAACACGTGCAGCGGCAGCGGTGAGCGCGCATAGGTGTAGCGCGCGGCCTGCACGCGCTTGTCGAGCGTCGTCCACAACAGGTACTCGGCCGCCTCGTCGCCGGTGCCGTCGAGCGGCAGCGGCTGCGCCGGATCCAGCACCTGCTCGGCCACCCAGGCAAGTTCCTCGTCGTCCATGCGGGCGAAGAGCGCCTTCCAGTGCCCGGCCATTTCCGAGCGGCCCAGCCACTCCGAGAGCACCTCGTCGGCCTGGGCGCGCCGGGCAGCATCGAGCGGCGTCGAGGCGCGCAGCGGCGCGGTCTCGAACACGTCCAGCATGCCGGTGAACACGATCTCGATGCGTCCCTGCAGTTGCCGCGCGAGCTCGAAGGCCAGGTCGCCACCCGACGACCAGCCCAGCAGCGCGCAGCGCCCCTCGGTGGCCGTGGCGAGGATGAAACTCGCGTACTCGGCGGCCAGCGCCTGCAGATCGAAACCGCGCCAGCGCTTGCGCGTGTAGACGTGGCTCACGAAGCCGTACACCACGCGCTCGCCCTGCAGCGCCTGCGCGAGCGGCAGGAACTCGCGCGTATTCACGATGAGTCCCGGCAGGCAGAACAGCGGCACGCCGGTGCCGCTCGCGCTCAGGCAGACGGCATCATGCGAACCCTCGAACTTCTGCCGCAGCCGCTCGGCGAGGCTGCCGAGGCTGCTGGCCTGCATCACATCCGGCAGGCTCAGCTGGCCGCCGCCGGGCAGCTGCTTGCGGATGCGCGCCACCAGCTTCAAGCTCAGGATGGAGTCGCCGCCCAGCGCAAAGAAGTTGTCGCCGCGTGCAATGCGGTCCACGCCGAGCACCTGGCTCCAGATGCGGGCCAGCGCCTCTTCGGTCGCGCCCCGCGGGGCGTCGAAAAGCCGCGCGGGCTCGGGCTGCGCCGGGCGCGGCAGCGCCTTGCGATCGATCTTGCCGTTGGCCGTGAGCGGCAGCGCGTCGAGCAGCACGATGCGCTCGGGCACCATCCACGCCGGCAGGCTGTCCGCCAGCGCGTGCCTCAGCTGTTCCACGTCGGGCGAACCGCCCGGTCCGGCAACCACGTAGGCGCGCAGCACTGTGCTCTCCTGCGCGCCCTGCTCTGCAACGACCACTGCATCGGCCACGCCATCGAGTTCGCGGATGCGGCCCGCCACTTCGCCCGGCTCGACGCGGTAGCCGCGAATCTTCACCTGGTCGTCGCTGCGGCCCAGAAACTCCAGCGTGCCGTCGCTGCGCTGGCGCACGCGGTCCCCCGCACGATACAGGCGTTGGCCGTCGCCGAAGGGGGAAGCAACGAAGCGGTCGGCGCAAAGACCGGCGCGTGAAAGATAGCCGCGCGCCACGCCGGCACCGCCGATGTAGAGCTCGCCCGCCATGCCGGGCTGCACGGGCTGCAATGCGTCGTCGAGCACCCAGGCGTCCATGTTCGCAATGGGTTTGCCCAGCGGCAGGCTGCCGGCTCCGTCGGCCTGCGCCGGCGCCGCATGCGTCAGCATGCCGACCGAGGTCTCGGTCGGCCCGTAGTGGTTGAAGATGCGCAGGTCCGGCCGCAGCGCCCGAATGGCCTGCAGCGTCGCGGCGTCCGTCGCCTCGCCGCCCAGCACGAGCGTATGCGACGGCAGCACCGCGGCCGCGCGCTGCGCGTTCAGCAGGCCCTTCAGATGGCTGGGCACGATCTTCAGCACGCCGGCGCGCGTCTTCGCCATGCCGTCCGCAAATGCATCGGGATCGAAGGCCGCGTCGCTCGAGACGAGGTGCAGCGCACCGCCCGAGCACAGCGCACCGAACAGCGAGGTGTGGCCCAGGTCCGCCGCGACGGTGGACACCATCGCGAAGCTCTCGTCCTCGGGCAGCGCCAGCCGCTCGAGCACGCCCTGCACGTAGTTGGCCAGCGCGCCGTGGTGAACGACCACGCCCTTGGGCCGGCCGGTCGATCCCGAGGTGTAGATCAGGTAGGCGGCCTGCGCAGGATGCACCGCACGTGCACGGTGCGGCACGAAGCCGCCCGGCACGTCGAAGCCCACCTGCAGGCACGGCAGCGCGGCCTGCCGCGGCTTGCCGCCGGACACCAGCACCAGCACAGCGCCGCAATCGGCCAGCAGCTCGTCGATGCGCTGCTGTGGCAGCGCCGGGTCGATGGGCACGTAGACGCCCCCGGCCTTCAGCACCGACAGCGCCGCCAGCACGAATTCGGGCGTGCGCTCGATGCAGACGGCCACGCGCTGCTCGGTACCGATGCCGCGGCTTTCGAGCTCGGCGGCCCAGTGGCCGGCAGCGCGCGCCAGTTCATCGAAGCTGTGCGCGCGGTCGCCGAAGGTGAGCGCCGTCGCGCCGCGGCGCCTTGCGGCCGCCTGGTCGAACAGGGCCAGCACGTTGTCGGCGGGCCAGCAGGCGCGTTCCCCGCGCAGGCTCGAATCGCCGGCCAATTGCATGCCGCTCAACGCGCGCGCCGGATCGGCCGCAACCTGCGCCGCCAGGCTGCGCAGCGCATCGGCCAGCCGCTCGATGGTCGCATGGTCGAAGATGTCCACGGCATACGCCAGGACGAAGGACAGTGCACCACCGGCGTCGACCAGGTCGAAGCTCAGGTCGAAGTGCACTTCGTCCACGCCGATGCCGTGCGCGGCAGCCGCCGGATCGGCGGGCACAGCCCCCGCCGCCTGCTGCGTCGACTTGATCTGGAACAGCGGATGCAACCCCGGCGTACGCTCCAGCGCCAACGCCTCGACGAGCATGTCCAACGGCAGGTCCTGGTGGCTCTTGGCTTCGAGCACGCGCTCGCGCACCTGCGACAGCAGCGCGACGAAGCCGGCCGCGGGGTCCACCTTCATGCGCAGCACCAGCACGTTGGTGAAGTGGCCCACCAGGGCAGCCAGCTCGGGGCGGTCGCGCGTGGTCGACGGCGAGCCGATGCACACGTCACGCTCGCCGCTGTAGCGGTAGACCAGGAGGCCGAGCAGCGCGATCGCCACCATGTACGGCGATGCGGCCTGCTTGCGCGCCAGCTCCTTCAGGCGCTGCGACACATCCGGCGGCAGCGCGAAGCTGATCTGCCCGCCGCGCGCATCGCGCGCCCTTTGGCGCGGACGGTCCAGCGGCAGCGGCGTGCTTTGCGGCGCACCCCGCAGTTGTTCGCGCCAGTACGCGGTTTGTCTTTCGAGTTCGCCGGCTTCGAGCCACTGGCGTTGCCACACGGCGTAGTCGGCGTACTGCAGGGCCGGCGCCGCAGGCTGTGCACTCCCCGCGGGCGCGGCGAGCAGCGCCTGCAGCTCGGCGACGAGCAGCGCCACCGATTGGCCGTCGGCCGCGATGTGATGCACCGCGAGAAAGAGTTCGGGCGCGCCGTCGGCAAAGACATTCAGCTGGCCGCGGAACACGGGGCCATGCTCCAGATCGAACGGCCGCGCGCCGAACTCGGTGGCGGCAGCCGCAAGCTCGCGCTCGCTGTCCGCGCGCGAGCCAGTCCATTCGCGCACCGCCCAGCCGAAGCGATGCCCGGGGTCGATGTGCTGCAGCGGCTGCCCTTCGGCGCCGGCCGGGTAGGTGGTGCAGAGCACCTCGTGCCGCGCCACCAGTTGGGCGAGGCAGGCTTGCACCTGCTGCGGCGTGCACGACAGGGGCAGCGCCAGCCGCCCCGACAGGTTGTACGCGGGCGACTGCGGCGCGCGCTGCCACACCAGCCACAGGGCGCGCTGCGCATAGGCCACCGGCACCGGCGCCGCGGGATCGCGCGGCACGATGGGCAGCGCGTCGAAACCCACGCCGCTCGCGCGCAGCTTCTCGAGAAACACGCGCTGCCTGGCCGCAGGCAAGGCAGCGAAGCGGCGCGAGAGCGCGGTCATTTCCAGACTCATAGGTCTTCCATCTCCAGTTCGCCCAGGAGGGCATCGATGCGCTCGACGCCGCGGTCCTGGGAGACCGTGGCGCCGGCTGGCGGTTCAGTGGCCACCGCGGCCACGGCGGCGGCGAATGCCATCAGCGAGGGTTGCTCGAACACCGTGCGCAGCGGCAGCTCGATGCCGAAGCGCCGCTTGGCGCCCGATACCAGTTGCACCGCCAGCAGCGAATGGCCGCCGAGCTCGAAGAAGTTGTCGTGGCGCCCGACGCGCTCCACGCCCAGCACCTCGGACCAGATCGCCGCGAGCGCGGTCTCGGCCTCGCCCTGCGGCTCGGCATAGGCCGTGTCGCTCGCGAGTTCCGGATCGGGCAGCGCCTTGCGGTCGGCCTTGCCGTTCGCGTTGAGCGGCACCGCGTCGAGCCGCACGATGGCCGAGGGCACCATGTAGTCGGGCAGGTGCTGCAAGAGCCGCTCGCGCAGCACCGCGACATCCACCTCCCGGCCGGCCCGCGGCGACACATACGCGACGAGCCGCGCCCCCGCCGGGCCGTCCTTGGCCAGGACCACCGCTTCGCGCACCTCGGGCTGGGCCTGCAGCTGCGCCTCGATCTCGCCGAGTTCGATGCGAAAGCCCCGGATCTTCACCTGGTGGTCGATGCGCCCGAGGTAGTCGAGCTGGCCGTCTGCACGCCAGCGCACCAGGTCGCCGGTGCGGTACAGCCGGCTGCCCGGCTCACCGAAGGGTGCGGCGATGAAGCGCTCCGAACTGAGGCCGGCGCGGTTGAGATAGCCCCGCGCCAGGCCTGCGCCGGACACGTGCAACTCGCCCGGCACGCCCACGGGCAGCGGGTTGAGGTCGCTGTCCAGCACCCACAGCCCGAGGTCCGGGATGCACACGCCCACGGGACTGCGCTTCTGGTCGAGATCGGACCGCACGATGGGCCGGTAGGTCACGTGCACCGTCGTCTCGGTGATGCCGTACATGTTGACCAGCTGCGGCTGCGCATCGCCGAAGCGATCGATCCAGGGCCGCAGGCTCTCCGGCTCCAGCGCCTCGCCGCCAAAGATCACACAACGCAGCGAAAGGCGTTCGCCATCCTCCAGCGCCGGGCTGTGGGTCAGCTGGCGGAAGGCCGATGGCGTCTGGTTCAGCACGGTCACGCGCTGTGCGCGCAGCAAGGCCACGAAGTCGTCGGGCGAGCGGCTCACCCAGTACGGCACGATCACCAGCTTGCCGCCAGTGCACAGCGCACCGAAGATTTCCCACACCGAGAAGTCGAACGCGTAGGAATGGAAATTCGTCCACACGTCCTGTGCGCCGAAGCGGAACCAGCCGTCGGTGGCGCCCAGCAGTCGCGCCACGTTGCGGTGCGTGAGCTGCGCGCCCTTGGGGCGGCCGGTCGATCCCGAGGTGTAGATCACGTAGGCGAGGTGGTCGGCGTGCACCGCCACTTCGGGTGCGTGCGCCGGTTCGGCGCGCAGGTCGAGCGTGTCGAGCTCCAGCACCTGCAGGGCATCGCCCGCCGGGAGCTTCGCCTTCACATGGCTTTGCGTGAGCAGCAGGCGGATCGCGCTGTCCTCGATCATGTAGGCCAGCCGGTCGGCCGGGTACTCGGGGTCCAGCGGCACATAGGCGCCGCCGGCCTTCAGGATCGCGAGCAGGCCCACCACCATCTCGATGGAGCGCTCGACCGCGATGCCGACTTTCACCTCGGGCTTCACGCCGAGCGCGACCAGCCGGTGCGCCAGCCGGTTGGCACGGGCGTCGAGCTCGCCGTAGCCGAGCGTCTCATCGCCGAGCACGAGCGCGATGGCCTGCGGATTCGCCTTGGCCTGGCGCTCGATCCAGCGGTGCACGGGTTCGACATCGCCCCTTGTATTGCGCATCGCCTCACCCGGCGGCGGCAGCGTGTCCGCAAGCCCCATGTCCCCCAGCCGCGCGTCCGGCGCGTGGGCCAGCAGCCCGAGCAGCCTGTCCATGTGCGCGGCCAGCACGCCCACCGCTGCCTCGTCGAACTGGCTGCGCGCGTGGCTGTAGCTCAGCACCAGCGTGTCGCCCTGGTGCACGGAAAGGGTCAGCGGATAGTTCGTTTCCTCGCGGTTGCGCACCTCGCCGAAGCGCAGGCCGCCGGGCGCCTGCTGCTTCAGCGCCTGGTCGAGCGGATAGTTCTCGAACACCACCAGGCTGTCGAACAGGTCCTGTCCGCCCTGCCCCGCCCAGCGCTGCACTTCGTAGAGCGGCGTGTGCTCGTGGTCCTGCGCCACGAGGTTGCGCGCCTGCAGCGCCCGCAGCCAATCGCCCACGCGCTGGTCCGGCTGCAACGTGGCGATCACCGGCAGCGTGTTGATGAACAGGCCCAGCATCTGCTGCGCGCCGGGAAGATCCACCGGCCGGCCCGCCACGGTGGCACCGAAGCTCACGCTGCGCTGTCCCGTATGGCGCGCCAGCAGAAGCGCCCACGCGGCCTGCACCAGCGTGTTGAGGGTCACGCGTTCGCGCCGGGCCGCTTCGAGCAGCGTGCGCGTGCGCGGCGCGTCGATCTCGTGGCGGTGCATGCCGTGCCCGCCCTGTTCGACCACTGGCTTGGGCAAGGTGTTGGCCAACCAGGTGGGACCTTCGAGGCAGGCGAGTTCCTGGCGCCAGTGGTGCTCGTCGGCAGCGCCGTCGCGCCCTTGCAGCCACGCGATGTAGTCGGCATAGCGCCCGCCGGGGGCCGCGGGTGCTTCGCCCGCGTAGTGCCGCAGCACCTCGCCCATGAGCTGCGACGTGCTCCAGCCGTCGAGCAGCAGGTGGTGCATGGTCCAGACGAAGTGGTGCCGGTCATCGCGAACGCGCACCAGCACGAGCCGCATCAGCGGCGGCCGCGCGAGGTCGAAACCCTGCGCAAGCTGCTCGTTGGCCAGCGCGTCCAGGGCCCTGGGCGCATCGACGCGCCCCCGCCAGTCGTGTTCGGCCAGCGGCACCTCGACCTGCCTTGCCACCCATTGCCACCCAGCTTCGCCCTGGACGAATCCGGTGCGCAGCACCTCGTGCCGCTCGAGCACTGCGCGCCAAGCCGCCTTGAAGCGCTCGGCATCGAGCCCGTCGATGTCCACGCGCAATTGGTTCAGGTAAGCGCTGCCGCCGGGCGCGAACAGGCTGTGGAACAGCATGCCGGCCTGCATCGGCGAGAGCGGGTACAGGTCCGCAAGGTTTGCCACCGGCAGCGCCAGCGCGTCGAGCTGCGGCTGGTCGATGGCGGCCAGCGGAAAATCCGCCGGCGTCACCCCTTCGGCACCACTTGTGCAATGCCGCACCAGCGCTTCGAGTTCCTCTCGGAAGCGCTGCATCCAGCCCACGACCGCGTCGCGGTCGTGGCGTGCGCGGCTGTAGCTCGCGCGCAGCGAGAGCTCGCCGCCGTAGACCTGGCCGTTGATCGAGAACTCGTGCGTGAGCGGCGCGCCGCCATCCACCGGCGCGCCGCTGGGCTCCTGCGCGAGGCTCCATTGCGCCTGCGCATCGGCACCGCTGTTGTCGAACTGGCCCAGATAGTTGAAGACCACCTGCGCCTTGGGCAGCGCGCGCACCGCCTCGCGCTGCGCGGCATCGCCGAGGTGCTTGAAGACACCATGCCCCACGCCCTTGCACGGAACGCGGCGCAGGTTTTCTTTCACGCGCTTGAGCGCCTCGCCTTCTGCGCCGAGCGGATCGAGCGCCACAGGGAACAGCGCGGTGAACCAGCCGACCGTGCGCGACAGGTCGATGTGCGCGAACAGGTCTTCACGGCCGTGGCCTTCCAGGTCGACCAGCAGCCTGTCGTGCCCGCTCCACGCGCACAGCGCGCGGCCCAGTGCCGTCAGCAGGAGGTCGTTGGCCTGCGTGCGGTAGGCCGCGGGTGCATCCTTCAGGAACGCCTCCGTGGTGGCCTTGTCGAGCCGCCACTCGACGCTCTCCTGGTCGGCCGCGGTGTTCGATCCATGCGGACGCATGCATGGCAGCGCGGCCGGCACGTCGGCCAGCGCCTGCCAGTGGGCGAGCTCGCCGCCATGGGCCTTTGCATAACCCTGCAATGCGACGGCCCAGTCCTTGCAGCTGCTGCCCGCAGCGGGCAGCGCGATGGCCCGGCCCGCAAGGCTCTGCCGGTACGCGGCCTGCAGGTCTTCGAGCAGGATGCGCCACGACACGCCATCGACCACCAGATGGTGAACGACCAGCAACAGCCGCGAGTCGCCATCCGGCAGCTCGACGGCGAGCGCACGGACCAGCGGGCCATGCGCCAGGTCCAGGCTGCGCTGCGCCTCTTCGCACAGCGGCGCCACCTGCG
This sequence comes from Variovorax sp. VRV01, assembly GCF_014852545.1. NCBI lineage: Bacteria > Pseudomonadati > Pseudomonadota > Betaproteobacteria > Burkholderiales > Comamonadaceae > Variovorax > Variovorax sp. VRV01. The sequence continues at coordinate 226,544 of NZ_JACVBS010000006.1, forward strand.
CGGCATCCGCCGCGCGCCGCACCCACACCAGCTCCGCGAACTGGTCTTCGGGCACGGTCTCATAGCTTTGGTGCCACAGCCCGCCGGCGTCCTGCCGGTAGCGCAGGCGCAAGCTGTCGTGTTGCTGCACCACCGCGCGCAGCGCCTGCCTGAAGGCCGGCAATTGCAGCGGCTCGCGGTTCTTCAGCAGCACTGCCTGGTTCCAATGCGCTCGCACCGGCATATCCATCCCGAAGAACTCATGCTGGAACGGCAGCAGCGGGGCTTCACCCTGCACATCACCCACCGGGGCAAGCAACGCCTCGGCCGGTGCCATGACAGCCGCGAGCTGCGCCACCGTCTGCCGCTCGAAGATCTGCCTGGGCGCGACCTTCCAGCCCGCCAGCCGCAGGCGCGCCACGATCTGCAGGCTCAGGATCGAATCGCCGCCGAGCTCGAAGAAGTTGTCGTCGCGGCCCACGCGCGAGAGACCCAGCACATCGGTCCAAACCGCCGCAATGGCCTCTTCGGCTGCGCCCTGCGGCGGCTCGAAAGCCTTGCCGTGTTCGGCGGTCGGCTCCGGCAGCGCCTTGCGGTCGACCTTGCCGCTCGGGGCGAGCGGCAGCGCATCGACCACCACCAGCGTGCCCGGCACCATGTAGTCGGGCAGCGCGCGGGCAAGCCGCTCCTTCAGCACGGCCGCGTCGGCGAGCCGGCCGTCCCGCGGCGACACATAAGCCACCAGCCGCGCACCGCTCGGCCCGGGCCTTGCGACCACCACCGCTTCGCGCACTTCGGGCTGGGCCAGCAGTTGCGCCTCGATCTCGCCGAGCTCGATGCGAAAGCCCCGGATCTTCACTTGATGGTCGATGCGCCCCAGGTATTCGAGCTGCCCGTCGTCGCGCCATCGCACCCAGTCGCCGGTGCGGTAGAGGCGCCCGCCTTGCGCATCGAAGGGATTCGCCACGAAGCGTTCGGCCGTGAGCGGCGCGCGGTGCAGGTAGCCGCGCGCCAGCCCCTCCCCGCCGAGGTACAGCTCGCCAGCCACGTTGCGCGGCACCAGGTTCAGGTCCGCGTCGAGCACGTAGGCGCTGCGGTTGCCCACGGGCCGGCCGATGGGCGCATAGCCCTCGGAGAAAGTCGCGGTGCCTGCGACCTTCCACAGCATCGGCGTGACGACCGCCTCGGTCGGGCCGTAGCCGTTGATCAGCAGCGCGGGCTTCAGGTGCCGGCACACGGCGTCGAAACCTTCGCGCGACATTGCCTCGCCGCCGAAGGAGTACAGGTGCACCGGTGGGCAGCGGCCGGTGTCGCGCGCCCAGTTGGCCAGTTGCCGCAGGTAGGCCGGCGGGAAGCCGGCATTGGTCACGCCGTGGCGCTGCATGGCGTCGAGCGTCTGCTCGGCGCTCCAGAGCGAGGCATCGCGCAGGAGCAGCGATGCGCCGCAGCACAGCGCCGTAAAAAGCCGCTCGTGCGCCCCGTCGAACGAGAACGACAGGAAGTGCAGCTCGCGCGACTGCCGGCCCATTTCATAGAGCACCGCGGTTTCCACGCAGTGCGCGGCGAACGGGCCGTGCGACACCATCACGCCCTTGGGCATGCCGGTCGAACCCGAGGTGTAGATGATGTAGGCGAGGTTGCCCGCATGCACGGGCACATGGGGTGCGTTGTCGGGCTCGCCGGCCAGGTCGGCGGTGTCCAGCTGCAGCACGCGAAGGCCGTCCCGCAGCGGCAGGCCCGCCATCACATGGCTTTGCGTGACGAGCAGCGCAATACCGCTGTCCTCCACCATGTAGGCCAGGCGGTCGGCGGGATACTCCGGATCGAGCGGCACATAGGCGCCGCCGGCCTTCAGGATGCCGAGCAGGCCGACCACGATATCGGGCGAACGCTCCACCGCGATGCCGACGCGCGTCTCGGGCTTCACGCCCATCGCGATCAGCCGGTGCGCCAGGCGGTTGGCGCGGCGGTCGAGTTCGCCGTAGCTCAGCACCTCGTCGCCGAAGAGCAGCGCGGGCGCATCCGGGTTGGTCTTCGCGTGCCAGGCCATCAGATGGTGCACAGGCTCGGTGCTGCGATCACCGGAACCGTTCACGCCCCAGTTCGAGAGCCGCTCCTTTTCACCCGCGGTGAGCAGGTCGATGTCTCCCACCGCTTGCTCGGGCCGTTCGGCAAGCGCGCGCAGCACGCCCAGGTAATGCGCGGCCGTGCGGGCGACGGTCTCGGGGTCGAACAGCTCCTGCGCCACATGAAAGCTCGCCTGCAGGTGGCCCTGCGCATCTTCGACGGTGCTCAGGGTCAGCTCGAACTGGGCCACCTGCGTGCCGATCTCATAGTCTTCCAGCGTGAGGCCAGGCAGCGTGGCAAGCGCCGCGTTGTCGCGGCGCTGGTGGTTGAACATCACCTGGAACAGCGGTGCCGTGCCCAGGCTGCGTTCGGGCTGCAGGGCTTCGACCAGCTGCTCGAACGGCAGGTCCTGATGGGCCTGTGCGCCGAGTGCCGCCTCGCGGGTTTGCTGCAGTGCCTGCCGCAGGCTGGTGCGGCTGTCGAGCACATTGCGCAGCACCTGCGTGTTGACGAAGAAGCCGATGACGCGCTCCGACTCCACCCGGTGCCGGTTGGCCACGGGCACGCCGACGCGGATGTCCTGCTGCGCGGTGTAGCGGTGCAGCAGCACCTGCAGCGCAGTGAGCAGCACCATGAAGAGCGTGCTGCCCTCGGCCTGCGCGCGCCGGTGCAGCGCATCGGCCAGGGGCTGCGGCAGCGCCAACTCATGGCGTGCAACGCTGTACTTGCCGTCGCTGCGCCGCGCGTGGTCCGTGGGCAACTGCAGCACCGGATGCGCCGCGCCCAGCTGCGCCTTCCAGTAGCCGAGCTGGCGATCCTTCTCGCCGGCTTCGAGCCAGTGGCGCTGCCACAGCGCGTAGTCGGCGTACTGGATCGGCAGGGGGGCGAGCCGCGGTGCCTGCCCAGCCGCGCGCGCACGGTATTGCGTGACGAATTCGTCGACCAGGATCTGCATCGACCAGCCGTCCGACACGATGTGATGCATGACGACGACCAGCAGGTGCTCGTCGGCGGCCAGGCGGATGAGTGCGACGCGCAGCAGCGGCCCGGCCGTGAGATCGAAGGGCGTTTCGGCCAGGCGCACGGCCTCTTCCCGCGCGCGGGCGTCGCGAGCCTCAGCCTCCGGGCCCGAAAGATCGGTCAGCGGAATCTCCAGCGTCACGCCCTCCCGTATCCGCTGTTCGACATGGCCGCCGGCATCCGCCTGGAACACCGTGCGCAGCGACTCATGGCGTTCGAGCAAGGCGTCGAAGCTGGCCTGCAGCGCCTGCCGGTCGAGCCGGCCCTTGAGCTTGAGACCGCCCGAGATGTGATAGGCCGAACTGCCGGGCTCCAGCTGCCACAGGAACCATTGGCGCAGTTGCGCATACGAGGCGGGGCACTGCGCCTGCGCAGCCGCATCGCGCGCAAGAATCGGAAACTGCCCGATGGCCAGGCCCTCCGCGCGGATCTTCTGGTAGACCGCGCGGCGCTGCGCGGGGGCGAGGCCCGAGAAGCGTTTGCCGATGTGAAGGTGGGTTGCCGTGATTTCCATCAAGCGATCTCCAAACTGTCGATGAAGGAATCAATGTCCGAAAGGGATTGGGCGACGGGCTTTCTGGCCGCCGCTGCAGCAACGAGCCCCGCCATGGCGGCGAGCACCGGATGCTGGAAGACGTCTTTCACGCAGAGCTCCGCATGCATTGCGCGCTGTACGCGGGCCACCAGCTGCACCGACATCAGCGAATGGCCGCCGAGCTCGAAGAAGTTGTCGTGGCGGCCGATGCGCGCCACGCCGAGCACTTCGGCCCAGATGGCGGCCAGCGCTTCTTCCACCTCGCCCTGCGGCGCTTCGTAGGCGCGCGCGCTCGCCAGCTCGGGCTGCGGCAGCGCCTTGCGGTCCACCTTGCCGTTCGGGTTGAGCGGCAGGCTGTCCAGCACGACGACGAGGGCCGGCACCATGTAGTCCGGCAGCACGCGGCCGAGGCGTTCGCGCAGCTGCGCGGCGTCGACGGCCTGGCCAGCCTGCGCCGAGACATGCGCCACGAGCCGCGCGCCAGCCGAACCCTGGCTGGCAACGACGACAGCCTCGCGCACTTCGGGCTGCGCGAGCAGCTGGGCCTCGATCTCGCCGAGCTCGATGCGAAAGCCGCGGATCTTCACCTGGTGGTCGATGCGGCCGAGGTAGTCGAGCTGCCCTTCGCTGTTCCATCGCACGAGATCGCCCGTGCGGTACAGGCGGGCGCCCTCGGCCGTGCCGAAAGGGTCGGCCACGAAGCGCTCGGACGTGAGCCCCGCGCGTTCCACATAGCCGCGTGCAAGCCCGATGCCGCCCAGATAGAGCTCGCCCGCCACACCCGGCGCTGCAAGGTTGAGGTCGGCATCGAGAACGAAGGCCTGCGTGCCGGCAATGGGCCGGCCGATCGGCACCTGGCTGCGGCCGTCGCTGCGGCAGGTCCAGTGCGTGACGTCGATGGCCGCCTCGGTAGGACCGTAGAGGTTGTGCAGCGCTGCTTGCGGCAACCGCTTGAAGACGCCCAGTTGCGCCTCGACAGGTAATGCCTCGCCGCTGCAGACGATCTGCCGCAGACTCGTGCAGGCCTCGATGCCGTCGTGCGCCAGGAAGGCCTGCAGCATCGAGGGCACAAAGTGCAGCGTGCTCACGCTGTGGCGCTGAATCAGATGTGCAAGGCGTGCGGGTTCGCGATGATCGCCGGGCGCCGCCACGGCCAGCCGCGCGCCGGCCATGAGCGGCCAGAAGAACTCCCACACCGACACGTCGAAGCTGAACGGTGTTTTCTGCAGCACGGTGTCCGCGCCGTCGATGGGATAGGCCGCCTGCATCCATGCCAGCCGGTTGTGCAATGCGGCGTGCCGGTTGGCCGCACCCTTGGGACGGCCGGTGGAGCCCGAGGTATAGATCACGTAGGCGAGGTTTTCGCCGTTGAGCGCGACCACGGGGTCGGTCTGCGCCATGCTCCCGAGGTCCAGCTTGTCGAGCGCGAGCGCCGGGACGCCGGCCGGCAGCGCAAGGCGATCGGCCAGGCTGCTGTGCGCGAGCACGAGGCCGAGCTTGCTGTCTTCGACCATGTAGGCGATGCGCTCCGCCGGGTACTCGGGGTCCAGCGGCACGTAGGCGCCACCGGCCTTCAGGACCGCGAGCAGGCCTGCCACCAGCTCCAGGCTGCGCTCCAGCGCAATGCCCACCTTGACCTCGGGGCCCACGCCCTCTTCGATCAGCCGGTGCGCGAGCTGGTTGGCGCGGCGGTTGAGTTCGCCGTAGCTGAGCGACACGTCGCCGAACAGCACCGCGACCGCATCCGGACGCCGGGCCGCCTGCCGTTCGATGAGGCGGTGCACCGGCACGGCCTCGCCGTGGCTGTGCGTGTTGACGCTCCACCGGCCAAGCTGCACTTTTTCCGCATCGCCCAGCAGATCGAGCTCGTTCAGCGTCGATGCGGGGCGCGTGGCCAAGGCTTCGAGCACGCGGCAATAGTGGCCTGCAAGCCGCTCCATGGTCTGCGGCTCGAAAAGCTCCGCCGCATAGCGGAAGCTGGCCTGGATGCCACCATCTGCGCGCTCGATGGTTTCCAGCGTGAGCTCGAACGGCGCGGCACGCTGGGCGAGATCGATCCGGCGCACGCGCAGTGCGGGCCAGCCTTGCAACGGCCGATCGCCCTGGCCCAGGTGGTTGAACATCACCTGGAACAGCGGCGAGCCCGCATGCCCCCGCTCGGGCCGCAGGGCCTGCACCAGCCGCTCGAACGGCAGGTCCTGGTGCGCCTGCGCTTCGAGCGACACGCCTTGCACCTGCTGCAACAGGTCGGCCAGGCGCAGCTGTCCGTGCATGCGCGCATCGAGCACCACGGTGTTGATGAAGGCGCCGATGACGCCCGAGGTCTCCGGCCGGCCGCGCCCCGCCACGGGCACGCCGACGCGGATCTCCGGCTGCCCGGTGTGGCGAAACAGCAAGGCATGGAACGCGGTGAGCAAGGCCATGAACAGCGTGCCGCCCTGCTCGCGGGACTGGCGCTTCAGCGCCTCCACGAGCTGGGCGGGTACGTCCAGCGTGTGCTGCGCCGCGCTGTAGTCCACGTCCGCGGCGCGCGGCCGGTCGGTGGCGAGCGCGAGCACCGGGTGGCTCTCTCCGAGCCGGCCGCGCCAGTAGGCGAGCTGGCGCTCGCCCTCGCCGTCGTCCAGCCACTTGCGCTGCCAGCGGGCGAAATCGACGTAGCGGATTTCCGGTTGCGGCAGCGATGCCGGCAGGCCCTGAACGCGCATCGCATAGAGCTGGGCCAGCTCGTCGAGCATCAGTTCGACCGACCAGGCATCGGAAATGATGTGATGCATCATCAATAGCAACTGGTGTTCGCCCTCCGCCATCTTCAGCAGCGTGCCGCGCAGCAAGGGGCCGGCCCTCAGGTCGAAAGGTGTGCGGCAGACGTCCGCCACCACTTCGGCGTAGCGCGATTCGCGCGCCGCTGCGTCGAGTGCGGCCAGGTCGATGAAGGGAATTGCGATCCCGGCCGCCGCCTGGATGCATTGCTCGGGCAGTCCCCCCGCCCCCGACCGGAAGACGGTGCGCAGCGCCTCGTGCCGCGCCGCGAGCGCCTGCATGGCATCGCGCAAGGCAGCGATGTCGAGCGGCCCCGAGAAGCCAAGCCCGCCGCCGACGTGATAGGCGGTGTTGCCCGGGTTCAACTGCCACAGGAACCACTGCCCTTGCTGCGCGAAGGACACGGCCGCGGCGGCCCCGGCGCCATCGTCCTGGCCGCGCACGATTGCCGCGCGCGCAGGCGCCGGGGCCGCATCGCGCTTCAGGCGCTGCTGCAGCAGGCTCAGTTGCGCCGGCGTGAGCCGGGCGCGTCGTTCGGAAAGGTTCTGGGTCTCGCTCATGGTGCGCTGTCTTCGGTGGTTTCTGCGGTTTCAGCTTCGCGTTCGATGTCCTCGATCAGGCGCAGCTCGACCAGGGTCGCCAGCTCGGCGATGGTCGGCGCCTTGAAGAACGCGGCGGGATGCAGCTCCACGCCGTAGGCCTTGCGTACGCGGGCCAGCAGGCGAATGGCGAGCAGCGAATCGCCACCCAGCTCGAACAGGTTGTCGTGCACGCCCACGGGCACGATGCCCAGCGCATCGCTCCAGAAGCCGGCAAGCACGCCTTCCAGCTCGCCTTCAGGGGCGGCATACGGCGTCTGCAGCACGGGGCGCGAATGGCCGGTGCGCAGCTCGGCTGCGGGCGCGTCGTCGAGGGAATCGAACAGGTCGTCCAGCGGCCTGAGCCGCTGTGCCAGCGGCGAGGCGGACACGATGGTCTGCGGCAGGTCGGGGCCGTTGGCGATGCGCTCGAAAGCGAGCACGCCGGTGCGTTCGTCCAGGCCCACGCCCTCGGGCAGGTCCATGTCCACGGCCACGCCAACGTCGCGCCACGCGTCCCAGTTGACCGAGAAGAGCGGCAGCGGCGAACTGCGGCGGCTTGCCGTGGCAAGTGCGTCCAGGTAGGCATTGGCAGCGGCGTAGTCGCTGCGGCCGAGGCCGCCGATGAGCACCGAGATCGACGAGCAGAACAGCACGAAGTCCAGCGGCTCGGCGCGCAGCGCATCGAGCAGCGCGAGCGTGCCCGCGATCTTGGGCGCGAAGGCCGCTTCGACCAGTGCCGGCGTGCGCTGGGCGATCATGCCGCGGTCGGGGTGCACGACGGCATGCACCACGCCGTGGACTGCGCCAAAGCGTGCGTGCACGGCCGCGAGCGCGGTGCGCAGCTGCGCGGCATCGTTCACGTCGGCCGCGAGCGGCAGCACCTCGGCGCCGTCCGCTTCGAGATCGATCAGCTGCTGCAGCTTGCGCCGCAGCACCACGGGCTGGGCAGCATCCGCGACGAGGCGCTCCCAATCGCCGCGCCCGGGCAGGGGCGTGCGGCCGAGCAGCACGAGCTTCGCTTTCCAGGTGCGGCTCAGGTAGCGTGCCATCGCAAGGCCGACACCGCCCATGCCGCCGGTGATGAGATAGACGCCGCCTTCGCGCAGGCGCTGCCTTGCGGCGGGCGCGGGCACATCGGACAGCGGCAAATAGCGCTTGAGCCAGCGATGCGGGCCGCGGTAGGCCACCAGGAATTCGTCGGGCGCCGCCCATGCCTCGTCGGCCACGCGGCGCGCGAGCTCGGCCTCGGCTGCACTCTCGGCTGCGGGCAGCACCACGTCCACGACGCGGCAGGCAATCGACGGGTACTCCTGGCCCAGGATCTTCGCGAGGCCGAGCAGCGTGGCCTTCTCGGGTGCGAGCGGCTCGGTGCCGGCAACGTCTTCGACCCGGTCGGTCACCACATTGAGCGCAATGGTTTCGCGGCCCGCTGCGCCTACCGCATCGAGCCCGTGCGCGAGTGCGAGCAGGCTGAAGTAGCCGGCCTCGAAGACTTGCGCGTGCGATGCCGCGGGCCGGTCGCCGTCCAGGCTCCACAGGTGATGCAGGCGCAGCACCGGCCCGGCTTCGGCTTCGACCTCGCGCAGCAGTGCTTCGTGGTCGGAGCGCTCGGCTGCGCGCAGGGCGTACTGGCCCGGCGCGGTGCGGGCAAAGCGCGGCCCGCGCAAGGCCAGCACCACTTTTTCACCGCGCTCGCGCAGGGTGCGCGAGAGCCGGTCGGTGAAGCTGTTTGCATCGCCCAGCACCAGCGTGCAACCTGCGCGCGCGCCCTGCTTTTCTGCGGGTACAAGCGGTGCGCTGCGCTCCCAGCGGGGCGTGTAGAAGAGGCTCGGCGAGGTGCTCTTCGCAGGCTGCGCGGCCTCGCCCGCCTCGATCCAGAAGCGCTTGCGCTGGAAGGCATAGGTGGGCAACGGCACGCGGCGACGGCTTGCGCCCTCCGCGCGGCATGCCGCCCAGTCGATGTCGACGCCCGCGGTCCAAAGCCCGGCCACGGCAATGGCCAGTTGCTGGGCGTTGCGCGCCGTTTGCTGCGGGTGGGCCTGGCTCGCCCAGATGCCCGCGGCCTCGCGGCTTTGCGGATGCTGGCGCGCGAGGCCCGCAAGCGTCTCGCCGGGGCCCACCTCGAGCACCACGCGGCCGGGCGCGGCGAAGATCTCGCGCAGGCCGTCCGCGAAGCGCACGGTTCCGCGCAGATGGCGGCCCCAATACGCCGGGCTGGTTGCCTCTGCTTCGGTGATCGGCTGGCCGGTCGCGTTCGACAGGAAGGGAATGCGCGGCGCATGGCGCGGCAGCGAAGCGATCAGCTGCTCCAGCTCGGCCACGATGGGATCGACCAGGCTCGAATGCGAGGCGATGGCCACATGCAGGCGGCGCGGCAGTTGCTGGCGCGCGCGCAAGGCCTCCTCCGCGCGCTCGATGGCGTCCACCGCGCCGGCCAGCACGCAGAGCTGCTCGCCGTTCACCGCCGCCAGGTCGCAGCCGTCGCGAAGGAATTCGGCCAGCGCCGATTCGGGCAGCGACACCGCCGTCATCGCACCCGCTGCGAGCGTCTGCATCAGGCGGCCGCGCGCGGCGACGATGCGCAGCGCGTCTTCGAGCGAGAACACGCCCGACAGGCAGGCCGCCACGTATTCGCCAAGGCTGTGTCCAAGCATCAGCGCGGGCTGTACGCCGCAGCTCATCCACCAGCGCGCCATCGCGTACTCGACGGCGAACAGCGCGGGCTGCGCGTATTCGATGCGGAACAGCCGCTCGTTCGCTGCGGCTTCGTCGCCGTCGGCCGGGAACACCAGCGCGAGCAGGTCGATGCCGGTGCCGGCCTTCAGCAACGCCGCGCAGCGGTCGAACTCTTCGCGGAACACGGCGCTGTCCCGATAGAGCGCCTCGCCCATGCGTGCATGCTGCGTACCGCCGCCCGGAAACAGAAACACCACCTCGGGCGCGGCGGCGGGCACGCGCGACGAGGGGGTCATGGGCGAAGCCAGCATCTCCGAGGCCGTCGCCGGCTGGCTGGCCACCACGGCACTGCGCCACGCGAAGGGGCGGCGTCCGCTCTGCAGCGTTTGGGCCACATCGCCCAGCGCCAGTTCCGGATGGGCTTGCAGATGCGCCGCGAGTTGCGATCGGCCCTGTACCAGCGCTGCTTCGTCCTTTGCCGACACGGGCAGCACCTGCCAGCCGGAAGCGGTCCGTGCCGCGGGAACTGCCGGCGCCTCTTCGAGCACCACGTGCACGTTGGTGCCGCCGATGCCGAACGAGCTCACGCCCGCACGGCGCGGTGCCTCGCCCTCGGGCCACGGGCGCAGCTGCGCATTGAGGTAGAACGGGCTGGAGGCGAAATCGATCTGCGGATTGGGGTTTTCGTAGTGCAGGCTGGGCGGCAGCATGCGGTGCTTGAGCGCCATCACCGTCTTGATGAGCCCGGCCACGCCGGCTGCGGCGTCCAGATGGCCGATGTTGGTCTTCACCGAACCCACGGCGCAGAAGCCGCGGCGCGCGGTCTCGGCGCGGAATGCCTGCGTGAGCGCGGCGAACTCGATGGGGTCGCCGAGCGTGGTCGCGGTGCCATGCGCCTCGATGTAGCCGATGGTGTCGGCAGGCACGCCCGCGATGAGCTGTGCCGCGCGGATCACCTCGGCCTGACCGTCCACGCTGGGCGCGGTGAAGCCGACCTTGGCGGAGCCGTCGTTGTTGGCTGCGGTGCCCTTGATGACCGCATGGATGGTGTCGCCGTCGCGCAGCGCGTCGTCCAGCCGCTTGAGCACCACGATGCCCGCGCCGCTGCCGATGACGGTGCCGGCCGCCTTGGCGTCGAAGGCGCGGCAGTGGCCGTCGGGCGAAAGGATGGCGCCAGCCTGGTAGCGGTAGCCACCTTCCTGCAGCAGGTTGAGCCACACGCCGCCGGCCAGGGCCATGTCGCAGTCGTGGCTCAACAGCGCCTGGCAGGCCGTGTGAACCGCGACGAGCGATGTGGAGCAGGCGGTCTGCACCGTGACCGCGGGGCCGCGCAGGTCGAGTTTGTACGACACGCGGGTGCACAGCGAGCCGCCCGAGTTGCCGCTCATGAGGCCCAGCAGATCGGCGATGCCGCTTGCCGCCCCGAGGCCGAACGACGGCAGCAGGTTGCGGATGAGGTACACGTTGGCGCCCTCGCCCGCATACACGCCGACCTTGCCCGGCCAGCGGGCGGCATCGCAGCCCGCGTGCTCCAGCGAGGCCCAGGCGCACTCCAGGAAGATGCGCTGCTGCGGATCGAGGGTTTCGGCCTCGCGCGGCGAGTAGCCGAAGAAGCCGGCATCGAACTTGTCGAAGCCCTCGAACATCACGCCGGCCTTCACGTAGTCGGGATCGTCCAGCAGCGACTGTGGCACGCCTTGCGCGCGCAGCTGCTCGTCGGTGAAACGGGAGACCGAGGCCACGCCGTCCCGGATGTTGCGCCAGAAGGCGTCCACGTCGTCGGCGCCGGGAAAGCGCCCGGCCATGCCGACGATGGCGATCTCGATGCCGCTCGGCTCGGAGGGTTCGAAGGGTTGGGACATCAGTTGACTCTCTCTGCCGCTTTGCGGCGTTGAAGCATGGCGGCGCGCTGGCGCAGGGCCCGGTCGTCGCCGGCCGCGGCCGCGGTGGCCGATGCGGCGGCGCGCGCGGGGGCCTGCTCCAGCCACTGGACCAAGGATTGGACGGTGGGGTACTTGAAGAGATTGACCACGGGGATGGCGGTGTGCAGCCGGTCTTCCAGCAGCCGGTGCGCGCGGATCAGCAGCAGCGAGTGGCCGCCCAGGTCGAAGAAGTTGTCGTGCAAGCCGACCTGCGCGACCTGCAGCACCTCGGACCACACCGCGGCCACCGTCTGCGCAACATGGCCTTGCGGCGCCTCGTAGGCCTGGCCGCCGGCAATAGCCGGCTCGGGCAGTGCCTTGCGGTCCACCTTGCCGTTGGCGTTCAGCGGCAATGCATCGAGCACCGCGAAGGCGCGCGGGACCATGTAGTCGGGCAGCGCCTGCGCAAGCCGGTCTTTCAGCACCGCGGTGTCGATGGCCTCGCCCGCATGCGGCGCGAGGTAGGCAACCAGCCGCGCACCGGCGGGGCCTTCCTTGGCGATTACAACGGCTTCGCGCACGGCGGGCTGTGCAAGCAGCTGCGCCTCGATCTCGCCGAGCTCGATGCGAAAGCCCCGGATCTTCACCTGGTGGTCGATGCGGCCCAGATACTCCAGCTGCCCTTCGCCGTTCCAGCGCACGAGGTCGCCGGTGCGGTAGAGCCGCCCGCCGCCGGCGCCGTCGAACGGATCGGCCACGAAGCGCTCGGCGCTCAGGCCGGCCCGCTTCAGGTAGCCGCGCGCGAGGCTGACGCCGCCCAGGTACAGCTCGCCCGCCACGCCTTGCGGCACCAGATTGAGATCGGCATCCAGCACGTGGGTGCTGGTGTGGCTGATCGGCTTGCCGATGGGCACCTGGCTCCGGCCGTCGTTGCGGCAGGCCCAGTGCGTCACGTGGATCGTGGTCTCGGTGGGGCCGTAGAGGTTCTGCAGGCCCGCGCCGTGCAGGCGCTCGAGCGTTTCCTTCTGCGTCTCGGCCGGCATCGCTTCCCCGCCGCAGATGATGTGGCGCAGGCGTGTGCTGGTCTCGATGCCCTCGTGCGCAAGAAAGGCCTGCAGCATCGAGGGCACGAAGTTGAGCGTGGTGACCTGGTGGCGCTGGATCAGTTCGACCAGGCGCGCAGGGTCGCGGTGATCGCCGGGGTTGGCCACCACCAGCCTTGCGCCCGCGGTCATCGGCCAGAACAGCTCCCACACGGACACGTCGAAACCGAACGGCGCCTTGTGCAGCACGGTGTCGGCGCGCGTGAGCTTGTAGATGCCCTGCATCCACGCCATGCAGCTGTGCAGCGCGCTGTGGCGGATGGCCGCGCCCTTGGGCTTGCCGGTGGAGCCGGAGGTGTAGATCACGTAGGCGAGGTTCTCGATGTGCAGGCCGACCTGCGGATCGCTCTCGGGCTCGGCGCTGAAATCGGCGGCGTCCACCTCCAGCACCGTGAGTCCACGACGGTCGGGCACGCAATCGGCGAGGCTGCTCTGCGTGAGCAGCAGGCCGATGCCGCTGTCCTGCACCATGTAGGCCAGGCGCTCTGCGGGGTATTCGGGGTCCAGCGGCACATAGGCGCCGCCCGCCTTCAGCACGCCCAGGATGGCGACGACCATTTCGATTGAGCGCTCCATCGCGATGCCCACGAGCACCTCGGGCTTCACGCCCAGCGCGATCAGCCGATGCGCCAGCCGGTTGGCGCGGCGGTTCAGTTCCGCGAAGCCGAGCGACTCGTCGGCGTAGAGCAGCGCGGTGGCATCAGGTTGCGTACGGGCCTGCCGCTCGATCATGCGGTGCACGGGCTCGGGCTGCGGCTCGCGATGCTCATTCACGCCCCACTGCGCGAGCCGTGCCTGCTCCGGCGCGCCGAGCAACTCGATGTCGCCGACGGGTTGATCAGGACGATCGGCCAGCGCCTGCAGGGCCGCGACGTAGTGGCCGGCCATGCGCGCAATGGTGTCGGGCTCGAACAGCTCGGCCGCGTAGATCACGGCGAGCGAGAGCTGGCCGCTGGGCCGCTCGCGCGCCTCGAGCGTGAGCTCGAATTGGGCCGCGAGATCGGGCAGCGCATGGTCTTGCGCGGCGATGCCGGGCAACTGGCCGAGCGCGCGGTAGTCCTCGAACAGGTGGTTGAACATCACCTGGAACAGCGGCGTGCGGCTCAGGCTGCGCTCGGGCTGCAGCATCTGCACGAGCTGCTCGAAGGGCAGATCCTGGTGCGCCTGTGCGCCCAGCACTGCATCGCGTGCCTGCGCGAGCACGCGCGATGCGCCGAGGCGGCCATGGATCGGATTGCGCAGCACCAGCGTGTTGACGAACAGGCCGACCACGCCTTCGGATTCCACGCGGTTGCGGTTGGCAATCGGTGCGCCGATGCGGATTTCTTCCTGCCCCGTGTAGCGGTGCAGCAGCGCCTGGAAGCCCGCCAGCAGCACCATGAAGAGCGTGGCGTTGCCGCCATCCGCGGTCTTGCGCAACTGCGCGAGCAGGCTCGCCGGGAGTTCGAAGGCATGGCGCGCGGCGCTGTAGCCGGCCTGCGGCTTGCGCGGGTGGTCGGTGCGCAGGTCGAGCACGGCGTGCGTGTCGCCGAGTTGCGCGCGCCACCAGGCCAGCTGCCGCTCGCCCTCGCCTGCCGCCAGCCACTCGCGCTGCCAGAGCGCGTAGTCGGCGTACTGGATTCGCGGCGCGGGCACGCGCACGGCATTGCCCTTCAGGTGCGCGGCGTAGCCTGCGGCCAGTTCGTCGATCAGCAACTGCATCGAGGCGCCGTCGGACACGATGTGATGCATCACCACGGCGAGCACATGCACCTCATCGGCGATGCGGATCAACGCGGCGCGCAGCAGCGGGCCTTGCGTGAGGTCGAAGGGCTGGGCCTTGAGGCGCCGCATGGCTTCTTCCAGTTGCGCATCGGCTTCGGCCTCGGGGCCGCGCAGGTCGACCAGCGACAGCGGCACCGAGCCGGCCGGCTTGATCCATTGCTCCACGCTGCCATCGACGCCGGCGTTGAACACCGTGCGCAGCGATTCATGTCGCGCCACGAGATCATCAAAGGCCGACTGCAGCGCATCGACCCGCAAGGCGCCAGTGAGGCGCAGCGCGCCGCTCACGTGGTAGGCCGCACTCGAGGGATCGATCTGCCAGAGGAACCACTGGCGCTCCTGCGCGTGCGAGAGCGGCAGCGGCAACAGCCGCCGCTCCGCGGAGAGAACGGCGATCGGCGCGGGCTGCGGGTGCACGCCCTGCAGCTGCAGTTCGCGGATGGCCGCCGCGCAATCGCGAAGGCGCGGCTGCTCGAAGAGCCTGCGCGCGGGAAAGCCGATCTGCCAGCGCGCGCCGATGCGCGCAGCCGCCTGCGTGGCGGTGAGGGAACTACCGCCGCAGTTGAAGAAGTGGGCATCGCGGCCGAGCGCACGGTCGTCGCCATACCTGCAGACCTCGCGCCAGATGGCGGCGACGGCCTGCTCGACTTCGTCGAGCGGCGCCTCGGCAACGGCCTCGACCGGGCCTCCGCGCACAAAGGCGCCGTGCTGGTAGACGGCATACGCGTCGGCACTGCCGTCGAGCCAGCCCGCACGGCAGGCACTGCGCTGCAGCTTGCCGCTGGTGGTCTTGGGCATGCCCCCCGGATTGAGCAACAGCACGGCCGACAGCGTCTCGCCGAGCACTTCGCCCACGGTGGCACTCAGCGCATCGACCAGCGCCGCGGCCGGCACCAGCTTCTGCATGCTGCGCGACACTTCGGCGGCCACGCCGATGCCCTCGCCTCCCGGCCCCTGCGTGGCGAAGACCGCGACGCGGCCCTTGCGCACGGCATCGACCTCGGCCTCGATGAGCCGCTCGATGTCCTGCGGGTAGATGTTGTGGCCGCGGACGATGATCAGGTCCTTGATGCGGCCGGTGACGTAGAGCTGGCCCTCGTGCATGAAGCCGAGGTCGCCAGTGCGCAGCCAGCGCTGGCCGTCCCGCTCGACGAAGGTCTCGCGCGTCTCGCGCTCCTTGCCCCAGTAGCCGTGGCCGATGCTCGGGCCGCAGGTCCAGATCTCGCCGATCTTTCCGGGGGCCGCGGCCGAGAGCGATTCGGTATCGACGATCTCGAGGCGATGGCCGGGCGCAACATCGCCGCAGCCGACCAGCGTCGTGCCATCGTCCGCCGGTGTTCCTGCGCCGCTGGCGAGGCCGGCGGCGGAAAACGTGGGCGCAACCAGTCCGCCGCCCCGGCGGCCGCCGGTGACGAAGAGCGTCGCTTCGGCGAGGCCGTAGCAGGGATAGACGGCCGCCGGGTCGAAACCCGCGGGTGCGAAGCGCGAGATGAACTCGATTTCGGTATCGGCGCGCACGGGTTCGGCGCCGGTGTAGGCCACGCGCCAGCTCGACAGGTCCAGCCGGGCCAGTTGCGCGTCCTTCACGCGCTCCAGGCACAGGCGGTAGGCAAAGTCGGGGCCGCCGCTGAGCGTCGCGCGATGGCGCGAGATCAGTTCGAGCCAGCGCACCGGGCGCTCCAGGAAATAACCTGGAGAGCTGAGCACCAGCGGAATGCCGCTGTAGAGCGGCTGCAACAGTCCGCCGATCAGACCCATGTCGTGATAGAGAGGCGCCCAGGAGACGAAGCTGTCGCCCGGCCCGACACCCATGCTGCGCTGGATCGCCTCCTCATTGGCCATCAGGTTGCCGTGCGTCACGATCACGCCCTTGGGCGCCGAGGTGGAGCCCGAGGTGTATTGCAGGAAGGCGATGTCGCCGCCGGCCGGCTCGAAGGGGGCCCATCCGTCGGCCAGCGCGATGTCCACGGTGTCGACGGCGACGATGTCCGCATCGCCGAACTGGCGCGAGCCCGCGCTCGTTGCATTCATCGCGCGTGCCATGGCGTCGGAGGTCAGCACGCAGCGCGCCTGCGAATCGGCGGCGATGCCGCTCAGCCGTGCGAGGTGCTGCGGGCGCGCCGATTCCGGCGGGAACACCGGCACCGCGATCACGCCCGCGTAGAAGCAGGCCAGCATGCTCACCGCGTAGTGGTCGCCGTTGTCCAGCATGACCAGGGCGCGCTCGCCCCTGGCGAACTGCTGCTGCAGCCGGGCCGCGAGTGCGCGCACGCGGCGCTCGAAGGCGCCGTAGCTGATCGGCTCCGCGTGGTCCTCGCCATCCGCCGCGCTCACAACGGTGAGCCAGACGTCGTCGTGCCGCGTGTCGGCCAGTGTGTGGAGGTGCGCCACGAAGTTCTTCGGGCGCGGCGAGATCGGCGCCTGCAGCGCCTGCGTTTTCTTTTCCATCCTGCGGACTCCCTGCTTTTCTAGAAGCGGCCCAGATTGCCGTGCGGCTCGGCCATGGCCACGATCACCTTGCGCGGCCCCTTGAACGGCGAGCGCGCATGCGCCACCAGCATGTTGTCGAGCATCAGCACGTCGCCCTCCTCCCACGGGAAGGCCACCGTCTCCGCATCGAGCACGGCGCGCACCTCTGCGAAGATCTCATCGCTGATGGTCGAGCCGTCGGCAAAGAAGGTGTTCCGCGGCACGTTCTCGATGCCGTAGATTTCTTCGAGCACTTCGCGCTCCTCGGCCTCGCGCGCAGAGATGTGGAACAGGTGGGCCTGGTTGAACCACACCTGCTCGCCGGTCACGGGATGCGTCTCCACGGCCTGGCAAAGCTGCCGGGTGCGCAGGCCGCCGTCGTCCTTCCATTCCCACGAGATGCCCGAGCGCTCGCAGAAGGCCTGGACTTCGACGCGGCTTTCGGTGTTGAACACTTTCTGCCATGGCACGTCCATCTCGCCGAAGTTGCGCACGTACAGGATGCCGGGCTCGAAGCGCTTGCGGATGTGCCCGGGCATGCGGCGATAGACGGCGCGGCTGTCGGCAATGGGTGTCTCGCCGCCCTCGGGCGAGGCGGTCACGCAGTGGAACCAGATCTTCATCGGCCACTCGCGCGTGTAGGCCTGCTCGTTGTGCAGCGGGATGCTCTGGTGCGCCGGGTATTCGGTCGAGGTGTAGACACCTGCGCCGGTGGAGGCCGACACCGCGGAGCGCGGCGTGGAGGCGAACTCGTACTTCAGCAGCGGATGGCCGAACGACGAGGCGAACTGCTGGAAAGTTTCCACCGCCGGCACCGAGAAGCCGCGCAGCAGCACGCCGCCGGCGACAAGGAGCGACTCCTCGATCTGCGGACGCAGGCGTTGCACCGCCGAGAGCAGGTTTTCGCCGGCATGCGCGGGTGTCATGAGGACCGGGAGGTCGGAGCCGGCGGGCGCCTTGCTGCGCACGAACCGTGTGAGCGTTTCATTCATGTCGATTCCTTGGCACGCCACGCGAGCGCGGCGGCATAGCCCGTGGGCGCATCGAGCGCCACGGCTTGAAGACCGGACCATTCGGCAACGGCGCATTCGAGGACGTATCGCCCGTTCGCACCGGAGTGGATGCCGATGGATTGAAGGTGCTCGGCCACGCCGACGCCGACGGCCTTCAGCACCGCCTCCTTGCCCACCCAGCGGCTGTAGAGGGCCTGCAGCGGATCGCCGGCTTCCTGCAGCGCGCGGCGTTCGCTGCCGGTGAAGGCGAGCGAAGCGACGGCCTCGGCGTCGACGTCGCTCCTGCAGGCCTCGATGTCGATGCCCACCGCGCTGACCACGCGGGGATCGGCGAGCGCGATGAGTGCATGAGCGCCCGAGTGCGAGACGTTGAAGAGCGTCGCATCGCCACCGGCCACGTCGAGGAAGGGCTTGCGGTACAGGCCCGCCGCGAACCGTACGTCGGCCGGCTGGCAGCCCACGCGCCGCGCAAGCAGGCCGCGAAGGGCCGCGCGCGTGGCCGTGAAGCGCACGCGGTCGGCGGTGCGCGCATATCTGTCGGCCTGCGCGCGCTCGGCGAATGCCAGCAGTTGGCGCTCGGCCGAGACATCGGCGTCCAGGTCGAAGTCGAGGCGGTAGACCTCGATGCCTGCGGGACGCGGGTCAGGCCAGGACACGGGACGCATGGTGCTCTCCTGCAACGGCCTGGCCGAGTCGCTCTGTGAGCGCGGCCAGGAATGCTGTTTCGCGCTGCCGGATGAAGAAGTGGCCGCCGTCGAACCAATCGAGCGTGAAGACACCCCCCGCCTCGGCCGACCATGCATGGACGGAAGCCGCGTCGATGTCGTCCTCGCGCCCGGCAAAGACATGCACGGGCATGGGCAGCGGCGCATCTTCGCGGTACCGGAAGCTCTCGCACACGCGGTAGTCGGCGCCGAGCATGTCGAGCGTGATGCGCATGAGCTCCGCGCTCGCGAACACTTCCTCGGGCGTTCCGCCCTGCCTGCGCAACTCAGCCGTGAGCGATGCGTCGTCGGTCTTGCCTGCGAAGCGCGCAGGATCGCGCCGCGAAGGCGCACAGCTGCCGGAAGCCAGCAGCGCAAGCGGCAATGGGCGCCCCAACGATTGCAGCCGGCGGGTGATGCCGTAGGCCAGCAACGATCCCATGCTGTGGCCGAAGATCGCGAACTCGCCGCGCAGCGCCTCGGCCTGCTCCACGCAGACCTGCGCAACGAGCTCATCGAAGTTCCGGACCAGGCGCTCGGACAGCCGGCCCCCGCGGCCGGGCAACTCCACAGGCACGATGCGGAGCCAGCGCGGCAGCAGCCGCCGCCAGCGCAGGTACATCGTTGCGCTGGCGCCCGCACAAGGCAGGCACAGCAGCGAGACGCTCGCGTCCACGCGCGTCAACCCGCCGCGGCTTGGGCTGCGATTCCTCCAGTCGCCGGGTTCTGCTGCGCCATCCACTCGCGCAGCGAACGCGGACGCATGTCGGTCCAGTTCTGCTCGACGTGGGCAAGCACGGTCTTCTTGTCGCCCTTGACGCCTTCTACCGCCGTCCAGCCCTTCGGCACGGCCTTCCAGTGGGGCCAGATGGAATACTGGTCTTCGTGGTTGACCAGAACGATGAAGGTCTCGTCTTCGCGATCGAAGCAACTCGTCGACATGGGTGCGTCCTTATGCGGTTGAACAGGATGAAAGGCGAGTCGACGGCCGGCTGGCCATCTCGTCGCTCCTGATCAACAAGACGTTTCAGGACACGATCTGTTCACTCCGCAGCGGCCGGCGGCACCAGTCCGGCCAGCAGCCACAGCCGGGCGGCTCTGTCGTAGGCCTTGCGGTGCAGGGGATCGGCAAGAAGCCAGGCCGTCATCTCGGCCCGCGCGCGGGCATCGAAGCTCTCGTGGTCGTACTCGCGCTGCACCCACTGCCAAGCGGTGCTCCAGATGGGGTCGTCCTGTTCTTGTGTCATGCGTGAAGGGTGTGAGGCATCACGCGACAGTACATCGGCACGTCGCGCGGGGGTTAAGGCTTTTACCCTACACCAAGCCCACGGGCGTGCAAAGGCTCAGTCGTCCTCGAGCAGGCGGCCGCATTCCCTGATCGCCTGCGCCGCCTCGGCAATCAGGCCGTTCACCAGTCCAAGCGCGCATCCCAGGCGCTGCGCGATGTCGCGCTGGGTGAGCCCTTCGAGCCGGTAGAGCTCGAACACCAGGCGCGTGCGCGCTGGGAGCCCGGCGAGCACCTTGTCGATGGCCTGGATCGCCTGGCGTTCGCGCATCAGGCGATCGGGGGTGGGCGCGCCGGCGACATCGAGCACTTCGACATCGACATCGAAGGTGCGGTAGGTGGCCTCGACGGTGTGGCGCCGGCAGCAGTCGAGCGCGACATTGCGCACGACCTGGCAGCAATAGCCGATCGGCCGATCGGCCTTGCGTACGCAAGGGCCGTCGGTGATCTTGAGGTAGGCGTCCTGCACGACATCGTCGGCCAGCTCCGCGGTGCGAACGATTCTTCGCGCCACGCGCAGGAGCTGAGCACGATTCGCGATGAAGACCTCCGCGAGCGTGGGCTCCGAAAGGTGCAGCGCGCTGTCGATCGGCTCTCGCATCATGCGAGGCGGGGCACGGATCGCCCAAGAGAACGTCGGCGAGGATGCAGACAGGTGAACATGAAGGCGCTACTCCTGAAGTATTCAATGCAAATGAGAACTATTACTACTTGTGGGTACAAAAAAACCCGATATCCCGCCCTCTTCGTGTCCCATATCCGTTAGACGTTTGAGCACGCAAAAGCGAGACAGGCGAGCGCCGGAAATCGGCCGGTCCGCTCATCGATGGTGGAGCGCCTGCATGACGGCAGGATGATCGGGTCCACCGCGCAACTAGAATTCCGCCCCTTTCCCCGATCCCTGCCCCATGAACATCGTCGTCAACGAAGAACTCAAAGCCTATATCGATCCATTGACTCCGGAGGAGCACGAGGCGCTGGAACGCAGCATCCTCACCGAAGGCTGCCGCGACGCACTGGTGCTGTGGGGCGACGTGCTGGTGGACGGCCACAACCGCTATGGCATCTGCCAGAAGCACGGGCTGCCGTTCCAGACGGTGCAGAACACGCGCTTCAAGACCATCGAGGACGTGCACCTGTGGATGATCGACCAGCACCTCGGGCGGCGCAGCATCTCGGACTTCCTGCGCGGCGTGCTGGCACTCAGGAAGAAAGACATCGTCGACGAGCGCCGTGCGCGCGCCTTGGCCGAGACGGCGCCGTCGGACGGCGACGGCGCGCCCTTCGATGCCGATGCGCCCGCTGCCGAGGCGTCTGCCGGCAGCGCCGCGGTCCTGCCCCCGCCTGCCCCCTTGAGCAGCCGCGAGGCCATCGCGAGGGCCGCGCGGCTGAGCAGCAACCAGGTCGTGATGATCGAGAAGATCCAGAAGCAGGCCGCGCCTGAACTGGTGGCGGCCGTGAAGTCGGGCGTGATCTCCATCAACACGGCGGCGGCCGTGGCGAGCCTGCCTGCCGAAGAGCAGGTGTCGGCGGCGAATGCGGGCAAGGACGAACTCAGGCAGGCCGCCAAGCGGGTTCGCGAGGCCAAGCGCAAGCCGCGCGAGGAGTCGGCCGAATCGGATCCGGCCGATCCATCCGCCAGGCAGCCCGACACTGTTCAGCTGCTGGAACAGCGCGTGGCCGAACTCACGGCCGAGAACGAGGGCCTGCGCCAGCAAGTCGCCGAACTGCAGGCGCAGCTGGCTACAGCCGGATCTCGGTGATCTTCGCGCCCGACAGCGAAACGCCCGCTTCCAGCCCCACATTGGTCAAGACGAAGCCGACCACCGGCTGGCGCAGCGTGTTGGTGTCGATGCTGCCGTTCGCGCCCATGGTTGCGGCGGCCACGGTGGCATCGGCCCCGGCCGTCCATCCCTTGCTGTTGCGGAACTTGTCGAGCGCGGCCTGCGTGGTGAACACGTAGATCACGGCCTTCGACTGGGCGCCGGCCTGGAAGCCGATCGAGCCGGCGGTGGTGCTGTAGTAGGCCTGCGTGCGGCCGTTCACGCGCAGCGCGCCCCGGCCGTATTCGGCGCCGATGCCCATGCTGGCGCCGACCACGGCGGGAAACACCAGCACGCCGCTGGATGAGGAAACAACCTCGCGCGAGCCCTTGACCGTGCCGTACAACTTGGACAATGCGGCGTCGACCTGGGCATCGATCGATGCACGCGTGGAAGCGCTGCTGGCCTGGTCCTGGGGCCGCGTGGTGGTGCAGCCCACCACCGCGGCACCGCCCACTGCAACGGCACACGCAAGCGCAAGGCTTCGGAACTGGATGGATCGCATGACGCTCTCCTTTGCTGGCTGGAACGATGGAAAGGCCGAGGCGCTTTCTTTCGCGGCCTCGGCAGCCTGTTCGAACACTCATGCTAAGACCGCAAAATACCGCTGAAGCCGACTTGGGAAAACGGCCTACGCGAAGTCGAGCCATCCAGGAACGATGGGCCCGATCGGCCGCCCCATGACTGGGCCGATTGGCGGCTGGAGCCCTTGGGCGCCGCCTGGCCATGCGCGCGAGAATTACCAGGGCGCAGCCAACATGGTTCCGTCACGCGCCTGCGCGGCGTGGAAGAATGAAGCTCCTTCTTCCAGCGCCGCCAACGCAGGCGGCCCCGACGCCATGCCCCAGCCCGCCGAAGACCGGATCAGCGAAGCCGCCATCGTGGAGGCCGCCCACGCGCTGCGCGCGCCGGCCGTTCGAATGCTCGAGCAGCTCGTTGCGCATCCTTCGCTGCTGGGGCACGAGCAAGATGCACAGGCCTTCATGGCCCAGTCCTTCGCGAAGCTGGGCCTGCGCGTCCACCAGTTCGAGATCGACGAGCAAAAGATCCGCCGGCATCCGGGCTACTCGCCCTCCATCGCCTCGTACGAAGGGCGCACCAACGTGGTGGGCATTCATCAGCCCCGCGGGCCGCAGAAGGGCCGCTCGCTGATCTTCAACGGCCACATCGACGTGGTACCGACCGGCGCCGAGCTGCTCTGGAAGCACCCGCCTTTCCAACCCGTGATCGAGGGCGACCGGCTCTACGGCCGCGGCGCAGCCGACATGAAGGCCGGCATTGCGGCCTACACGATGGCGTATGCGGCGCTGCAATCGCTCGGGCTCGAACCGGCATCGCCGGTGTACTTTCAGTCGGTGGTGGAAGAGGAGTGCACGGGCAACGGCGCGCTGGCCTGTCTGGTCGAGGGCTACCGTGCCGACGCGGCCATCATCCCCGAGCCGCTCGGCGGCGTGATGACCTGCCAGATGGGCGTGCTGTGGTTCGCGCTCGAGGTGCTGGGCAAGCCGGTGCACGCCTCGGTGGCCCAGACCGGTGTCGGCGCAATCGACTTCTCGCTGTACCTTTTCTCGGAACTCAAGAAGCTCGAGCAGCGCTGGAACGAGCCTGCCAATCGCTATCGCAGCTACGCGCATCACGCGCATCCGATCAACTTCAACCTCGGGAAGATCCAGGGCGGCGAATGGGCTTCGTCGGTGCCCTCGGCATGCCGCAGCGACATCCGCATCGGCTTTTATCCCGACATGAACGTGGCCCGCGCCAAGGCCGAAGTCGAGGCCGTGCTGGCTGCCGCCTACGCCGCGCATCCGGCTCGCGAGAGCCTGCGCTACCGGCTGATCTACGAAGGCTTCCAGGCCGACGGCTTCGACCTCGACCTGGATTCGCCGATCGTCACCGAGCTCTCGAAGTGCCACCAGGACATCGTCGGGCAGGCACTCGAACCCACGGCCTTCACGGGCACGACGGACGCGAAGTTCTTCAACATCTATGGGCAGACGCCCGCGGTCTGCTATGGCCCCACGGGCTCCAGCATCCACGGCATCGACGAGTGGGTTTCCATCGACAGCCTGGTGCAGGTGAGCGCCGTGCTGGCGGTGTTCATGGCGCGCTGGTGCGGCGTCGACCGCATCGATTGATCGAGACCGAAGAAGTGTTGTGTCATAGCCGCGTGGCGAAGCTCGTTTTACGATGCAGCCACGTCGTTCGCGTGGACGACCCGAACCCGCAAGGAAAGTGAATCAAAAAGGATGCATCCGCTGAATCTCGCCCTCTTCGATGCACTTGCGGCGGGCTTCGCTCCCTCGCCCGCAATGCTTCAGCTGGCGTCGGCCATCGCGCTGGGTTCGTCGTGGGCGTGTGCAGTGGTTCTTGCCTGGGTCGCGTGGCGGCGGGTCGCGCAGCGGCCTTGCGTGCTGGCGGTGCTGGCCGCCGGCGGTGCGGCTTCACTGATCTCGCAGGAGATCGCTGCCTCCGTGGGCATGCCCCGTCCCTTCATGATGGGGCTGAGCCCTGCGCACGTTCCCCACGGCCTGCGCGCGGGGCTGCCCAGCACGCATGCCTCGGTGATGTTCACCATGGCCTTCATGCTGCTGCGGCAGCGCTCGACGCGCGACGTCGGGCTCGTCACTCTTGGCGCGGCCGTGGCCACGGGCTGGGCTCGCATCCATGTCGGCATTCATTTTCCGTTCGATGTCGCGGCAGGTGCGCTGCTGGGTGCGGCCATTGCCGCGGCGCTGTTTGCGATGCAGGCGATTGCGCCCAAGCTCGCTCCCCACGTTGCAGCAACCCTGGCGCGGCCGTTGCGCGTCCTGGCCGACGGCAGGGCCGGGCCATGCCTGGTGCTGGTGTTCGTCTTCGCCGCTGCCTGGGTCGGCCTGAACACGCCGCAGGCGATCGGACCGGCGGTGCTGGAGGAAAACGGGCCCGTCGAGAAAAGCACGGTTCTCCTGTACCTGGCCGCGGTGCTGTGCGTCTTGATGGTTCGCGTGGCGTTTCTCTCGCGGCCGGACCGCGTGGCCATCTGCGTCCTGCTTCTTGCGTTCGCTGCCCGGGAGGCGGATTGGCATCTGGCGCATTGGGGCACCAGCTTGCTGGAAGCACCGCGCTCGCACGTTCTTGCGGCAATGGCCGCCCTCGCGCCCGTCGCCATTGCAGCCGGGTGGCTGGCCGGACGCGCCTGGTCCGCAAGCCGTGCGATGCGCGCCTGGCGGCAATGGCGGCCCGAAGCCACGACCTCGCTGACCTTCGTCGCGGTCATCGGGGCTGCGATCATCCTCGATCAGGCACCCTTTTCCTTTGCGGAGCAGCCGGGCTTGGTCGACGCAGGCTCTGCTACGGCCTTTCGCGGCTACCTGATGCTCAGCTTCGAGGAAATCCTGGAACTGGCCCTGCCGGTGCTCGCGCTCCTGGCCCTCCTGCAGGCGAGACTGGGTGGGAGCCGGGATTCGGCTCCCGGCGGCATCAAGCGCTCGTACGCATAGCGCGAAGAAGCCCAAAGAAAAACGGGTTGCACCATTTCTGATGCAACCCGCTCTTTGACTGGCGGAGTGGACGGGACTCGAACCCGCGACCCCCGGCGTGACAGGCCGGTATTCTAACCAACTGAACTACCACTCCTGGTAGACAACGTTCACTCCTTGCGGAGCCAAGTGCTGACGACTTGTGCCTGCTTCACTTGCGCGAAACTGGCGACCCTACGGGGATTCGAACCCCGGTAGCCACCGTGAAAGGGTGGTGTCCTAGGCCTCTAGACGATAGGGTCAAAACCTTAGGAACCGTGCTGCGATCAGCACTTATCTTCTCGACACTTTTGATGGTGGAGGTAAACGGGATCGAACCGATGACCTCTTGCATGCCATGCAAGCGCTCTCCCAGCTGAGCTATACCCCCATTTGACTTTCAGGCTCTTCTTTTCAGAATCACCCTGCGTCGGTGTCGAGCCTCAAATTATAGACCGAAAAATCAGGCCCTTTTCAAACGCTCGACAACTTTTTCACGAGAAAAGATTGCGAGCACCGAATCGAGGGATGGCGTCTGCGGTGTTCCCATCACGAGGACGCGAACCGGCATGGCCAACACGGGCATTTTCACCGAATGCGCGGCCAAAACTTCCTTGATGGCCGCGGCGATCGAAGCTTTTTCCCACGTCACGCTCGCGAGCTTCTCGGCGAGCGCGGCGATGACGGGCTTCACCGCATCGGTCACGTGCTGCGCGAGGTCGGCTTCGCCCGGCGTCACGTCCGCGTAGAACGCGGCGGCCCACTCGGCCAGCGCGACCGTGGTTTCGCAGCGGTCCTTGAAGAGCGCGCAGATGGCGGGCAGGCGATCGTCGGCCTCGATGCCGCGCTTTTTCAGCTGCGCGGCCACCAGCGGCGCGAGCTCCGCGTCGGCCTTGGCCTTGATGTACTGCGCGTTGACCCATGCGAGCTTCGCGGCGTCCCATTGCGCGGGGCTCTTCGAAAGGTGCGAGCCGTCGAACCAGCTCACCATCTGCTCGCGCGTGAAGAGCTCGTCGTCGCCGTGGCTCCAGCCCAGGCGCGCAAGGTAGTTGAGCATGGCTTCAGGCAGGTAGCCGTTCTCTTCATAGGCGGTGACGCTCACCGCGCCGCGGCGCTTGGAGAGCTTCTGCCCATCGTCGCCCAGGATGACCGGCACGTGGCCGAACGCAGGCAGCGGTGCACCAAGCGCGCGGAAGATGTTGATCTGCCACGGCGTGTTGTTGATGTGCTCGTCGCCGCGGAACACATGCGTGATGGCCATGTCCCAGTCGTCGACCACCACCGCGAAGTTGTAGGTGGGCACACCGTCGGGCCGCAGGATGATGAGGTCGTCGATCTCGCGGTTGTTGATGGTGATCTCGCCCTTGACGAGGTCGTTCCAGCTCACGTCGCCTTCGGGCGGGTTACAAAAGCGCACCACGGGCGGCACGCCTTCTGGCACGGGCGGCAGCACCTTGCCGGGCTCGGGGCGCCAGCGGCGGTCGTACAGCGTCTTCTCGCCGCGCGCGCGCTGCGCCTCGCGCATCTCGTCGAGCTCGGCCGGCGTGCAGTAGCAGTGGTAGGCCGTGCCGGCCGCGAGCATCTGCGCGATGACTTCGCGGTAGCGCTCGAGGCGCTGCATCTGGTAGATCGGGCCTTCGTCGTAATCCAGGCCGAGCCAGTGCATCGAGGCGAGGATCTGGTCGGTCGAGTCCTGCGTGGAGCGGGCCACGTCGGTGTCCTCGATGCGCAGCACGAACTCGCCGCCATGGTGGCGCGCATAGGCCCATGAGTAGAGCGCGGTGCGCGCCGTGCCCAGGTGGAGGAAGCCGGTGGGAGACGGAGCGATGCGGGTGCGAACTTTGCCGGTCATTTCGTTATCGTGGATTCAGGGTGCTCAGACCGCGCGCAATGTCGGCCTTGATGTCGTCGGCGTGCTCGAGGCCGACCGCAAGGCGGATCAGCCCCTGGCCTATGCCAGCCGCCTGGCGCTGCGCCTCGGTGAGACGGCCATGCGAGGTGGTGCCCGGGTGCGTGATGATGGTCTTCACGTCGCCGAGGTTGGTGGCAAGGCTCACCACGCGCGTGCTGTTCATGACATGGAAGGCATTGGCGCGCGCCGTCTCTGGCG
This sequence comes from Variovorax sp. VRV01, assembly GCF_014852545.1. Classification (NCBI taxonomy): domain Bacteria; kingdom Pseudomonadati; phylum Pseudomonadota; class Betaproteobacteria; order Burkholderiales; family Comamonadaceae; genus Variovorax; species Variovorax sp. VRV01. Next base: position 253,792 of record NZ_JACVBS010000006.1, read on the forward strand.
AGTCGCCGACCACGTCGAACGACACCACCGCGCCGCCCTGCCCCGACTGCTGCTGCATCGCCAGTTCGTGCTGCGCATGCGAGGCGAGCCCGGGGTAGTAGACGCGTGCGATGCCCGGCTGCTTCTCGAGCCATTGAGCAATGTCCATCGCGTTCGCGCAATGCGCCCTCATGCGGATGCCGAGCGTCTCGATGCCCTTGAGCACGACCCACGCATTGAACGGTGCCAGCGCCATGCCGGCGGTGCGCACGATGGGCCCGAACACGTCGACGATGAGCTTCGAGGGACCGCAGATCGCGCCCGCCATCACGCGGCCCTGGCCGTCGAGGTGCTTGGTGCCCGAGTGGATGACGAGGTCGGCGCCCAGCGCCGCCGGACGCTGCAGGATCGGCGTGCAGAAGCAGTTGTCGACCGCCAGCAGCGCGCCCGCCGCATGCGCCACATCGGCCAGCGCGCGGATGTCGCAGACCTCGGTCAGCGGGTTGGTCGGCGTCTCGGCAAACAGCAGCTTGGTATTGGGCTTCACGGCTGCGCGCCATTCGGCCACGTCGGTCTGCGACACGAAGGTGGTCTCGACGCCGAACTTGGCGAACTCCTTGCCGAACAGGTTCAGCGTGGAGCCGAACACCGAGCGCGAGCAGACCACGTGGTCGCCGGCCTTGAGCAGGCCCATGCACATCATGAGGATCGCGCCCATGCCGGTGGAGGCGCCGATCGCCGCTTCCGTACCTTCGAGCGCCGCGATACGCTGCTCGAAACTGGTCACGGTCGGATTCGAGGTGCGCGAGTAGGTGAAGCCCGGCTCTGTGCCAGCGAAACGGCGCATCGAGGTTTCGGCGTCGGGCTGCACGAAGCCGCTGGTCAGGAAAAGCGCGTCAGAATGCTCGCCGTACTGGCTCGGCGCGAGCCCGGTGCGCAGCGCGAGCGTCTCCGGATGCAACCCGGGCGGCAGTGTTCGTTCTTCGTCGGTCACTTCGTCTGCTCTCACTCGCTGTGGTTGGGAAGCGCCAGGCGCGAAGAATCCTCTTCGGTCTCTTCGACGCGCGGACGGTTGCCGTTCATGCGCGAGATGGCTTCGGTGTCGATGTCGCCGGTCACGTACACGCCGTCGAAGCAGGAGGCATCGAAGCCGTCGAGCTTGGGGTTGAGCGAGCCGATGGCACGCTTCATGGCGTCGACGTCCTGGTAGATCAGCGCGTCGCAGCCGATCAGTTCGCGGATCTGCTCGACCGTGCGGTCATGCGCCACCAGTTCGTCCTTGGTGGGCATGTCGATGCCGTAGACGTTGGGGTAGCGCACGGGCGGTGCCGCGCTGGCCAGGTAGACCTTGCGCGCACCGGCGTCGCGCGCCATCTGCACGATCTCGCGGCTGGTGGTGCCGCGAACGATGGAGTCGTCGACCAGCAGCACATTGCGGCCCTTGAACTCGCTGGCGATCACGTTGAGCTTCTGGCGCACCGACTTCTTGCGCACGCCCTGCCCCGGCATGATGAAAGTGCGGCCGACATAGCGGTTCTTCACGAAGCCTTCGCGGTACGGAATGCCCAGCAGGTGCGCGAGCTGCGTGGCGCTCGGGCGGCTCGATTCAGGGATGGGAATGATCACGTCGATCTGGTTCGGCGGCACGGTGGACACCACGCGCTTGGCCAGCGTTTCGCCCAGGTTGAGCCGCGCCTGGTACACCGAGATGCCGTCGAGCACCGAGTCGGGCCTTGCCAGGTAGACGAACTCGAAGATGCAGGGGTTGAGCGTGGGCGCCTCGGCGCACTGCATCGAATGCACGTTGCCCTGCAGGTCGATGAACACGGCTTCGCCCGGCGCGATGTTGCGCTCGAACACGTGGCCCGAACCCTCGAGCGCCACCGATTCGCTGGCCACCATCACGGTGCCGTCGGCACTGCGGCCCATGCAGAGCGGACGAATGCCGTACGGGTCGCGGAAGGCCAGCAGCCCGTGGCCGGCGATCAGCGAGACCACGGCATAGGAGCCGCGCAGGCGCTTGTGCATGTTCTTGACCGCGGCAAACACCTCGGCCGGATTCAGCGGCACGCCGCGCGACGCGCGCTCGAGCTCGTGCGCGAGCACGTTGAGCAGCACTTCCGAATCGCTCTCGGTATTGGTGTGGCGGTGGTCGGTGGAGAACAGCTCCGAGCGCAACGCATGCGCGTTGGTCAGGTTGCCGTTGTGCACCAGCACGATGCCGAAGGGCGCGTTCACGTAGAAGGGCTGTGCCTCTTCCTCGCTGTAGGCGTTGCCCGCGGTCGGGTAGCGCACCTGGCCCAGGCCCACGCTGCCCGGCAGCGCGCGCATGTTGCGCGTGCGGAACACGTCGCGCACCATGCCCTTGGCCTTGTGCATGAAGAACTTGCGCTCCAGCAGGGTGACGATGCCGGCCGCATCCTGGCCGCGGTGCTGCAGCAGCAGCAAGGCGTCATAGAGCAGCTGATTGACGGGTGCGTTGCTGACAACGCCGACGATTCCACACATGAACGATTCCTCTCAGGGCAGGTAGCTTGCCAACTTTTCAGGCAGCGCGGGTTTCAGGCCCTGCAATGCCGCATCGAGAACATTGGCGCTGTGCGATTCGTGCCACCAGGCACTGTCGCTCAACGCCAGCAAATGAACAATGACCGCCAGCACGAGCAGGGCAACCACACCCCGCGCCGCTCCGAAGGCCCCACCCAATATCCGGTCCACCGGCCTGAGGCCGACAGCCGCAATCAGCTTGCGCGTCAGCGCCGCCACCAGGCCCACGCCGAATACCACGCCAACAAACACCAGCACAAAGGCCAGCGGATAGCGCCAGGTGGCCTGCGGGTCGCCGAAGGGCAGCCAGGCCGCCACATCCGACGCCAGCCACTGGGCGGCAATGAATGCAGCCACCCAGCCCGCCAGCGAAATCACCTCGAACACCAGGCCCCGCACCAGGCCGAACAGCATCGACACGAGAACGAGCGTGACAGCAATCCAGTCGAGCAGGGCCACGGCGGCGGGCGATGGCTACTACAACGTGAGGATCGCGGCCGACAAAGACAAGCCCTTGACCTTCTCAGCGGCCTTGTCCGCCTCGGCACGCGAGCCGAACGGGCCGACACGCACACGCGTGCGCTCGCCATCGGCCGTCTTGGCCACGTGCACATAGGTCTTGAGACCGGCCTTCTCGAGTTTCTGCCGCACTTCGCGGGCCTTGTCGGCATCGGCAAAGGCGCCGACCTGCACCACGAAGCGGCCGCCGTCTTCGGACGCGGCGGGCTTGGTGCTGGTGTTGGACGGCTTGCCTTCGAGCAGGGCGCGCGCGCGGTTGCCGTCGTCGGCCGAGGCCGGCTTGGGGGCTGCGGGCTTGGGTTCGGGCTTGGGTTCGGGTTTGGCTTCCGGCTTGGGCTTCGGCTCGGGTTTGGGTTCCGGCTTCGGCTCGGGTTTTGGCTCGGGCTTGCGCTCCGGCTTGGCTTCGGCCGCGGGCCGCGTCTCGGCCGCAGGCGTGCTGGCCGCCGGCTTGCCGGAGTCGGTGATTTCGGTGCCGTCGGCACGCTCGGTGATCATGCCGCCGCTCCCGGACGGTGCCGTGGCCACGCGGGTGCCGGGGTCGGCCGCGCCGGTCGCCGGTGCGGCGGGCGCAGGCGTGGCGGGCACCGGCAATGGCTTGACCTTGTTGCGATCGGGAATCTCGATCGGAATGTCGACCGCAATGGGGCGCGGCTGGGTGTCGAACAGCAGCGGAAATCCGATCACGCCAAGCAGCACCAGGACCGCCGCGCCCACCAGCCGGTGGCGCGCACGGCGACGCATGGTTTCGACACTTTCCGCGGGGACGGCGGCCGGTGCGCTGCGTCCTTCGTTGCCTTGCGGGCCGCGCGTGCGGAACTTGAAAAACGCCATGAAGTTCGATCCCTGAAGGAGTGCAGCGAGGTGTGTGCCAGATGGTGCGGACGGGCCGGCGATCAGCCGCCGGGCAGCAGGTGTTTGGCTTGCAGCCGCGGAGTGCCATGCTCCAGCACGCCACCCACGGTGAAGAACGATCCGAAGACCACGATTCTATCAGCGGGGTCCGCGTGCTCGATGGCTGCGCGCAGCGCTTCCATCGGGCTCGCATGCACGCTGCCGGAGACGTCGGTGCGGGCGTTCTGCGCCTGCCAGCGCGCGAGCAGATCGCTCGCCTTGGCGGCGCGCGGCGTCGGCAGGTCGGTGAAGTACCAGCGGTCGATCATCGGCCCGATGCGCGCGAGGATCGGGGCCAGGTCCTTGTCGGCCATGACGCCGAACACGCCGTGCGTGGTGGGGTAGAAACCCATCGCGTCGAGGTTCTCGGCCAGCGCCGCCACCGCATGGGCGTTGTGCGCCACGTCGAGCACCAGCGCGGGCTCGCCCGGAACGATCTGGAAGCGGCCGGGCAGCTCGACCATCGCGAGCCCCGTGCGCACCGCCTGCGCGGTGATCGGCAGCCGGGGCCGCAGTGCTTCGAGCGCCGCAAGCACGCCCGCGGCATTGAGCAGCTGGTTGGCGCCGCGCAGCGCCGGATAGGCCAGCCCGCTGTAGCGCCGGCCGCGGCCCGACCAGCCCCACTGCTGCTTGTCGCCCGACAGATTGAAATCGTGCCCGAAGCGCCAGAGGTCGGCGCCGATGGCCGCCGCATGGTCGACCACGCTTTGCGGCGGCATCGGGTCGCTCACGATGGCGGGCTTGCCCGGGCGCATGATGCCGGCCTTCTCGAAGCCGATGCTTTCGCGGTCGGGGCCGAGATAGTCCATGTGGTCGAGGTCGATGCTGGTGATGACCGCGCAGTCGGTGTCGATGATGTTGACCGCGTCGAGCCGGCCGCCGAGCCCGACCTCGAGAATGGCCACGTCGGGCTTCTCTTCGATCATGCAGCGCAGGATGCCCAGGGTGGTGAACTCGAAGTACGTCAGGGGCATGTCGCCCCGGGCCACTTCCACCGCCTCGAAGCTTGCTATCAGTTTGGAAGCATCGACCGCCTCGCCCGCCAGCCGCAGCCGCTCCTCGAAGCGCACCAGGTGCGGCGACGTGAAAACCGCCGTGCGATAGCCGGCATGCGTGAGGATCGATTCGAGCATGGCGCAGGTCGAACCCTTGCCGTTGGTGCCGGCCACGGTGATCACCGGGCAGTCGAAGCGCAGGCCCATGCGGGCGGCCATCTCCTTGGCGCGGTCGAGGCCGAGCTCGATGTTCTTGGGATGGAGTTGCTCGGCGCGCGCGAGCCAGTCGTTAAGGGTTTCCATGGAGCCCGGCATTGTCGCCGACCCGGAAAGCGCCCGGCGCCCCACGTTTTATCGGCATCATTGGCATCCATGACAACCCTCTACGGCATTCCGAATTGCGACACCGTCAAGCGCGCCCGCGCCTGGCTCGACGACCACGGCGTCGCCTACACCTTCCATGATTTCAAGAAACAGGGCGTGCCCGAGGCCGAGCTCGACCAGTGGCTCAGGAAGCCCGGCTGGGAGGCGCTGGTGAACCGCCGCGGCACCACCTGGCGCCAGCTCGACGAAGCCACCCGCAACGCGGTGGTCGACGCCGCTTCGGCGCGGGCCGTGCTGCTGGCCAACCCCAGCCTGATCAAGCGGCCGGTGGTCAACTGGGGGCCGAAAACCGGCGTTACGGCAGGGTTCGATGCCGAAACCTGGGCCACCGTGAACGCCGTGTAAACGCCGGAACCCCGCCTCGCCGGCCGGCCTCCAACCCCGATCTGCAGGAGAGCACACCATGAACAAGCACGTTTTTCGCACCCTCGCGGGTCTTTCCGTGGCCGGCCTGCTGGCGACGGGCGCCGGTGTCGCGCAGGCCCAGCAGGTGGTCCAGGCCCGGGTGATTTCCGCGACCCCGGTCCGCGAAACGACCGGCAGCGACGTCAGCTACAACGTCACCTACGAATACAACGGCCGCCAGTACACCACCCGCACCAACAGCCGGCCGGGCGCGACCATCCCGGTCGAGGTCAGCGCCTATGGCGTGACGACCTCGCCGGTCGCGCCGCAGCCGCAGTTGCAGCCCTACCCGGTCGAGGCCTACAACGGCGGCCAGCAGCAGTACCAGCAGCAGCCGCAATACGCGCAACCAGGCGGCTCGGCCTGGGACAACGTCGTGCCCGAACCTGGCGTGGTGGTCTCCAATGCACCGGCGCCGGTCTATGTACAGCCGGCCCCGGTCTACGCGCCGCCGGTCTACGTGCAGCCTGCCTACACCTATCCCTATGCCTATCCCTACGCATACCCGCCGGTCGGCATTTCGCTGAATCTCGGCTACTCGCGGGGCTGGGGCGGCTATCGCGGATACGGCTACCGCCACTGGCGCTGAGCCGCCCGCAGCGGTACGGCCGGCCGGCCGTGCCGGCCAAGCCCTAAAATCGAGGACTTTTCCAACCCCCAAGGGGTGCGCCGCCGTGGTGGCGCGTCCTCGACCAGCCGACCGCGCATGCGCCGGCGCCCTCCAATGACGACGACTACCGACACTCTCAACAGCGCCGCAGTGGCGACCAAGGCCAATGTGTATTTCGACGGCAAGTGCGTGAGCCACAGTCTCACGCTGGCCGACGGCACCAGGAAATCGGTCGGCGTGATCCTTCCGTCCACCCTGACCTTCAACACCGGCGCGCCCGAAATCATGGAAGGCACCGCCGGCAGCTGCGAATACCAGTTGGCGGGAACCACCGAATGGATCGCCTCGGGCGCCGGACAGAAGTTCAGCGTGCCGGGCAATTCGAGCTTCCAGATCCGGGTCACTGGCGAGCCCTACAGCTACATCTGCCACTTCGGCTGAACCGCGAACCGGACACCCACATGTCGACCATTCTCCAAAACGTTCCCGCCGGCCAGAAGGTCGGCATTGCCTTTTCGGGCGGCCTGGACACCAGCGCGGCACTGCACTGGATGAAGCTGAAGGGCGCGATCCCCTACGCCTACACCGCCAACCTCGGCCAGCCCGACGAGCCCGACTACGACGAGATCCCGCGCAAGGCGATGCTCTATGGCGCCGAGAACGCGCGCCTGATCGACTGCCGCGCGCAGCTCGCCAACGAAGGCATCGCCGCGCTGCAGGCCGGTGCCTTCCACGTCACCACCGCCGGCGTCACCTACTTCAACACCACGCCGCTCGGCCGCGCAGTGACCGGCACCATGCTGGTGTCGGCCATGAAGGAAGACGACGTCCACATCTGGGGCGACGGCAGCACCTACAAGGGCAACGACATCGAGCGCTTCTACCGCTACGGCCTGCTCACCAACCCGAACCTCAAGATCTACAAGCCCTGGCTCGACCAGCTGTTCATCGACGAGCTCGGCGGCCGCGCCGAGATGTCGGCCTTCATGACGAAGGCCGGCTTCGGCTACAAGATGTCGGCCGAGAAGGCCTACAGCACCGACTCCAACATGCTCGGCGCCACGCACGAGGCCAAGGACCTGGAGAACCTCGACAGCGGCATCCAGATCGTGCAGCCGATCATGGGCGTGGCGTTCTGGAAGGACGAAGTCGAGGTCAAGCGCGAAACCGTCAGCGTGCGCTTCGAGGAAGGCCGCCCGGTCGCCCTGAACGGCGTCGAGCACGCGAACCTCGTCGACCTGATCCTGGAAGCCAACCGCATCGGCGGCCGCCACGGCCTGGGCATGAGCGACCAGATCGAGAACCGCATCATCGAAGCCAAGAGCCGCGGCATCTACGAGGCGCCCGGCCTCGCGCTGCTGTTCATCGCCTACGAGCGCCTGGTCACCGGCATCCACAACGAAGACACGATCGAGCAGTACCGCGACCACGGCCGCAAGCTCGGCCGCCTGCTCTACCAGGGCCGCTGGTTCGACCCGCAGGCCATCATGCTGCGCGAGACCGCACAGCGCTGGGTGGCGCGCGCCATCACCGGCGAAGTGACGATCGAGCTGCGCCGCGGCAACGACTACTCGATTCTCAACACCGTCTCGCCCAACCTCACCTACAAGCCCGAGCGCCTGAGCATGGAAAAGGTCGAGGGCGCGTTCACGCCGCTGGACCGCATCGGCCAGCTCACGATGCGCAATCTTGACATCGTCGACACGCGCGAGAAGCTGGCCATCTACACCCGTACCGGGCTGCTGTCGCCGGGCCAGGGCACCGCCGTGCCGCGGCTTTCGAACGACGACGAGACCAAGTAAGCCAACGCGCTTTTTTCTCTTCCAATGACGAACGGGCCCTCGCGGGCCCGTTTGCATTGGTGCGCTGGGGTGCGCGCCCGCCGGTCAATCGCCGCCGCCGCCTCCGCAGCCGCCGCCACAACCGCCGCCGTCGCCGCCGGACGAATCCCCTCCCCCGCCGCCATCGCCGCTGCCGCTGCTCGATTCGCTGCCGCCGAAGCCGCCGGCATCGCCCGAACTGCCGCCATCCGACGACGACTCGCCGAAGCTGCTGCCGCAGTGGGCATCCGAGCCGGCATGCCGGTCGACGGCCTTGCAGTCGGGCACGTAGTCGAAGCCGCCCGGAATGCCGAACTTCACGTCGAGTGCAAACAAGAGCGGCAGGCGCGCCGGCGTGCGCGGATCGATGCTTTCCTCCTTGCAGGCCCAGTACCAGCTGCGGCGCAGGCCGTCGTTGCGCTTCGGGTCCTTGCCCAGCACCTCGGCCGGGCTGTGGTGCAGCATGCCGCCGAAGGCCGCCTTGCACCAGTTCTGGTAGCCCTGCGTGTGCAGGATGAATTCGTGCCAGGCCGTGTCGACCACCTTGGACGGCATGGCGACGAACTTGCGGCCGCTGCGCAGATGCGCCATGAAGAACTGGCGCAGCCCGCGCAGCACCAGTTCGGCGTCGCGCTGGCTGAGCCCGGGGTGGGCCGCGCGCAGCTTGCGGGCCAGGAAGGGCGGCAGCCGGGCCTCGCGGATGAACTGGCGGCGCAGGCTGGTTTCCATGAAACCGAGCGCGGCTGCCAGCGCCCAGGCGGCCAGGATCAACGGCACCAGCGCCAGCCGGCCGTGGCGCAAGGCGAAGAACACCGAAACGAAGGCTCCCACCACCACGGCCCGCCGGGTCCAGATCAAAGCGGCAATGCGCCGCCGGTAGTTCAGGTGCAGGAAGTCGAGGTCCATCAGACGACCACCGGCTCCGGTTCCAGCCGGATGCCGAAGCGCTCGTACACGCTGGTCTGGATGGCCTTGGCCAGGGTCATGACCTCGCCGCCCGTGACCGGGTTCTCGAGGCCGCCGCGGTTCACCAGCACCAGCGCCTGCTTCTCGTAGACGCCGGCATTGCCGACCGACTTGCCCTTCCAGCCGCAGGCGTCGATGAGCCAGCCGGCCGCGAGCTTGATGCTGCCGTCGTCCATCGGGTAGTGCACGATCTTGGGATCGCGCGCGATGATGTCGGCGCACTGCTCGGGCGTGACCGTGGGGTTCTTGAAGAAGCTGCCGGCATTGCCGAGCACGCGCCAGTCGGGCAGCTTGGCGCGGCGGATGGCGCAGACCCAGTCGAACACGTCGGTGGCGCTGGGCGTGAAGTTGCCGGTTTCGGCCATCTTGCGCTCGAGGTCGAGGTAGCCCACCACGGCTTTCCAGGGCTTGGGCAGGCGAAAGCGCACGCGGGTGATGAGCGCCCGGCCCGACAGGCCGAAGTCGTTGGGGCCGCTGCGCACGTGCTTGAACACCGAGTCGCGGTAGCCGAAGGCACACTGGGCGGCATCGAGCGTGAAACTGCGCCCGGTGTCCAGGTCGATGGCATCGAGCGAATCGAAGCGGTCCTGCAGTTCGACGCCGTAGGCGCCGATGTTCTGCACCGGCGCGCCGCCCACCGTGCCTGGAATGAGCGCCAGGTTCTCGAGCCCCGGATAGCCATGCTCGAGCATCCATTGCACCGCGTCGTGCCAGATTTCGCCCGCGCCGGCCTCCACGATCCAGGCGCGCGGGGTCTCTTCGACCAGCCGCAGCCCCTTGATCTCGACCTTCAGCACCAGCGGCTTGACGTCGCCGGTGAGCACGATGTTGCTGCCGCCGCCCAGCACGAAGCGGGGCGCGTCGCGCCAGCGGGGGTCGGCCCGCAGCTCGGCCACGTCCGCCTCGCTGGCGATGCGCGCCAGGTTCTGCGCGCGCGCGACGATGCCGAAGCTGTTGTACGGCTGCAGCGGGACGTTGTTCTCCACGATCATGGGAGAATTGTCGCATCCAGCACCCGTGAATTCAGGAGAGCCCATGCCGTCGTTCGATACCGTCTGCGAACCGAATCTGCCCGAAGTGAAGAATGCGGTCGAAAACACCGCCAAGGAAATCGCAACGCGCTTCGATTTCAAGGGCACGGCCGCCGCCGTCGAGCTCAAGGACAAGGAAATCACCATGATCGGCGACGCCGAGTTCCAGCTCGTGCAGGTCGAGGACATCCTGCGCGCCAAGCTCACCAAGCGCAGCGTCGACGTGCGCTTCCTCGACAAGGGCGACGTGCAGAAGATCGGCGGCGACAAGGTCAAGCAGGTCATCAAGGTCAAGAGCGGCATCGAGTCCGAGCAGGCCAAGAAGATCACCCGCATCATCAAGGACAGCAAGCTCAAGGTGCAGGCCGCGATCCAGGGCGACGCGGTGCGCATCACCGGCGCCAAGCGCGACGACCTGCAGGCTGCCATGGCACTCATCAAGAAGGACGTGCCCGACATGCCGCTGTCTTTCAACAACTTCCGCGACTGAGCCGCGGATGAAAGCCCTCGTCGTCGCAGCGCAGCTCCTGGCTGCCGCTGCCGGGGCGCATGCGGCCGGCTCCGTGATGCTGACCGGCACCATCGGCAGCCGCGCAATCCTGATCGTGAACGGCGCACCTCCCAAGACCGTGGCGGTCGGCGAGACCTTCCAGGGCGTGAAGCTGGTGTCGCTGCAGGCCGAGCAGGCGGTGGTCGAGCTCGAGGGCAAGCGCGTCAACCTGCGCATGGACACGCCGGTCAGCATCGGCGGCGGGGGCGGTTCGGGCGGCGGGGGCAGCCGCATCGTGCTGCCGGCCGACAGCCGCGGCCATTTCATGACGCAGGGCGCCATCAACGGCCGCCCCGTCACCTTCATGCTCGACACGGGTGCCACGTCGATCGCCCTGTCGGCCGACGACGCCCAGCGCATCGGCCTGGACTACAGCAAGGGCCAGCGCGTCGTGATGAACACCGCCAATGGGCAGGCGGCGGGCTATCGGCTGCGCCTGCAATCGGTGCGCGTGGGCGATGTCGAGGTGTACGACATCGACGCCATCGTCTCGCCGCAGCCCATGCCCTTCGTGCTGCTGGGCAACAGCTTCATCAACCGCTTCTCGATGCGCCGCGACGCGGACCAGATGGTCCTGGAAAAACGCTATTGACCGTCCGCGTCAGGCCTGGGCGGCCGTGACGACGATCTCGATCTTGTAGGCCGCATTGGCCATCTTGGCCTGCACCGTTGCGCGCGGCGGGGTGTTGCCGGCGGGAATCCAAGCGTCCCACACCTCGTTCATGGCCGTGATGTCGCTGATGTCGGCCAGGAAGATCTGCGTCATGAGGATGCGCGACTTGTCGCTGCCGGCCTCGGCCAGCAGGCGGTCGACCATCGCCAGCACCTGGGAGGTCTGGCCGCGGATGTCCTGCGTGGTGTCGTCGGGCACCTGGCCCGCAAGGTAGATGGTGCCGTTGTGCACAGCCGTCTCGGACAGGCGCGGGCCGACGTGGAAGCGGGTGATGGATGCCATGATGTTCAAGCCTTTTTCTTCGAGCCGAGTTTCGACTCCGTGCCGGCCGCGAGCCGGCGGATGTTTTCGCGGTGCCGCCAGATCAGCAGCAGACTCATGATGATGATCGCAATCAGCACCGTGCGGTCGAGCGGCCACGCAATGTTTCCGCCCAAAAGGTAATAGGCCGGTGCAAAGAAGGCCGCCACCAGCGACGACAGCGACGAATAGCGGAAGAACACCGCAATGATCAGCCAGGTGGCGCCAGTGGCCAGCCCCAGCCAGGGTGCGATGCCCACCAGCACGCCCGCCGCGGTGGCCACGCCCTTGCCTCCCTGGAAGCCGAAGAACACGGGATAGAGGTGGCCCAGGAAGGCCGCCAGGCCCGCCAGCGCGGCCACGCCCTCGCCCAGGCCCCACTGCGCGCCGAAATGCCGGATCAGGAACACCGGCAGCCAGCCCTTGAGCGCATCGAGCAGCAGCGTGGCCAGCGCCGCGCCCTTGTTCCCCGAGCGCAGCACGTTGGTGGCACCGGGGTTCCCGCTGCCGTAGCTGCGCGGATCGGCCATGCCGAGCGCCCTGCTCACGATGACCGCAAAGGACAGCGAGCCGATCAGGTACGAGGCCACGATGGCGATGAGGGACGGCAGGTGAAAGCTCAAGGCGGCGCTCCGCGGGGGAATGGTTGTTCTTGTTCAGCGGCGCCGGCCCGGGCCGGGCTGCGCCGCGCCGGCTATTCTGCCAGCGCGCACTGCACCGGCGTGGCGCCCAGCAAGGCGATGCACACCTGCGGGTCGATGCCCACCAGGTAGCCGCGCCGCCCGCCGTTGATCGCGATCCTCGGCAGTTCGAGGATGGTCGACTCGATGTAGACCGGCATCCGGCGCCGCGTGCCGAAGGGCGAGGTGCCGCCCACCATGTAGCCGCTGTGGCGCTGCGCGACCTCGGGCTTGCAGGGCTCGACCGACTTGGCGCCGATCTGCCGCGCGAGGTTCTTGGTCGACACGGTGCGGTTGCCGTGCATCAGCACGATCAGCGGTTTGGCGTCCTGGTCCTGCATCACGAGCGTCTTCACCACCGTGAAGGGATCGAAGCCCAGCACGGCAGCGCTGTGCTGCGCGCCGCCGTGCTCCAGGTACTCGTACGGATGCTCGGTGAAGGCGACCTTGTTCGCGCGCAGCAGCTGCGTCGCGGGGGTTTCGCTCACGTGAACTGCGCTCTTCTTTGCCATCTCACGCGTCCCGGAAACAGCCGACCCGGCGATCTCTCCCTCCCCTTCGCGGGATGCCGTGGAACCGGCTCTGCCGGGCCACTGGCGTCGCCCCCGGCGAGGGGGTGGGCGAAGCGACACGAAGTGCGCAAAGCCTGGGGGAGAGCCAATCCATCACGCCGCCGGATCCCGGATCTCCCACCGGATCCTGTCGATCTCGGCCAGCACCTCGGGCGAGAGCGTGGTGCCGTAGGCATCGATGTCTTCGTCGAGCTGCGCCAGCGTCGTCACGCCGATGATGGTGCTCGCCACCTGCCACTTGGTGTAGCAGAACCCCAGCGCAAGCTGCACCGGCGTGAGGCCGTTGTCTCGCGCGAGCTGGTTGTACAGGCGCGCGGCCTTCAGCGCATCGGGGCGGCCCCAGCGCAGCTTGCGCACCGACTCGTAGCGCGTGATGCGCGCGGCCTCGGGCGCATCGGGCCCGGTGATGCCGCTCCGGTCGTACTTGCCGGTGAGCAAGCCGTAGGCCAGCGGCGAATACGCCAGCAGCGACACGCCCAGCCGGTGCATCGTCTCGTCCAGGCCGTTCTCCACGCCGCGGCTCGCCAGGTTGTAGACGTTCTGCACCGTGGCCACGCGCGGCAGCCCGTGCTGTTCGGCCAGCCGCACGAACTCGTGCACGCCGTACGGCGTCTCGTTCGACAGGCCGATTGCGCGCACCTTGCCGGCCTTCACCAGCCCGCCGAGGGCTTCGAGCTGTTCGCGGATCGGCGTCTGCGAGACCTCCTTGGCCGGGTCGTAGTAGATGTTGCCGAAGGCCGGCACGTGACGCTCGGGCCAGTGGATCTGGTACAGGTCGATGACGTCGGTCTTCAGCCGCTTCAGGCTCGCGTTGCACGAGGCCACGATGTCGGCCGCCGTCATGCCCACGCCTTCGCGCACCCATGGCGTGTTGCGCAGCGGGCCGGCCACCTTGGTGGCGAGCGTGATCTTCTGCCGCGCACCGGGGTTGGCCGCGAACCAGTTGCCGATGATGGTTTCGGTGACGCTGTAGGTTTCCTGGCGCGTGGGCACCGAGTACATCTCGGCCGTGTCGATGAAATCGACGCCGCGCTCGAGCGAGCGGCTCAGGATGGCGTGGGACGTGGGCTCGTCCACCTGCTCGCCGAAGGTCATGGTGCCCAGGCAGATCGGGGTGACGTGCAGGTCGCTCTGGCCGAGTTGGATTTTTTTCATGCGCGGGATGCTACCGCCCTCCTCCCCGATGCGCTGGCCGCGGGCCTAAAACCCGATCGGGCGCTGTCCTGTGCCGGACTGCGCCCCATCGCCGGGCTCCTTATCATCGGCGCCCATGTACCAAGCCCTTCGTCCCTCGCGCAGCGAATTCGTGCCCGTGCGCAACCTCCGCTACCACGTGCGCCTCTGGGGCGAGCCCTCGGCCGCACGGCCGCCGCTGGTGCTGCTGCATGGCTGGATGGACGTGGCGGCCTCCTGGCAGTTCGTGGTCGACGCACTGGCCGAAGAGCGCTTCATCGTCGCGCCCGACTGGCGCGGCTTCGGCCTCACCGACGGCGGCGGCGTCGACAACTACTGGCTGCCCGACTACCTGGCCGATCTCGAATGGCTGCTCGACCACTACGCGGGCGAAGGCGACGCGGCGCGGCCGGTCGACCTGGTCGGCCACAGCATGGGAGGCAACGTCGCCATGCACTACGCGGGCACCCGGCCCGGGCGCATCCGGCGCCTCGTCAACCTCGAAGGCTTCGGCATGCCGGCGCGCAAGCCCGAGGAAGCGCCCGCGCGCTACGGCCAGTGGATCGACGAGCTCAAGCGCCTGCACCGCGGCGAGATGGCGCTGGCGGGCTACTCGGGCGTGGACGGCGTGGCCCGGCGGCTCATGAAGACCAACCCGCGCCTCACGCCCGACAAGGCCGGCTGGCTCGCGAGCCATTGGTCCGCGCTCCAGGTGCAGGCCGACGGCAGCGAGCGCTGGCAGATCCTCGGCGACGCTGCGCACAAGATCATCAATGCCAACATCTTCAGGGTCGACGAAACGCTGGCGCTCTATGCGCGGATCTCGGCCCCCACGCTGATGGTCGAGGCTGCCGACGACAGCCTGCAGGGCTGGTGGAAGAACCGCTACACGCTCGAAGAATTCCACGAGCGGCTGAAGTCCGTGCCTTCGGTGCGCATCGAGCAGGTGGCCGAGGCGGGCCACATGCTGCACCACGACCAGCCGCAGCGCGTGGCCGGATTGATCGAGCAGTTCCTGGCCGGCTGAGCCGGCCGGCGCGTCAGGCCGTGGCGCGCCGCAGCGCCGCGCGCGCCAGCAGCCGTGTGGAGTCGAGCGTGGGCAGCGGCGAATTCACGTCGTTCATGATGAGTGGAATCTCGGTGCAGCCGAGCACCACGGCATCGCAGCCGTCTTCGTCCTTCATGCGCTGGATCACGCGCCGGAACGCGAGGACCGCGTCGGGCGTGAAGACGCCGCGGACCAGCTCGTCCATGATGATGCGGTTGATTTCCTCGCGCTCCAGGGCCGTGGGCCGGACGTATTCGAGCCCCCTGGCCGAGAGCTTCTCGGGATAGACCTCGCTGTCCACCAGCCAGCGCGTGCCGGTGATGGCGAGGCGCCGGAAACCGCGCTGCACCGCTTCGTCGGCCACGCACTCGGCGATGTGCAGCCAGGGCAGCGGCGAGCGCGCCTCGATGAAGGGCAGCGCCTGGTGAATGGTGTTGTCAGGGCAGACCAGGAAGTCAGCGCCGATCTTGGCCAGCTTGCTCGCCGAGGCAAGCATCACCTCGCCCACGCCATGCCAGTCGCCGCGGTAGATGTGCGCCATGTAGTCGGAAAGCGAGGGCGTGTGCATGGCCACTTCGGGATGCGCATGCGGGCCGAGCAGCTCGGCCCCCTCCACGCAGATGGTCTGGTAGCAGAGCGCCGCGCCTTCGGCGGAACACCCGACGATTCCGATGTGCTGGGTCATCCGCACATGCTACAAGCCCGACGGCCGGAGCGCGCCGGGCCGGCCCGGAAAACCCGGTTTTCTTCGGCGGCGCCGTTGCCCGTGAGCATCGGCCCCCTCGATTGCCTAAGAAGAATTACTGCAGGAAGCTGGGCTTGGCATAGCCCTGAAACTTGCTGTCGACCACGGCCTTGAATTCCTTCGAGCGGTAGGCCTCGGCGATGTCCCTGGCCCAGGGCGCGTTCTTGTCCGCGCTCTTCACGGCCACCACGTTCAGGTAGTAGTCGGGCGTCTTCTCGAGCACCACGGCTTCGTTGAGCTTCAGGCCCGACGAGATCGCGAAGTTGCCGTTGACGATGGCGTATTCGGTATCGCCCAGCGAGCGCGGCAGCTGCGCGGCCTCGAGCGGAATGAACTTGAGCTTCTTCGGGTTCTCGGCTACGTCCTTCTCGGATGCGCGCAGCGGATCGACGCCGGGCTTGATGGTGATCAGCTTGTTCTGCTCCAGCAGCACCAATGCGCGGGCCAGGTTGCTCGGGTCATTGGGCAGCGTGAAGCGGTCGCCCTCCTTCACCTCGGCCAGCGTCTTGCGCTTGGTGGAGTACACGCCCAGCGGCGCGATCGGGCCCTGCACCAGTTCGGCAAGGTCGAGCTTCTGGTCGGCCGAGAACTTCTTCAAATAGACCTGGTGCTGGAAGAAGTTGGCATCGAGCGAACCCTGCGCGAGCGCGAGGTTGGGCTGCACGTAGTCGTTGAACTCGACCAGCTTCACCTTGTAGCCCTTCTTTTCGAGGATGGGCACGATGCCGAACTTGAGCTGGTCGTAGTTGGAGCCGGCGGTGCCGCCGATCACGAGGTTCTTCTTGGCTTCCTGGGCCTGCGCCGGTGAAAGGCCGCCGAACGACAGGGCAAGCAGGGACAGGGCAAGGACGGAGCGGCGTAGCAGAGCGGTTTTCATGAAATCAAAAAAGGAAGGAACGAGAGAAAAAAGATTCAACGCTTGTCCAGCCTGCGCGCCGTGGTGTTGCCCACGAACTGCAGGATCTGCACCAGCACCACGAGCAGCGCCACGGTGAGCACCATCACGTCGGTCTGGAAGCGGTAGTAGCCATAGCGGATCGCCAGGTCGCCGATGCCGCCGCCGCCCACCACGCCGGCAATCGCCGAGTAGGAGAGAAAGCTCACCGCCAGCACCGTGAGCGCGAGCACCAGGCCCGAGCGCGCCTCGACCACCAGCACGCGCCAGACGATCTGCAGCTCCGAGGCGCCCATGGCATGCGCCGCCTCGATCACGCCGCGCGGCACTTCGCGCAGGCACTGGTCGACCAGCCGCGCAAAGTACGGAATGGCCGCGAACGACAGCGGCACCGCGGCCGCCAGCGGGCCGATGGACGTGCCCGCGATCACCCGCGTGAACGGCACCAGCGCCACCAGCAGGATGATGAAAGGAAACGAGCGCACGGTGTTCACGATCCAGTTGAGCACCAGGAACGCCGGCTTGTTCTCGAGCGACTGGCCCGGCCCCAGCAGGAACAGCAGGATGCCCAGCGGCCCGCCGATGAGCACCGCGGCCGAGAGGCCGATGGCCAGCATCAGGAAGGTCTGGCCCGTGGCGGTCCACAGCTCGGGGAGGATGGGCGCGATGTTCTCAAACATAGGCCACCTCCTGCGGGCTGCGCTGCAGCGACGGCGGGTGAGGCTCGATGGGTTCGCGCGCCTCGCGTTCGCGGCGGCGCACCAGCGCGTCGATCTCGCGGCCCAGCGCCGTCTTGCGCTCTTCGCTCGGCGCATCGACCACCGCGAACTGCTCCACCAGCCGGCCCTTCTCCAGAATGGCCACATTGCGGCACAGCACCTCGACCACCGAGAGCTCGTGCGTGACGATCACGATGGTCACGCCGATCTTCTGGTTGATGTCGCGCAGCGTTTCGAGCAGCGCGCGCGTGGTTTCGGTGTCCAGCGCCGAGGTGGGCTCGTCGCACAGCAGCACCTGCGGCCGCGGCGCCAGCGCACGCGCAATGGCCACGCGCTGCTTTTGCCCGCCCGAGAGCTGCGCCGGGTAGGTGTCGATCTTCTCGGCCAGGCCCACCAGGGCCAGGCATTCGCGGACCCGCGCATCGATCTCGGCCCTGGAATGGCGGCCATGGATCTTCAGCGGGAAGGCCACGTTGTCGAACACCGTGGCGTTCTGCAGCAGGTTGAACTGCTGGAAGATCATGCCGATGTTCTGGCGCGTGTCGCGCAGCTCGCGGCGCGAGAGCGTCGTGAGGTCGCGCCCACCCACGAAGACCCGGCCCGCATCGGGCCGCTCCAGCAGGTTGATGAGGCGCAGCAAGGTCGACTTGCCCGCGCCGCTCTTGCCGATCAGGCCGAACACGTCGCCGGGGTGGATGTCGAGCGAGAGCGACTGCACGGCGTCGAACACCTCGCCGCTGGGCAGTGCGAAGGACTTCTGCACGGATTGAAGACGGATCACGGGCTGCGCGTTGCCGCGGCCCGCATCGGAAGAAAGGTTGCTCATGAAAAAGGCAGCGGCGGGCGCGGAGCCGGCCACAAAGGTTCGCGAAAAGGGGCCGAGTATGAAAACAAAGGCGCCAAAAGGGAACGAACAAATCGTCTCATGCATATGCATGAAAACGCATAAGACGCCCGAATTGCCCGGCGCAGACGCCATATCGATATGCCCATTGGTTCGTTCCCAAATGCGCCGGGCAATGCCACATTCGCGCCCTCCTTTTTTGATTTCGCGCAACAACATGCACACCACTTTCCGCCGCCGCACCCTCGCCCTTGCCACGCTGGCCGCCGCCCTTCTCGTCGGCAACGCCGCGCTTGCGCAAGACAAGAACACCGTCAAGGTCGGCGTTTCCGTCGGCAGCGCCGAGCAGGTCTTCGAAGTGGTCAGGAAGGTCGCCGCCAAGGACGGCCTGAACATCCAGGTCGTGGTGTTCAACGACTACCAGCTGCCCAACGCGGCCCTGGCCTCGGGCGACCTCGATGCCAATGCCTTCCAGCACCAGCCCTTCCTGGACAACCAGAACAAGGCACGCGGCTTCGACATCGTGCCCGTGGGCCTCACCATCACCGCGCCGCTGGGCTTCTACTCGCGCAAGATCAAGACGATCGACCAGTTGCCCGAGGGCGCCTCGGTCGGCATCCAGAACGACCCGTCGAACGGCAACCGCGCCCTGTTGCTGTTGCAGTCGGCCGGCCTCATCACGCTGAAACCCGAGGCGGCGAAGAACAACACGGCCACGCCGCTGGACGTGGTTTCGAACCCCAAGAAGCTCAAGCTGGTGCCGCTCGATGCCGCCCAGCTGCCGCGCTCGCTCGACGACCTGACCATTGCCGCCATCAACAACGACTATGCCGAGAAGGCGGGCCTGTCGCTCAACAAGGACGCCGTGATCAAGGAGGCCGCGAAGAGCCCCTATGCCAACCTGATCGCCGTGCGCCGCGCCGACAAGGACAAGCCCTGGGCCAGGCGGCTGGTGGCGGCCTACCAGTCGCCGGAGGTGAAGAGCTTCATCGAGACGCAGTTCAAGGGCTCGCTGGTCCCGGCGTTCTGACTTTCTTTCTCTTCTCCCTCCCCCCCGGGGGGAGGGTTGGGGTGGGGCAAGCGGCACTCGCAATGGGCGCCCTGCGCGCCCCCATCCCAGCCTTCCCCCAAAGAGGGAAGGAGCAATACAGCGCCGTTCCTGGGTGGGTTATCGGTCCATGAGAAAATGCCCGGTTTCCCCCGAACACAGTCAGGACACCCCATGGACGCAGAACAAATCAACCAGATCGGCGCAACGCTTGCAGACCTGAGCGCCCGGACTGCGGATTTACGGAGGTATCTTTGACTACGATGCCAAAGCTGAACGACTGAGGACAGTCAACGCATCGCTCGAAGATCCCAACGTCTGGAACGACCCCAAAAAGGCCCAGGAACTGGGCCGCGAGAAGAAGTCGCTCGACGACGTGGTCGTCACGCTCGACCGCCTCACCAGCGGCCTGTCGGACAACACCGAGCTCTACGAGATGTCGAAGGAAGAAGGCGACCTGGACGGCTTGCAGTCCATCGCCGATGACGCCGCCGCGCTCGAAGCCGACATCAAGCAGCTCGAATTCCGCCGGATGTTCAACAACCCGGCCGACCCGCTCAACGCCTTCGTCGACATCCAGGCCGGCGCCGGCGGCACCGAGGCCTGCGACTGGGCCAGCATGCTGCTGCGCCAGTACCTGAAGTACGCCGAACGCAAGGGCTTCAAGACGCAGATCGAGGACGAAACCCCGGGCGACACCGCCGGCATCAAGGGCGCGACCATCAAGGTCGAGGGCGACTACGCCTTCGGCCTCTTGCGTACCGAGACCGGTGTGCACCGCCTGGTGCGCAAGTCGCCGTTCGACTCCTCGGGCGGGCGCCACACCAGCTTTGCCAGCATCTTCGTGTACCCGGAAATCGACGACTCCATCGAGATCGAGATCAACCCGGCCGACGTTCGCACCGACACCTTCCGCGCCAGCGGCGCGGGCGGCCAGCACATCAACAAGACCGACTCGGCCGTGCGCCTCACGCACATCCCGACCGGCATCGTGGTGCAGTGCCAGGACGGCCGCAGCCAGCACAGCAACCGCGACGTGGCGTGGAAGCGCCTGCGCTCGCGCCTGTACGACCACGAGATGCGCAAGCGCCAGGAAGAGCAGCAAAAGCTCGAGGACAGCAAGACCGACGTGGGCTGGGGCCACCAGATCCGCAGCTACGTGCTGGACAACAGCCGCATCAAGGACCTGCGCACCAACGTCGAAGTCTCGGCCACGCAGAAGGTGCTCGACGGCGACCTCGACGTGTTCATCGAAGCCTCGCTCAAGCAAGGCGTGTAAGCGATGAGCCTGACGCACGGGAAGGTCGAAGCCTTCATCTTCGACATGGACGGCACCATGATCGACTCCATGCCCTGGCATGCGCGCTCGTGGGTGGAGTTTGTCGAACGCCACGGGCTGAAGCTCGACGTGACCGACATTCTTGCGCGCACCACGGGCCGCACCGGCGCCGAGTGCATGCGCGAGCTGTTCGAGCGCGAGCTGGCCGACGACGAGTGCCAGGCACTGGTGCACGAGAAGGAAGAGATCTACCGCGCCCTCTTCCACGACAACTTCACCGAGGTGGCCGGCTTCACGGCCTTTGCCAGGGCCGCCGTCGCACGCGGCCTGAAGGTGGCGGTGGGCACGGCCGGCGACCGGCACAACATCGAGTTTGCGATGTCGCGCCTGAAGATGGACCCGCTGCCGCTGGCCATCGTCGGCGGAGACGAAGGCTTTGCCGGCAAGCCCACGCCCGAGATCTTTCTGGAAGCCGCGCGCCGCATCGGCGTGGCGCCCGAGCGCTGCATCGTCTTTGAAGACGCCCCCTTCGGCATCGAGGCCGCGCGCCGCGGCGGCATGCGTGCCGTGGCCGTGTGCAGCACCCATACCGCCGCCGAGCTTGCCGGCCCCCATGTGATTGCCGCCGTTCGCGACTACGACGAACTCGCCCATTCGAATTTTCTGGAGACACTCGATGCTGCTGCAGCGTGACGCCCAAGGGCAACCGATTGCCATTCGCCGCGAAGACTATGCCGCCCCGGCATTCTGGATCGACACCGTCGACCTCACCTTCGACCTCGACCCCGCCAAGACCCGCGTGCTCAACCGCATGCAGCTGCGCCGCAACCCCGACGCGCCGGCCCAGCCCCTGCGCCTGGACGGCGACGAGCTGAACCTGGCGCGCGTGCTGGTCAACGGCCAGGGCGCATCGTTCCGCATGGAAGGCGACCAGCTCGTGATCGACGGTTTGCCCGACGCTTTCGAGCTCGAGATCTTCACCACCTGCTGCCCCATCAAGAACACCAAGCTGATGGGCCTGTTCGTGAGCGAAGACACCTTCTTCACGCAGTGCGAGGCCGAAGGCTTCCGCCGCATCACCTACTTCCTCGACCGTCCGGACGTGATGGCGATGTACACCGTGACGCTGCGCGCCGCCAAGGCCGCCTACCCGGTGCTGCTGTCGAACGGCAACCTCGTCGAGCAGGGCGAGCTGCCCGAAGGCCGCCACTTCGCCAAGTGGGTCGACCCCTTCAGGAAGCCCTGCTACCTGTTCGCGCTGGTGGCCGGCAAGCTGGTGGCGCGCGAGCAGCGCATCACCGCGCGCAACGGCAAGGAACATTTGCTGCAGGTGTACGTGCGCGCCGGCGACCTCGACAAGACCGAGCATGCGATGAACTCGCTGGTCAACTCCGTGCTCTGGGACGAGGCCCGCTTCGGCCTGCCGCTGGACCTGGACCGCTTCATGATCGTCGCCACCAGCGACTTCAACATGGGCGCCATGGAAAACAAGGGCCTGAACATCTTCAACACGAAGTACGTCCTGGCCAACCAGGCCACCGCCACCGACGCCGACTACAGCAACATCGAAAGCGTGGTCGGCCACGAGTACTTTCACAACTGGAGCGGCGACCGCGTCACCTGCCGCGACTGGTTCCAGCTGTCGCTGAAGGAAGGCCTCACCGTCTTCCGCGACCAGGAGTTCAGCCAGGACCTGTGCGCCGACCCCTCGGCCCGCGCCGTCAAGCGCATCGAGGACGTGCGCGTGCTGCGCACCGCCCAGTTCCCCGAAGACGCCGGCCCCATGGCCCACCCGGTGCGGCCCGACAGCTACATCGAGATCAGCAACTTCTACACCGTCACCATCTACGAAAAGGGTGCCGAGGTGGTGCGCATGATGCAGACGCTGGTCGGCCGCAAGGGCTTCGAGCGCGGCATCACGCTCTACTTCGAACGCCACGACGGCCAGGCCGTGACCTGCGACGACTTCGCCCAGGCCATTGCCGACGCCAACCCCGATTCGGAACTCGCCCGCCTGCTGCCCCAGTTCAAGCGCTGGTACAGCCAGGCCGGCACGCCGCGCCTGGCCGCGCACGGCGTGTACGACGCGCAGAACCGCAGCTACACCCTGAGCGTGGTGCAAAGCTGCCCGCCCACGCCGGGCCAGGCGACCAAGGAACCCTTCGTCATTCCGGTGAACATCGGCCTGCTCGATGCGAGCGGCCGCGAACTGCCGCTGCAGCTCCAGGGCGAAAACGAAGTCACGCGCGGCACCCGCACGCTGGTGCTCTCGCGCGCCGGCGAGCAGATCACCTTCGTGGGCCTCGACGCCGAGCCCGTGCCTTCCATCCTGCGCGGCTTCAGCGCGCCGGTGATCCTGGACTTCGAGTACACCGACGCCCAGCTGCTCACCCTGCTGGCCAACGACCCCGACCCGTTCAACCGCTGGGAAGCCGGCCAGCGCCTGGGCCTGCGCGCCGCGCTGCAGGGCATTGCGGCGCTGGCGACCGACACCACCCCGGTGCTGAACGACGCCTACATCGACGCCATGCGCAGCGTGCTGCGCAACCCCCAGCTCGACGCCGCCTTCAAGGAACTGGTGCTCACGCTGCCGTCGGAAACCTACATTGCCGAGCAGCTCGACGTGGTCGATCCGCAGCGCGTGCACCTGGTGCGCGAAGCCATGCGCGCCCAGCTGGCCACCGCCCTCTTCGCCGACTGGCAGTGGGCGTATGAAGAGAACCACGACACCGGCGCCTACACGCCCGACCCGACCTCTTCGGGCCGCCGCGCGCTGGCCGGCATGGCGCTCAACTTCCTGTGCCTGGCGGCGCGCTCCTCGGGCGACACCGTGTGGCCCGGCAAGACGCTGCAGCGCTTCAAGGACGCCGGCAACATGACCGACCGCTTCAACGCGCTCAACGCGCTGGTGTCGTCCGGCCACACCCTGGCCGCGCAGGCGCTGGCGCGCTTCCACGCTCTCTTCAAGGACGAGGCCCTGGTCATCGACAAGTGGTTCTCGCTGCAGGCCGGCGCGCCCGACCGCGGCGGCGACATCCTGCCGCTGGTCAGGCAGCTGATGAAGCACCCCGACTTCTCCATCAAGAATCCCAACCGCGCCCGCAGCGTGATCTTCAGCTATTGCAGCGCCAACCCCGGCGCCTTCCACCGCCCCGACGCCGCCGGCTACGTGTACTGGAGCGAGCGCGTCATCGAGCTGGACGCCATCAACCCCCAGGTGGCCGCCCGCCTCGCCCGCGCGCTCGACCGCTGGAGCAAGCTGGCCGAACCCTACCGCAGCGCCGCGCGTGAAGCCATCGCCCGCGTGGCGGCCAAGCCCGACCTCAGCAAAGACACCCACGAAGTGGTGACCCGCGCCCTGGCCGGGAATTAAGCTCACCCCCAGGCTTCGCGCACTTCGTGTCGCTTCGCCCACCCCCTCGCCGGGGGCAACACCAGCGGCCCGGCAAAGCCGGTTCCGCGGTGTTTCGCGAACAGACCCCCACATTGCATAGGACATATCCCATGGCACAACAGAAGATTTCCCTCACCCGCTACCTCGTCGAAAAGCAGCGCGCCGACGGCCTTATTCCCGGCCAGCTGCGCCTCTTGCTCGAAGTGGTGGCCCGCGCCTGCAAGAGCATCAGCCAGGCCGTCAACAAGGGCGCGCTGGGGGGAGTGCTAGGCACTGCCGAGAGCGAGAACGTGCAGGGCGAGATCCAGAAGAAGCTGGACATCATCGCCAACGAAGTGCTGATCGAGGCCAACGAATGGGGCGGCCACCTCGCGGCCATGGCCAGCGAGGAAATGGACAGCATCTACGTGGTGCCCAACCGCTACCCGCAGGGCGAATATTTGCTGATGTTCGACCCGCTCGACGGCAGCAGCAACATCGACGTGAACGTGAGCATCGGCACCATCTTCAGCGTGCTGAAGAAGCCCGACGACACCCCCGGCGTGCAGGAAGCCGACTTTCTGCAGCCCGGCACCCAGCAGGTGGCGGCCGGCTACTGCATCTACGGCCCACAGACCACCCTGGTGCTCACCGTGGGCAACGGCGTGGCCATGTTCACGCTCGACCGCGAGCAAGGCAGCTTCGTGCTCACGCAGGAGGACATCCAGATTCCGGCCGACACCAAGGAATTTGCGATCAACATGAGCAACATGCGCCACTGGGACGATCCCATGAAGCGCTACATCGACGAATGCCTGGCCGGCAAGGAAGGCCCGCGCGGCAAGGACTTCAACATGCGCTGGATTGCCAGCATGGTGGCCGACGTGCACCGCATCCTGATGCGCGGCGGCGTGTTCATGTACCCGTGGGACAAGCGCGAGCCCGAAAAGGCCGGCAAGCTGCGCCTGATGTACGAGGCCAACCCGATGAGCTGGCTGGTCGAGCAGGCCGGCGGCGCGGCCACCAACGGCAAGCAGCGCATCCTCGACCTGAAGCCCACCAAACTGCACGAGCGCGTGAGCGTGATGTTGGGTTCGCGTAACGAAGTCGAGCGTTTGACCAAGTACCACGCCGAAAAGGCCTGACGGTGTTGCTATAATCCGAGGCTTCGCCGGTGTAGCTCAGTCGGTAGAGCAGCTCATTCGTAATGAGAAGGTCGGGTGTTCGATTCATCTCTCCGGCACCAATTAAAAGCCCCGTTGCTATCAAGCCGATAGCAACGGGGCTTTTTCGTTTGCGTTGTTTTCGGGCACTAGGGGAAATATCTCGACTGGGGAAACCCGAGCCTCTTTGAGCTCACCCAAGTGTTAGGTGGCTAACCATCAAACGTCGTGACTCGCGAACTGGCTGCGGACTCGGGCTGAAGATCTCAGCGCAAGCATCTAAAAAAAGCCCGCGGTGGTTCACGCTCTCCGACGGCACGGCAGCGCAGCTGGTCGAAACGTGTTGCCGACTTGACGTGTGCGGACAGCCTCCAATGAGTTGCTTGCAGCAAACTGCTCGAACCACCTAACCCTCCGGAGCCCGCATGGCCCCCTCCTCCTCCGCGCCCCATCCCCACTACGACCGCCTGATCGCCGCAGCCCGCGCCCTCCCACCGCTCCGCGTCGCGGTCGTCCACCCGGCCAGCGCCGTGTCACTCGAAGCCGCCTTGGCTTCAGCCGCGCTGGGCCTCATTGCGCCGGTGCTGATCGGCCCGCGCGCAAAAATCGAAGCTGCGGCACGCGAGGCCAACGCAGACCTCTCGGCCATCCCCATCGTCGACGTCCCTCACAGCCACGCCGCAGCCGACGCCGCCGTCGCCATGGCCTTGCGCGGCGAAGTCGATGCGTTGATGAAGGGCAGCCTGCACACCGACGAGCTGATGGCCGCGGTGGTGCGGCGCGAAGGCGGGCTGCGCACGTCGCGCCGCATCAGTCACTGCTTCGTGATGGACGTTCCGGGCCACGCGCAGCCGCTGATCATTTCGGACGCCGCGATCAACATCGCGCCCACGCTCGAGGAGAAGGTCGACATCGTGCAGAACGCGATCGACCTGGCGCATGCGCTGCAGATGCCGGCGGTGCGGGTGGCGATTCTCTCGGCCACGGAAACGGTCAACCCCAAGGTGCCTTCCACGCTGGACGCCGCCGCGCTGTGCAAGATGGCCGACCGCGGCCAGATCACCGGCGCGCAACTCGACGGGCCGCTGGCCATGGACAACGCCATCGACGCCGAGGCGGCGCGCATCAAGGGCATCGTCTCGCCGGTGGCCGGCCGGGCCAACGTGCTGATCGTGCCCAGCCTGGACGCGGGGAACATGCTGGCGAAGAGCCTCAGCTTCCTGGGCGGAGCCTATGCGGCGGGCATCGTGCTGGGCACCAAGGTGCCGGTGATCCTGACGAGCCGGGCCGACTCGGAGCCGGCCCGCCTGGCCTCGTGCGCGGTGGCGTCCATGCTGGCCAAGGCGGGGCGCGAACGGCTCATCAAGGCGGTGGGCTGAGAAAGGCCACGCCTTGTTGCTGTTAAAACAATCCAACTACACCTTGTATGCCAAGGCAGCGCTGATTCGCCATAGGTAGTTCTCCGGCACCGAAGAACGCCGCGCACATGCGCCAAGCGGCCGCGGAAAGCGCATCATCGCGATGCACGAACCCGTGGTTCAGACTGTGTGCGAGGCAGCATGACAAGGTTCAAGAAGGTCTTGTGGATCGGTGGCGGATTCGCCGTGCTGGGTGCGCTTGCCGCCTACGCGGTGGTCGACGAGCTGAAGACTTCCCGATGGCAATCGGCCTTCTGGCGCGACTTTGTCGGCGGCGCCGGCTTCAGCGTCGGCGCCGGTGCCAGCGACGCGATCCGCTTCCCCCACACGGGGCCCTACGACGAGCGGCTGGGCTACCACGATCTTCCCGGTTTCATCGAGCGCCTGCAGCCCCACGGCTACGCCATTACGCGCCAGGCCCGCATGTCGCCACGGCTGATCGAGCTGCAGGAGCACGGGCTTTTCACGCCCTACCGCGAGAAGAACCAGGCCGGCCTGACCGTGCGCGACTGCCGCAATGCGGCGCTGCTGCACACGCGCGTGCCCCAGCGTGCGTACGAGCGCTTCGAGGACGTGCCACCACTGCTGGTGAGCGCCCTGCTGTTCGTCGAGGACCGCCACCTGCTGGACGCGGAGCCGGCGCAGCGCAACCCCGCGCTCGATCCGGAGCGCTTTGCCAAGGCCGCGGTCGAGCAGGGGCTGCGGGTGTTCAACCCGGGGGGGACGGCGACGGGCGGCAGCACGCTGGCCACCCAGATCGAAAAGTACCGCCATTCGCCGCAGGGCCGCACCGCGTCGGTGCGCGAAAAGCTGCGCCAGATGATGTCCGCCTCCGTGCGCGCCTACCAGGACGGCGAGGACACGCTGGCGCGGCGCCGCCAGATCGTCGTCGACTATCTCGACACCGTGCCCCTGGCCGCGCGCCCGGGCATGGGCGAGGTGCACGGCCTGGGCGATGGCCTGTGGGCCTGGTACGGGCGCGACTTCCGCGAGGTCAACCGCCTGCTCGCCGACAACGCGGAAGGGGCGGCGGCGCCCACGCCCGAGGCGCTGCGGCGCCAGGCCGAGGCCTTCAAGCAGGCGCTGTCGCTGATGATCGCGCAGCGCCGCCCGTCGCAGCACCTGCTCGGCGACGGCGCGGGCCTGGCCCGGCTGACCGACAGCTACCTGCGGCTGATGGCCGAGGCGGGCCTGATCGCGCCCTCGCTGCGCGATGCGGCACTGCCGCTGCCGCTGCACCTGCGGCCCGAACTGCCGGCCGCGCCGCGGACCGACTTCGTCCAGCGCAAGGCCACCATCGCGCTGCGCACCCACATCTCCACGCTGCTCGACGTGCCGCGCGCCTATGACCTGGAGCGGCTCGACCTCGAAGCTGAAACCAGCCTGGACGGCGAAGCGCAGGCGCTCGCGGCGCAGGTGCTGGCCGGCCTGCGCACCCCCGCTGCAGCCAAGGCCGCAGGCCTGTTCGGGCCCCATCTGCTCGACCCGGGTGCGGACCCGGCTCCGCTGATCTACAGCTTCACGCTGTTCGAGCGCGGCGCGCAGGCCAACCTGCTGCGCGTGCAGGCCGACAACATCAACCAGCCCTTCGACGTGAACCAGGGCGCGCGGCTGGACCTGGGCTCGACCGCCAAGCTGCGCACGCTGGTGAGCTACCTGGAGCTCGTGGCCGAGCTGCACGCCCGCTGGGCCGGGCTGGGCCCCGCCCAGCTGGCGGCGCTGCCGAACAACCCGCGCGACCCGCTGGGCGCGTGGGCGCGGCAGTACCTGCTGCGCGCCAAGGACCGCCGCCTCACGCCGATGCTCGAGGCGGCCATGGAGCGCAAGTATTCGGCGAACCCGGGCGAATCGTTCTTCACGGGCGGCGGCCTGCACCAGTTCGAAAACTTCGAGCGCTCACGCAACAGCGAATCGATGACGGTGCGCGAAGGCTTCAAGCATTCGGTCAACCTGGTCTTCATCCGCCTGATGCGCGACGTGGTGCGCCACCGCATGTTCGGCGGCACGTCGGACGCCGAGCGCCTGCTGAATGACCCGGCCGACCCGGGCCGGCGCGAGATGCTCGCGCGCTTTGCCGACCGCGAGGGCTCGGCCTTCCTGATCCGCTTCTATCGCAAGTACCAGCACCAGTCGGCCGCGGGCGCCGAAGCGCTGCTGATGCGCAGCCTGAAGCCATCGGCGCCGCGGCTGGCGAGCGCGCTGTTCACGATCGAGCCCGAGGCCAGCGACGCACGGCTCGACGAGCTGCTCGCCCAGCGGCTGGGCAAGGGCGCCGGCTCGCCGCGCGCACTGCGGGCGCTGCGCACCACCTATGCCGGCCTGTCGCTCGGCGATCGCGGCTATGTCGCGCGGGTGCATCCGCTGGAGCTCTGGCTGGTGGGGTTCCTGCGGCGCCACCCTGGCGCAACCCTGGCCGAGGTGCTGGAGGCGAGCGCGAACGAACGCCAGGAGGTCTACGCCTGGCTTTTCAAGACGCGCCACAAGAGCGCGCAGGACAAGCGCCTGCGCGAGCTGGTCGAGCTCGATGCCTTCGCGCAGATTCACCGCTCGTGGCAGCGCCTGGGCTATCCGTTCGAATCGCTCACGCCCTCCTATGCGAGCGCGATCGGCGCCTCGGGCGACCGGCCGGCCGCGCTGGCGGAACTGATGGGCATCATCGCCAACGACGGCGTGCGGCGGCCGGTGCAACGGGTCGGCGCGCTGCACTTCGCGCGCGACACGCCCTACGAGACGCGGCTCGAACCGCGCGACGCCGGCGCCGAACAGGTGCTGCCCCCCGAGGTGGCCGCCACGGTGCGCCGCGCACTGGTCCAGGTGGTGCAGGACGGCACGGCGCGGCGCCTGAAGGATGCGCTCGTGGACGCGAACGGCCGCGTGATCGAGATCGGCGGCAAGACCGGCACCGGCGACCATCGCTACGGGCACAACGGCCGCGGCGGACGGGCGGGCGCCGAGCGCAAGATCAGCCGCTCGGCCACCTTCGTGTTCACGATCGGCGACCGCTACTTCGGCACCATCATGGTCTATGCGAACGAACCGTACGCCGCGCGTTATCGGTTCACGAGCGCGCTGCCGACGCAGTTGCTGAAGTCGCTGGGGCCGCAGCTGCTGCCTGTACTGGAGCGCAGCGGGTGCGGGGGGGATTGAAAGGCATCACGCGCCGTAGATTGCCAGCATGACGACGAAAGTCGCCCACATTGCGGCCCATCCCAGGAGGAACATGACGCCCAGGAAGGCAGCAAGGTAGCCGACTCTGCGCCACATGCTTGGCGTGCTCGGGATGCAGCGCCAATAGATCACGCCGGCCCACAGTGAAAGCACGACTGCGGTCATCGGAGCAATGTGATCGGAGATAGAGAGAATCCTGTGGCTCTCGAGTGCCGCCGCAAAAACGAAAAGCACTGGCATGGCGAAGAACCAAGCGAACACGTTCAGCACAAGGCGCAAGGCGGCCTTCATCGAATCGCTTCGCATGCGGACGCGGCACTTGAATTCATTGACACATCTCCCCCCTGAATTCGCCCTTCCATGAGGCGATTCCGCCGAATCATATCGATTGAGGCGCATGGCCGAGCCCGAGTCCAACAGTGATTCGCGCCGGCGGGTGTCCGCATCCGCCGGCGTCCGCACCCCACGCGCATATCTCATGCGTAGACACCCGCCCGCGGCCTGACTACGATCCCTCGCCATGAACATCGAGAGACTCAAGGGCAAGCTCGCGTTCCTGCGCGAAGCGGAAAAACTCAAGGACGTGCTGCGCAGCGGCCACACCTCCTCCGGCCGCGCGGAGAGCACGGCCGAGCACAGCTGGCGGCTGTGCCTGATGGCGATGGCGTTCGAGGAAGAGCTGGCCGGGCTCGACCTGTCGAAGGTGCTCAAGCTGTGCGTGGTGCACGACCTGGGCGAGGCCATTCATGGCGACATTCCGGCGGTGAGCCAGCATGTGCATCCGGACAAGAGCGAGCGCGAACGCAACGACCTGCTCACGCTCATGGCGCCGCTCGACGACAAGCTGCGCACCGAACTGCTGTCGCTCTGGGACGAGTACGAAAACGCTACCTCCCCCGAGGCGAAAGCCGTGAAGGCACTCGACAAGCTCGAGACGATCCTGCAGCACAACCAGGGCGCGAACCCCGCGGACTTCGACTACGCCTTCAATCTCGGCTACGGCAGGAAGCACACGGACACCACGCCGCTGTTCAGCGCGTTGCGCGAACTGGTCGACGACGACACGCGGCGCAGGATGGCCTGAGCACCCCGCAGGTATAAAAAAAACCGATGCCTGCAACAAGTTATCGATGGCTAAGCTGAGGAATCGACGCCTCGAAAAAAAGCGCAAGGGCCACTGCCCGCGCGACGAGGTCCCTTCATCGATCGATCCCCAGTTGCCACACGATGACATCCCTCCTTCCCGATGAACGGCAGGCCGATGATTTGCCTGACGACGCCAACAGCCCTCTTCTCCCTGCACCCGCCGGCCAGTTGACCCGCCGCGCCTTCCTCGCGGAAAGCGGAACGACCGGCATCGCCGGCATCCTGGCGTCCGCGCCAATGGCCGCGTCGGTGGCATCGGCCGCGCAGGCGAATGCCGACGCAGCGCCACCCTCTTCTTCCATGGCCCTTGCCCTGCGCGTCAACGGCAAGCCGCATGCGCTGCAGGTCGATCCGCGCACGACGCTGCTCGACCTGCTGCGCGAGCAGATGGCGCTGCCAGGTACGAAGAAAGGCTGCGACCACGGCCAATGCGGCGCGTGCACGGTGCTCGTCAACGGCCGCCGCATCAACTCGTGCCTGGCACTCGCGCTCTCGCACGACGGGGCGGAGATCACCACCATCGAAGGCCTGGCGCGCGGCAGCGAGCTGCATCCGATGCAGGCGGCCTTCATCAAGCACGACGGGTTCCAGTGCGGCTATTGCACCTCTGGGCAGATCTGCTCGGCCGTGGGCATGCTGCGCGAGGCCGAGCAAGGCGCGCCGAGCCATGTCACGGCCGATGTGCGCCGCACCGGGCCGGTGGCGCAGCTGAGCGACGCCGAGATCCGCGAGCGCATGTCGGGCAACATCTGCCGCTGCGGCGCCTACCCCGGCATCGTGGCCGCGGTGCGCGAAGTGAGCCTGGCGATGCCGCGTGCGGCCAGCAGCCGAAGGAGCCGCGCATGAAGCCCTTCGCATTCACCCGCGCCACCGACGCGGACACGGCCGTTCAAGCAGCCACGCAGCCGGGGGCAAGATTCCTGGCCGGCGGCACCAACATCGTCGACCTGATGAAGGAAGGCGTGGAAGCGCCCGACCGGCTGGTGGACATCAACCGCCTGCCGCTGGCGGCCATCGAGGCGCAGCCCGCGGGCGGCCTTCGGCTGGGCGCGCTGGCGCGCAACAGCGACACGGCCAACCACCCAATGCTGCGCACGCGCTACCCGCTGGTGGCGCAGGCCATTCTTGCGGGCGCCTCGGGCCAGTTGCGCAACGCCGCCACCAACGGCGGCAACTTGCGCCAGCGCACGCGCTGCCCCTACTTCTACGACGTGACCCAGCCCTGCAACAAGCGCGCGCCGGGCACGGGCTGCAGCGCGCTGCAGGGCTTCAACCGCAACCACGCGGTGCTGGGCACCAGCGCGAAGTGCATCGCGAGCTACCCGGGCGACATGGCGCAGGCGCTGCACGCGCTCGATGCTGTGGTGCAGCTGCAGGGGCCCTCAGGCCGCAGGACGATTCCGATCGCGCAGTTCCACCGCCTGCCGGGCGAGACGCCCGAGCTCGATGCCAACCTGGCGCCGGGCGAACTGATCACCGCCATCAACCTGCCGGCCGAGAGCGCCCGCTTCGCGCAGCGCTCGCACTACCTGAAGGTGCGCGACCGTGCCAGCTATGCCTTTGCGCTGGTGTCGGTGGCGGCCGCACTCGACATGGAGGGCAGCCGCATCCGGCAGGCGCGCATCTGCCTGGGCGGCGTGGCCCACATGCCCTGGCGCGCGCGCGAGGCCGAGGCGCTGCTGCAGGGCGCCGAGCCCGGCCTGCCGCTGTTCCGACAGGCGGCGGATGCTGCGCTGGCCGGCGCCACGGGCTTCGAGCACAACCGCTTCAAGATCGAACTGGCCAAACGGAGCATCGTGCGCGCGCTGGAAACCACGAGCAGGAGCACGGCATGAACAGACAAGCTTCTCCCCTCATCGGGCAGCCGGTCGACCGCGTGGACGGCCGCCTCAAGGTGACCGGCCAGGCACGCTATGCGGCCGAGTTTTCCTACCCGGGGCTGGTGTACGGTGTTGCGCTGGGCAGCACCGTGGCGGCCGGGCGCGTGCGCGACATCGACACCGCGGCGGCGGAGCAATCGCCCGGCGTGCTGCTGGTGCTCACGCACAAGAACGTGCCCAGGATGGCGCCACCCGCGCCCGAGACGCCGCAGAACCGCTTCACGCGCGCCACGCCACTGCTGCAGGACACGGCCATTCACCACCATGGGCAGCTCATCGGCTTCGTGGTGGCCGAGACGCTCGAGCAGGCGCGCCATGCGGCCACGCTGGTGAAGGTGAGCTACGACGCGGCAAAGCCGCGCATCGGCTTCGATGCCAACGTCAAGGACGCCTACGCGCCGGCCGCCATCAACGCCGGCTACAAGACCGACACGCGGCGCGGCGACCTCGACCAGGGCCTGCGCACCGCGGCAGGCACCGTCGACGCGGTCTACAACACGCCCATCGAGCACCACCACCCGATGGAGATGCACGCCACTGTGGCCGCCTGGGAGGGCGACGACAAGGTCACGGTGCATCACTCGCTGCAGATGGTGAGCGATGCCGCGCCCGCCATTGCCGCCACCTTCGGCATTCCGCGCGAGAACGTGCGCGTGGTGTGCCCGTTCGTGGGCGGCGGCTTCGGCAGCAAGATCCTCACGCGCGACAACGCGATGCTGGCGGTGCTGGCCGCGCGCCTCGTGAAGCGGCCGGTCAAGCACGTGCTCACGCGGCAGCAGATGTTCATGGTGGTCGGACTGCGCCAGCACAACCGCCAGCACATGCGGCTCGGCGCCGACGCCAGCGGCCGGCTCACGGGGCTGGGCCACGACACCGTCACCCACACCTCGGTGCACGAGGAGTTCGTCGAGCAGACCGGCGTCATCTCGCGGATGATGTACGAGGTGCCCAACTCGCAGGTCACCCACCGCGCCTTCAGGCTCAACGTGCAGACGCCGAAGTGGACCCGCGCACCGGGCGAGGCGCCCGGCAGCTTTGCGCTCGAATCGGCGATGGACGAGCTGGCCGAGCAATTGAAGATCGACCCGGTGGAACTGCGCGTGAGAAACGACGCCAGGACCGACCTGGACACGGGCAAGCCCTTCGGCAGCCGATCGCTCATCGAATGCATGCGCATCGGCGCCGAGAAATTCGGCTGGAGCAACCGCAGCGCCATGCCGCGCAGCCGCAGGCAGGGCCACTGGCTGGTGGGCTACGGCATGAGCGCGGCATCGCGCGGCGCACCGCATCGCGGCGCCTCGGCCAACCTTGTGCTCACGCGCAGCGGCCGCGATGTGCGCGCGGTGGTGGAGATGTGCGCGACCGATCTCGGCACCGGCAGCTACACCGTCATTGCGCAGACCGCCGCCGAGACGCTGGGCCTGCCGCTCGACAAGGTCGAGGTGCGGCTCGGCGATTCGGCGCTTCCGCCCACGCCCGGTTCGGGCGGCTCCTGGGGCGCCAACACCTTCTGCACCGCGGCGCTCGCGGTCTGCGAAGCGGCCAAGCAGCAGCTGCGCGAGAAGGTGAGCTTGCGCTTCGTGCGCGAACCCAGCGTGGCGGAGCTGCTGCAGGCGGCCCAGCTGAACGAATGGCGCGCCAGCAACACGGCCACGCCGGGCGCGGACATCGCCGCCTGGTCGCACTACGCCTTCGGTGCCAACTTTGCCGAAGTGTGGGTCGACGAAGACCTGGGGCTGGTGCGCGTGCCGCGCTACCTGGCGGTGATTGCGGCGGGGCGCATCCTCAACCCCAAGACCGCGGCATCACAGATCATCGGCGGCATTGTCTGGGGCATCGGCAACGCGCTGATGGAAGAGTCGGTGCTCGACGAGCGCAGCGGCCACTTCGTCACGCGCACGCTGGCCGACTACCACGTGCCCGTGAATGCGGACATCGGCGACGTGCAGGTGCTTTTTGCGCCCGAAACCGACACCCGCGTCAACCGCATGGGCGTGAAGGGCGTGGGCGAAATCGGCATCACCAGCGTGGCCGCCGCCATTGCCAACGCGGTCTACAACGCCACCGGACGGCGCGTGCGCGACCTGCCCATCACGCCCGACAAACTGCTGATGCCGGTCCAGGCATGACGAAATAACCAGGAAGAAGCAAACTCGGAGCCCCTGCAAAGAAGAAAAGGGGCTCCCGATGCACATCCGCGAACTCGCCACCGGCCTGCAGTTTCCCGAAGGGCCTGTTGCCATGGACGACGGCTCCGTGCTGCTGGTCGAAATTGCGCGCGGCACGCTCACGCGCGTGCGGCACGACGGGCTGGTGCAGGTGGTGGCCGACCTTGGCGGCGGGCCGAACGGCGCGGCCATGGGGCCGGACGGTGCGGTATACGTGTGCAACAACGGCGGCTTTCGCTGGCACACCGAGGCCGACGGCTGCCACCGCCCGGTGGGCCAGGCCGAGGACTATTTGGGCGGACGCATCGAGCGCGTGAACCTGGCCACAGGCCGCGCCGAGAGGCTCTACGACACGGCCGACGGCGGCGCGCTCTGCGGGCCGAACGACATCGTGTTCGACGCGCAGGGCGGCTTCTACTTCACCGACCTGGGCAAGACGCGCGAACGCGACATGGACCGCGGCGGCCTGTTCTACGGCCAAGGCGACGGCAGCGGCGCGCATGCGGTGGCGCGGCCGGTGATGACGCCCAACGGCATCGCGCTGTCGCCCGACGGCCGCACGCTCTACTACGCCGAAACCGAAGGCGCGCGGCTCTGGGCCTTCGACATCACGGCGCCGGGGCGTGTGCGCAAGGACGGCTGGCCGTCGCCGCACGGAGGGCGCATGCTGTGCGCATCGCCGGGCGGGCACTACCAGCGGTTCGACTCGATGGCCGCCGATGCGCTGGGCAACCTGTGCGTGGCCACGCTGCTGCATGGCGGCATCACCATCGTCGCGCCGGACGGCAGCAGCTGCGAACACATGCCGCTGCCCGACCGCTACACCACCAACATCTGCTTCGGCGGACGCGACATGCGCACGGCCTACGTCACGCTGTCGGGCAGCGGGCGGCTGATTGCCATCGACGACTGGCCGACGCCGGGGCTGAAGCTGAACTTCCAGGTCTGAACGAAGCCCTTGGTCCGGTCCTCAGGACACCACCTGGTAGTACAGGTTCTGCGGGTGCTTCGCCTGCGCGAAGAAGAACCAGCGCTCCGCGAGCAGCCCTGGCGCCTGCACCAGCACCGCCAGCAGCCACGGCCATACGGCCGCGCTGGCAACGCCCCACAGCAGCAACAGCGAAGGCAGCACGAAGGCCAGCAGCAGGAAACCGAGCTTCATGTTCCTGAGCGCGGCCAGCGTGGCGCCATGAAAGAACTCGCGCGTGTTGAACGAGCCGGCCGACATGCCCATCGACTTTTGCACGAGCTTCTCGGCGCGGATGCCGGTGGCCGATTGCAGCGTCGACTTGTGGCGGATCGCCGCGTTGCGCCTGAGCGCCCCGCCGCGTGCGGCCCATGCCGCGAGCGTGGCGGCGAGCGCCCAGGGGCCGAACAGCTGCACGAAACCTGTTTCACCCGACAGCGCAGCCATCGCACAGGCCAGCACCAGCCCCGACGACAGGCCGATGAGCGTGAAGTTGACGACGGTGAGCGGATGCGCCCATTCCTCGATGAAGCGCAGGCAGGCGTAGATCATGGCGGTGCAGTACCAGAGCGCGGCCGCGCCACACAGCACCAGCACCGGCAGCAGCCACGACCATGGCGCGCCGGCGCCGAATCGCAGCGACAGCCACCACAGCGCCACCAGCGCGATGAAGGCCGGCAGCACGATGACTTCACGCGACATCCACGAGGTGCGCCACATCAGCACGGCGCGCCATGCGCGGCTCTTGCGGCCCAGGTGCATGAATGACGCGGCCAAGCCAGCCACGAGCAGCACTTCGGCCACGCCGAGCGCCAGCGTGAGAAAGCCGGGCGCGAGGCCCAGGCCGAACAGCACTGCGAGCGCAAGCGCGACGACCAGGCCCTGCGCGGCGCCGGCCAGCGTGGTGAAGAAAAGAATGGAGAACGCGGGATGCATCGGGCTACTCCTGCGTTTCGATCGAGGGGGCGGTCTGCTGCGTGACGTGGCGCGGCAGGTACTGATTGGCCGGGCTGGTTTCCCACTCGGGCATCAGCTGGTAGCCGCCGCGTTCGCGGATGGCCCTGGACAC
Organism: Variovorax sp. VRV01; assembly: GCF_014852545.1. Classification (NCBI taxonomy): domain Bacteria; kingdom Pseudomonadati; phylum Pseudomonadota; class Betaproteobacteria; order Burkholderiales; family Comamonadaceae; genus Variovorax; species Variovorax sp. VRV01. The sequence goes on from NZ_JACVBS010000006.1 coordinate 290,817, forward strand.
TTCGGAGTCCGGATCCTTCACGTCGCCGAACAGGCGCGCGCCGGTGGGGCAGGCCTTGACGCAGGCGGGCTTGCGGTCTTCCTTGGGCAGGTGCTCGTCGTAGATGCGGTCGACGCACAGCGTGCACTTGGTCATGACCTGGCGCTCCTCGTCGAGCTCGCGCGCGCCGTAGGGACAGGCCCATGCGCAGTACTTGCAGCCGATGCACTTGTCGTAGTCGACCAGCACGATGCCGTCTTCCTTGCGCTTGTAGCTGGCACCCGTGGGGCACACGGGCACGCAGGGCGGGTCTTCGCAGTGCAGGCAGCTCTTGGGGAAGTGGACCGTCTGCGTGGCCGGGAAGGTGCCGGCCTCGTAGGTCTGCACGCGGTTGAAGAAGGTGCCGGTGGGGTTGGCGCCATAGGGCTGCGCGTCCGCCAGCGGGCCGGCGCTGCCGGAGGTGTTCCACTGCTTGCACGACGTGACGCAGGCATGGCAGCCGACGCAGACGTTGAGGTCGATGACGAGGGCGAGTTGCTTGGCGAGAGTTTCGCCCGGTTCGGCGCGTACGCTGGCATTTCTCCCTCCCCTTCCGGGGGAGGGCTGGGGTGGGGGCACAGCGGCCTTCATCACCGCATGGCTGCCAGTTCCAGCGCCGCTGCCCCCACCCCTGCCCTCCCCCGGAAGGGGAGGGAGCAGATCCGGGGCCATCAAATCCTTGAGCCACTGCATCATTTCTTCCCCCTCCCCGCAAAGTACGTCAACACGCTCGCCGCCTTCCCCAGCACCCCGGGTGCGCTCGGCATGCTCGCCATCTGCGGAAAGCTTTCTTCCGGCTCGCCCGGTTCCGCGGGCCGTATGCGCACGCGCACGTCGTACCAGCCCGCCTGGCCCGTGACCGGATCCGAATTGCTGATGCGCCCACTGGCGGTGCCCGCGCAGGGCAGCTCCTCGCTGATCAGGTGGTTGAGCAGAAAGCCCTTGCGCGCCTCGTCCGCGCCGGGCGCCAGCTGCCAGGCGCCATCGGCCTTGCCGATGGCGTTCCAGGTCCACACGGTGCCGGGCTCCACCGCCTCGCTGTAGCGCAGCATGCAGCGCACCTGGCCCCATTGGCTCTCGACCCAGCACCAGCCGCCGTCGGCAATGCCCGCGGCCTGCGCGGTGAGCGGGTTCACGTGAAGATAGTTGTGGCTGTGGATCTGCCGAAGCCACGCGTTCTGCGAATCCCACGAGTGGTACATCGCCATCGGCCGCTGGGTGATGGCGTTGAGCGGATAGGCATCGAGATCGGTCGAGGCCTCCTCGAGCGGCGGGTACCAGAAAGGCAGCGGATCGAAGTAGGTGTCGATGCGCCCCCGCAGCGCATCGGGCGGCTGCCGGCCCGCGCTCTTGCCCTGCGCGGCCAGGCGGAAGCTCTGCAGCGTGTCGGAATACAGCGCCAGCTGCACCGGGTCGTTGCGCTGGCGCCAGCCCTTGTCCTTTGCGAAGTCGAGGTACTCGCGGTTCCAGTTGCGCATGTAGTGCATGGTCTCGGGCATGTGGTACTGGAACACGCAGTTGTTCTGCGCATAGGCCTCCCACTGCTTGGGGTTGGGCTCGCCGCGCAGGTGCTCGGTGCCGTCCTTGCCGCGCCAGCCCATCAGAAAGCCGATGCCCGGCTGCGGCTGGAAGTTGACGACAAAGTCCGGATAGCCCGCGAACCTGCGCCCGCCTTCGGGCGTGGTGAAGGCCGGAAACTTCAGGCGCGAGGCCAGCTCGATCAGCACTTCCTGGAAAGGCTTGCACTGGCCGGTCGGCGGCACCACCGGAATGCGCACCGAATCGACCGGCCCGTCGAACTCCGAGATCGGCCGGTCGAGCATGCTCATCACGTCGTGCCGCTCGAGGTACGTGGTGTCGGGCAGCACCAGGTCGGCAAAGGCCACGGTCTCGCTCTGGAAGGCGTCGCACACCACCAGGAAGGGAATCATGTGCTCGCCCTTCTCGTCCTTTCGGTTGAGCATCTCGCGCACGGCCATGGTGTTCATGCTGGAGTTCCAGGCCATGTTGGCCATGAAGATCAGCAGCGTGTCGATGCGGTAGGGGTCGCCCTTGACCGCATTGGTGATCACGTTGTGCATGAGCCCATGGGCCGACAGCGGATGCTCCCACGAGAACGCATGGTCGATGCGGATCGGCGAGCCGTCGGGGTTGATGGCCAGCTCTTCCGGGTTGGCCGGAAAGCCCAGCGGCGCGGCATTGAGCGGCGTGTTGGGCTGGATCATGCCGGGGTCGTTGAAGGCGCGGTAGTTGGGCACGATGTGGCGCGGGTACGGCGCCTTGTGGCGGAAGCCGCCGGGCGCGTCGATGGTGCCGAGCACGCTCATCAGCACCGCCAGCGCGCGCACCGTCTGGAAGCCGTTCGAATGCGCCGCGAGCCCGCGCATGGCGTGGAAGGCCACGGGCCGCGCCTGTGTGGTCGCATGCTTCTTGCCCCAGGCATCGGTCCATGCAATGGGCAGTTCGAAGGCTTGCCTGAGCGCGGTCTCGCCCATCTCGCGCGCGAGCTTGCGGATGCGCTGCGCATCGATGCCGGTGATGGCCTCGGCCCACTCGGGCGTGCAGCTGGCCACGCGATCGCGCAGCAGCTGGAACGAGGGTGCGACGCGCGTGCCGTCGGCCAGCGTGTAGTGACCCTCGAGTGCCGGGTCGCAGCCGTCGGCAATGCCTTCGGGGTAGGCGTTCTTCACGCTGCCGCTGCTCTTGTCCCACACCAGCTTGTTGTGCGGATGGCGGCCGTCGCCGGGCGGCCCGCGCGTCGGGTCCGGGTCGAACGCGAACAGGCCCTGGCGCTCGCAGTCGTCCAGCACCACGAGCTGCGGCGCATTGGTGAAGCGCTTGAGAAAGGCGTGGTCGATCAGGTCGCTCGCGATCAGCTCGTGCAGCAGCGCCATGAACAAGGCGCCGTCGGTGCCGGGCTTGATCGGAATCCATTCGTCGGCAATGGCCGAGTAGCCCGTGCGCACCGGGTTGATCGAAATGAAGCGGCCGCCCGCGCGCTTGAACTTGCTGATGGCAATCTTCATCGGGTTGCTGTGATGGTCCTCGGCCGTGCCGATCATCACGAACAGCCTGGCGCGGTCGAGGTCGGGCCCGCCGAATTCCCAGAAGCTGCCGCCGACGGTGTAGATCATTCCCGCGGCCATGTTGACCGAGCAGAAGCCGCCGTGCGCCGCATAGTTGGGCGTGCCGAACTGGCGCGCGAACAGGCCGGTGAGCGCCTGCATCTGGTCGCGGCCTGTGAAGAGCGCGAACTTCTTCGGGTCGGTCGCACGGATCTTGCCGAGCCGCTCGGTGAGCATGTCGAAGGCGCGCTCCCAGCTGATGGGCTCGAACTCCCCGGCCCCGCGCTCACTGCCGGCCTTGCGCAGCAGCGGCTGCGTGAGGCGCGCGGGCGACACCTGCTTCATGATGCCCGACGAGCCCTTGGCGCAGATCACGCCCTGGTTCAGCGGATGCGCGGGGTTGCCGTCGATGTAGCGCACCTCAGGGCCGTGCTCGCCTTCGCGCAGGTGCACGCGGATGCCGCAGCGGCAGGCGCACATGTAGCAGGTGGTGGTCTTGACCTGGGTGTGGGCCGTGGGCGTGGGGGCGTCGAGCGGATCGTGGACGGGCTCTCGGGACAGGAAGCTGAACACTGGCGGTCCTTCATTTTTTTGCGGGGCTGCGCCGATGTTAGAGAGCCTCGATCAAACGAAAAAGCGGAGAATATCGCTCACGATGACCGGAAAAACAGATCAGCAGCACACCGCCCAGCGGCTTCGCCTCAACCTGCGCCAGCTCGAGGTGTTCGTGGCCACGGCCCGGGGCGGCAGCACGCGCGCCGCGGCCGACCGCGTCGCGCGCTCGCAGTCGGCCGCGAGCAGCGCACTGGCCGACCTGGAGTCTTCCGTCGGCGCCCTGCTGTTCGACCGGCTCGGCCGCCGCCTGGTGCTCAACGAGAACGGCCGCGCGCTGCTGCCCAGGGCCCAGGCCCTGCTCGACCAGGCCGGCGAAGTGGAGGCGCTGTTCAGCGGCGAGCATGCGGCGCCGCTGCGCGTGGCAGCCAGCTTCACCATCGGCGAATACCTGCTGCCCGAGCGCGTATCGCAATGGACGGCGCTGCATCCCCAGAGCCAGGTGCACCTGCACATTGCCAACACGCGCGACGTGATCGAGGCGGTGGCGGGCTTCGACGTGGATGTCGGCTTCATCGAGGGGCCGCAGACCCACCCCGACCTGGTGGTGCGCGCATGGCGCGAGGACGAGCTGGTGATCGTGGCCGCGCCGGGGCATCCGCTCGCCAGGCGCATCGCCACGCACTACCAGCTCTCGCAGGCCACCTGGGTGCTGCGCGAACACGGTTCGGGCACGCGCCAGGTCACCGATGCGTGGCTGATCCAGAACCTGGAGCAGGTGCGCGTGGGCTTCGAGCTCGGCAGCACCGAGGCCATCAAGCGCGTGGTGGCCTCGGGCACCGGGCTGGCCTGCCTCTCGCGCTACACGGTGGCGCAGGCACTGGAAGACGGCCACCTGATCGAACTGCGCACGCGGCTGCCGGCGGGCATGCGGCGGCTGGCCACGGTGATGCACCGCGACAAGCTGCTCGGCCGCGCCACCGCCGATTTCCTGCGGCACTGCGGGGCGACGGTGCCGCGCATGCCGGCCGCGCGCTAAGCCGCGCAGCGCCGCTCAGGCCGGCCGCGACAGCAGGTGCACGTACTCGTACTGCGCCGTGTTGATGGTCGAGACGCGGTACTCCACCGGCTTGTCGCCGAAGCTGAGCGCGGTGCGCCGCACCTCCATCACCGGCGCGCCCGGCGCCACGCCAAGGATGCGCACCACGCTGCGGTCGGCCGCGATCGCGCGTGCACGCTCGCGCGCCAGCGTCACCGTGATGCCGAACTCGGTCTGGTAGAGGTGGTAGATGGTGCTCGGCCGTTCGCGAAAGCGCTTCTCGGTCAGGCCCTTGAACAGCAGCGCCGGCAGCGTGAGCCGGTCGTGGATCACCGCCCGGCCCTGCAGCAGCAGCCGGTTGTCGATCTGGATGGCGGGCTCGCCGGTTCGCAGGCCCAGCGCCTGCGCGGGCTCCTCGTCCATGCGCACGCGCTCGAAGGCGACGAACTCCACCTGCGGCGCCTGCCGGAGACCGTCGCTGCGCTCCACATGGAAGAACTGGAACATGAAGCGATCGTCGTTGTGCACCGCAACGAAGGTGCCGCGCCCCTGCCGCCGCACGAGGATGTGCTCGGCCACCAGGTCGTCTGTTGCGTGGCGCAGCGTGCCGATCGACACGCCGAGCGCCGCAGCCAGCTCGCTCTCGCTCGGCAGCACGCTGCCGGCCGCGCAGCGTCCCGATTCGATGGCGCGCAGCAGCGAGCGCTTGACGAGGCGGTAGAGCGGCGCGCCCGCAGACTCGGCGGAAATCGGTTCGAACGCGGAGATGTCTGTCGAGCGGGGCATGGCGCATTGTGGCGGCCGCATCGCGATTCATCCAAGTCATCCATATGACCTGTTTGACACGCGGAGACGCGCACTCGGACACTGGCCCGGCTGCAAATTCTCAGCGAGTCAAACAGGAGACAACGATGATTCATTTCGTTCTGCACGACGCGAAGGACACGGTCGCGGTCGTGGTGGTGGAAGGCGTCAAGGCCGGCATGTCGCTCAGCGGCTGGATCATGGACGAGGACCGCATGACCAGCGTCGATGCGCGCCAGGACATCCCGATCGGCCACAAGGTCGCCCTCAAGGACATGGCGCCCGGCGACACGGTGTGGAAGTACGGCATCGACATGGGCAAGGTGGTGGCGCCGATCAAGGCCGGCGAGCACGCGCACGTCCAGAACATCAAGACCAAGCGCTGGTAAGACATCGCCTCCGCTTCGCCCACTTCCATTCCCCACGAATCAGAAAGCACAGCATGTCCATCATTTCCAAAGACACCACCTTCCTCGGCTACCGCCGCGAAAACGGCCGCGTCGGCGTGCGCAACCACGTCATCATCCTGCCGCTGGACGATCTCTCCAACGCGGCCGCCGAAGCGGTGGCCCACAACATCAAGGGCGCGCTCGCCATTCCGCATCCCTACGGCCGCCTGCAGTTCGGCGCCGACCTGGAACTGCACTTCCGCACGCTGATCGGCGCGGGCTGCAACCCGAACGTGGCGGCGGTCGTCGTCATCGGCATCGAGGACAGCTGGACGCAGAAGGTGGTCGACGGCATCGCCGCCACGGGCAAGCCGGTGGCCGGCTTCGGCATCGAGGGCCATGGCGACCACGACACCATCCTGCGCGCGAGCAAGGTGGCGCGCGAGTTCGTGCAGAACGCGAGCGAGAAGCGGCGCGAGCCCTGCGGCATCCACGAACTCTGGGTCTCGACCAAGTGCGGCGAGAGCGACACCACCTCGGGCTGCGGCTCCAACCCCACCGTGGGCAACGCCTTCGACAAGCTCTACGAGACCGGCAACACGCTGGTGTTCGGCGAAACCTCCGAGATCACCGGCGGCGAGCGCATCGTCGCGGAGCGCTGCCGCACGCCCGACGTGAAGGAGCGCTTCATGTTCATGTTCAACCGCTACCAGGACATGATCAACCGCCACAAGACCAGCGACCTGTCGGACTCGCAGCCCACCAAGGGCAACATCGCGGGCGGCCTGACGACCATCGAGGAAAAAGCGCTCGGCAACATCCAGAAGATCGGCAAGAAGTGCATGGTGGACGGCGTGCTCGACAAGGCCGAGATGCCCACCGGCCCGGGCCTGTGGTTCATGGACTCGTCCAGCGCGGCGGCCGAGATGGTGACGCTGTGCGCCGCCTCGGGCTACGCGGTGCACTTCTTCCCCACGGGCCAGGGCAACGTGATCGGCAACCCGATCCTGCCGGTCATCAAGATCTGCGCCAATCCGCGCACCGTGCGGCTCATGAGTGAACACGTCGACGTCGACACCTCGGGCCTGCTACAGCGCGAGATGACGCTCGACCAGGCCGGCGACCAGCTGCTCGAATGCATGCTGCGCACCGCCAACGGCCGGCTCACCGCGGCCGAAGCGCTGGGCCACCGCGAGTTCGTGCTGACGCGGCTGTACGAGTCGGCCTGACGGCGCCCGCGCAACGGAAAGCATCATGAAGCGAATAGTGATTGCGGAGTTCATGGACGCCGCCGCGGTTGCGCAACTGCGCGAGCGGCACGACGTGCTCCACGACGTGGCGCTGGTGGACGACGGCGCCCGGCTCTACCAGGAAGCGAAGTGGGCCCATGCGCTCATCGTGCGCAACCGCACGCAGGTGCGCGGCGAACTGCTGGATGCGCTCACGCAGTGCACGGTGGTGGGCCGCCTGGGCGTGGGCCTCGACAACATCGACGTGGCGGGCTGCGAAGCGCGCGGCATCCGGGTGATTCCGGCCACGGGCGCCAACGCGCTGAGCGTGGCCGAGTATGTGATTGCGAGCGCGATGATGCTGCTGCGCGGCGCCTACGGCTCCACCGCCGCGGTGGCCGCGGGGCGCTGGCCACGCAACGCGCTGTCGAACGGGCGCGAGCTGGCGGGCAAGACGCTCGGGCTGGTCGGCTTCGGCGCCATCGGCCAGCTGACGGCGCGGCTCGCGCGGGCGCTCGGCATGCGCACGGTGGCCTTCGACGCCATGATGGACGGCAGCCACCCGGCCTTCGCCGCAACGGGCACGCAGCCGCTGGGCCTCGACGCATTGGTGGCGCAAGCCGACGTGGTGAGCCTGCACCTGCCACTGGTGGACGGCACGCGCAACCTCTTCCACGCGCCGCGCATCGCGGCCATGAAGGGCGGCGCGGTGCTCGTCAACACCTCGCGCGGCGGCATCGTCGACGAAGCCGCCGTGGCGCTTGCGCTGCGCGAAGGCCGGCTCGGCGGTGCGGCGCTCGATGTGTTCGACGCCGAGCCGCTCGCGGCCAGCCCGCATTTCGAGGACTGCCCCAACCTGCTGCTGACACCGCACATCGCGGGCGTGACCGCCGAGTCGAACGAGCGCGTGAGCAGCCTGATTGCACAGAAGGTGCTGGAGGCACTGGAACCATGACGATGCTGAGTCTTCAGCAGGCGCGCGACGCCGTGGCCGCGGCACTGCGCGCGGCCGGCGCGAACGAGGCGATGGCGGCGGCCGCCGCGCGTGCACTGGTGCTGGCCGAGGCGCAGGGCCTGGGCTCGCACGGGCTCTCCCGCGTGGCCCAGTACGCCACGCACCTGCGCAACGGCCGGGTGAATGGCAGCGCGGTGCCGGCGCTGCGCCGCCAGAAAGGCGCGGCGGCGCTGATCGATGCGCACGAGGGCCTGGCCTTCGCGGCCTGCGAGATGGCCGTAGCCGAGGCCATCGGTCGTGCGCGCGACTTCGGCATTGCCATTGCGGGCGTCACGGGCAGCCACCACTGCGGCGTGGTGGTCGACCACCTGCGGCCGGTGGCGGAGGCCGGCATGGTCGGGCTCGGCTTTGCCAACTCGCCGGCCGCGATGCCGGCGGCCGGCGGGCGCCATCCCATCTTCGGGACCAACCCGGTGGCGGCGATCTTTCCGCGCCGCGGTGCGCTCCCCCTCGCCATCGACCTGAGCCTGTCGGAAGCGGCGCGCGGCAAGGTCATGGTGGCCGCGAAGCAGGGCAAGGCCATACCGGCCGGCTGGGCCGTCGACCGCAACGGCCTGCCGACCACCGACGCGCAGGCGGCGCTCGAAGGCTCGATGCTGCCCATCGGTGCGGCCACCAGCCCCAAGGGCGCGATGCTGACGCTGGTGGTCGAGCTGCTCGTCACGGCGCTGATCGGTGCGCAGTTCGGTTTCGAGGCATCGAGCTTCTTCGAGGACGCCGGCAACCGTCCGCGCATCGGCCAGGCCTTCATCGTCATCGACCCCGGCGCGCTCGCGGGCTCTGCGGGCTACCTCGACCGCGTCGAGGTACTGGTGGCCGAGATGCTGCGCGACGACGGCGTGCGCCTGCCCGGCGCGCGGCGCGAGGAACTGCGGCTGCGCGCCGAGGCAGGGGGCATCGAGGTACCCGAGGCGTTGCTCGCGCAGTGGCGAAGGTAGACGCCGGCCAGCGTCAAGACCCCACACAACAACAGGAGACAACACGATGAAACGACGCGAATGGATGCAGGGGACCGCCGCCCTGGCGGCGACGGGATCGCTGGGCTCGCTCATGCCGATGCTTGCCAGGGCGCAAGGCGGCGACTACCCCCGACCGGACGCCACGCTGCGCTACGTGGTGCCCTTTCCGCCGGGCGGCCTGACGGACGTGATGGCGCGGCAGATCGGCCAGCAGCTGGGCGAGCGCTGGAAGGTCAACGTGCTGGTGGACAACCGGCCCGGCGGCAACGGTCAGATCGGCGCCGACCTCGTAGCCAAGGCGCCGCCCGACGGCAACACGCTGCTCGCGGTCACGCTGACGCACGCGGCCAACGTCACGCTGTTCCCGAAGTCGCCGTTCAGCTTCCAGAAGGACCTGCGGCCGGTGGCGCTGCTGGCCGGCAGCCCGATGCTGGTCGTGGTGCCCGTGGCCAGCCCCATCCAGGACCTGCAGGGCCTGGTCGCGGCCGCGAAGGAGCGCAAGCTCAACGCCGGCTCCAGCGGCAACGGCACGCCGCCCCACCTGACGCTCGCGCTCTTCAACGACCTCAACAAGTCGAGCATCCAGCACGTGCCCTACAAGGGCGGTGCGCCCTGCATCACCGATCTCATCGGCAGCCAGCTCGACGTGGTGTTCTCGAACCTCCCGGAGTCGATCGCGCACGTGAAGGGCGGCAAGCTGCGCGCGCTCGCCATCGCGAGCAAGACCCGCTATCCGCTGCTGCCCGAGGTGCCGACCACCGCCGAAGCCGGCATGCCCGCGCTGCAGGTCGAGAACTGGACCGGCATGATGGTGCCGGCCGGCATGCCCGATGCCGCGGTGCAGAAGCTGGGCGCGGAGGTGGTGAAGATCCTCGCGCAGCCCGGCCTCGACGAGCGCATGCGCCAGCAGGGCTTCGTGATCGATGCGCGCGGGCCGGACCGCTTCGCTGCGTTCCTGGCCGACGAGATCGCGCGCTGGGCGCACGTCATCAAGGCGGCGTCTATCCAGCCTGGCTGAGCTGCAGCAGCCGCGCCGTGTGGCGCGCGATCACGGCCTCTTCGTCGGTGCGCAGCACCCAGGCGCTGACGGGGCTTTCGGGCGTGGTGAGCCGCGCATGCCCTGCGCGGTTCGCCTCCGCGTCGACACGCAGGCCGAGCCAGCCGCATTCCTCGAGGATGCGCTCGCGCAGCGCGGCGGCGTTCTCGCCGATGCCGCCGGTGAACACGATGGCGTCCACGCCGCGCAGCGCCGCGGCCAGGCTGCCCATGTGCTGCACCACCTGCTCGGTGAAATGCGCGATGGCTTCGGCCGCGGCGGGCGCGGCCGAAGCCTCCAGCTCGCGCATGTCGCTGGAAATTCCCGACAGCCCCAGCAGGCCCGACTCGCGGAACAGCAGCTTCTCGACATCGTCCGCCGACATGCCCTGCGAGCGCATCAGGTACAGCACCACGGCCGCATCGAGGTGCCCGCAGCGCGTGCCCATGGTGAGGCCGTCGAGCGGCGAGAAGCTCATCGTCGTTGCCACCGACCGGCCCTCGGCCATGGCGCACATCGACGCGCCATTGCCCAGGTGCGCGACGATCACGCGCTGGCGTGCGAGCTGCGGCGCCAGCTGCGCGAACTGCGTCACGATCGACTCGTAGGACAGGCCGTGGAAGCCGTAGCGCCGCACGCCCGCCTCGTGCAGCGCGCGCGGCAGCGCGAAGCGGCGGTTCACATCGGGCTGGTTCGCATGGAAGGCGGTGTCGAAGCACGCCACCTGCGGCACGCCATCGAAAGCCTTCATGGCGGCACGCACGCCGGCAAGATTGTGCGGCTGGTGCAGCGGCGCGAGCGGTTCGAGTGCGGCCAGTTCGGCAAGCACCGCCTCGTCGATGCGCACCGGCTCTATGAAGTTGGCGCCGCCATGCACGATGCGATGGCCGACCGCTGCGATGCGGCCGCCCTCGCCCTGCTGCGCATGCCATGCGAGCAGCGCGGCCAAGGCGCCCTGGTGCGAGCGGCTGCCGCCTTCCAGCGCCGCATCGTGCAGCGTGCGGCCCTCTGCATCGCGCACGCGCAGCCGAGCCTTCAGCCCCGCGCCCAGGCCGTCTGCCTGGCCCGACCAGCGGGCGGCCGGCAGCGCACCGCCCTCGCCCGGCGCCTCGAACAGCGCCACCTTGATCGACGACGACCCGGCGTTCAGCGTGAACAGCGATTCGCTCAAACGTAGTCCTTGTACTTGTCGAGGAAGCGCACCGGCTTGGACAGCGCATCGCGGCGGAACGGATCGCCGAGCTCGCGGGTGCACATGATCTCGATCACGCAGGTCTTGCCCTGGTTCATCTGCATGTCGATGGCCTTCTTGAGGGCCGGGCCCACGTCTTCGAGCCTGTCGACCACAATGCCCTCGGCGCCCATGGCCTTGGCGATGCCCGCGAAGCTCTCGCTCTCGAGCTCGCCCGCGACGAAGCGGCGGTTGTAGAAGTCGACCTGGTTCTTCTTCTCGGCGCCCCACTGGCGGTTGTGAAAGACCACGGCCGTCACCGGAATGTCGTGCCGCACGGCGGTCATGATCTCGACCATGCTCATGCCCCAGGCGCCGTCGCCGGCGTAGGCCACGGCCGGGCGGTCGGGCGCCGCGCACTTGGCGCCGATCATGGTCGGCAGCGAGTAGCCGCAGTTGCCGAAGCTCATCGGCGCGAAGAAGCTCCTCGGCTCCTCGAAGCGCAGGTAGCTGTTGGCAATGGCGTTGATGTTGCCGATGTCGGTGGAGACCATCACGCGCGGCGGCATGGCCTTCTCGAGTTCGCGCAGCACCTGGCGCGGGTGCAGGTAAGTGCCGCCGGTGGGCGTCTTCTCGCCCTTGGCTTCCTCGATGGCGTCGAGGCTGAAGGGGTCGCGCTCGTGGGTCCACTCGTCGAGCTCTTTTTCCCACGCGGCCTTTTCGGCCTTGATCTTTTCAGCGCGCTGGGCCTTGGTGGCATCGCAGGCGAGCGTCTTGTCCTGCAGGCGCCTGAGCAGTTCCTTGGCCGTGGCCTTGGCGTCGCCGTGAATGCCGACGGTGATCTTCTTCACGAGGCCGAGGTTGGTGTGGTCGGCCTCCACCTGGATGATCTTCGCGTCCTTCGGCCAGTAGTCCATGCCGTGCTGCGGCAAGGTGCCGAAGGGGCCCATGCGCGAGCCGAGCGCAAGCACCACGTCGGCCTGCGCGATCAGCTTCATCGCGGCCTTGGACCCCTGGTAGCCCAGCGGGCCGGCCCACAGCGGATGGCTCGCGGGGAACGAGTCGTTGCGCAGATAGCCGTTGGCCACGGGTGCGCCCAGGCGCTCGGCCAGGGCCTTGCACTCTTCGACCGCATCGCCCATCACCACGCCGCCGCCCGAGAGAATGACCGGAAACTTGGCCGAGGCCAGCAGCTCGACGGCCGCGTTCAGGCTCATCTCGCCGCCTGCGCCGCGCTCCACGCGCATGGGCTTCGGGATCTCGGTGGTGATCTCGCCATAGAAATAGTCGCGCGGAATGTTGAGCTGCGTCGGGCCCATCTCGGAGATGGCGCGGTCGAAGCAGCGCGCCGTGTACTCGGCCATGCGCTTGGGGTTGTTCACATGGCCCTGGTACCTGGTGAACTCCTGGAACATCGGCAGCTGGTTGGCTTCCTGGAAGCCGCCCAGGCCCATGCCCATGGTGCCGGTCTCGGGCGTGATCATCACCACCGGGCTGTGCGCCCAGTAGGCGGCCGCGATGGCCGTCACGCAGTTGCTGATGCCGGGGCCGTTCTGGCCGATCACCACGCCGTGGCGGCCCGACACGCGCGCATAGCCGTCGGCCATGTGGGCGCCGCCCTGCTCGTGCACCACCGGGACCAGGCGGATGCCGGCGGGCGCGAAGATGTCCATCGCGTCCATGAAGGCCGAGCCCATGATGCCGAAGATGTCGGTCACGCCGTTGGCGACCATGGTCTCGACGAAGGCCTCGGAGGGCGTCATCTTCTGCACGCCGGCGACGGCTTCGCGGGTGGGTGCGGCGGGTTGCTTCTGGCTCATGGAAGGCGTCTCCTGAAGGGGATGGGGCGGTCTGCGGGTTTCAAAAGCCGGAACGGGTTGTTCCGAATTTCTTTCCGGCGGAATATAGGTCGGCAAGGCCTTGGCGTCAAACAATTTACAAAAATCGGTACGTCTTGTCTTGTTTTTTGTAAAAAGACTATGATCCAGCCCATGAAGATCGTCAAAGGGCTTGCGCCCGAAATCCCTGAGCCGGCGCCGGGTGACACGCCCACCATGCGCCTGTTCGGGCTGCTCGAAGTCATGGCCGCCAAGGACCAGCGCTACTCGCTGCAGGGCCTGGTGGAAGAGACCGGCATGCCCAAGCCCACCCTGCACCGCATGCTCCAGCAGCTCGAAGCCGCGGGCCTGCTGCAGCGCGAGGGCGACGGCCGCCACTACGGCATCGGCACGCGGCTGCGGCGGCTGGCCGAGAACCTGCTGCTCAACGACAGCCTCCACGGTGCGCGCCATACGGTGCTGCGTCAACTGGTGGAGGAAATCGGCGAGAGCTGCAACCTCACCGCGCTCTCGGGCAGCGAGGTGGTGTACCTCGACCGCGTGGAAACCGCCGCGCCGCTGCGCTTCTACCTGCACTCGGGCTCGCGCGTGCCGGTGCACTGTTCGGCCAGCGGCAAGATCTTTCTCGCGCAGATGAGCGCGGCGCAGCGCCGCCGCCTGCTCTCCAACGCGCCGCTGGAGCCCTACACGCCCCGCACGCTGACCAACCCCGACGCGCTCGAAAAGGAAGTGCAGCGCGTGCGCAAGGACGGCTTTGCCATCGACAACGAGGAGTTCCTGCCCGGCCTGCTGTGCATTGCCGCGCTGGTGCCTTCGGGCGACGACGGCCCCTCGAACCTGTGCATCGCGGTGCAGGCGCCGGTCATGCGGCTCGATGCCGCGAAGGCGAAGGCACTGCTGCCGGCGTTGCAGCGCGCCGCCCAGGCGCTGAGCCGCATCGATGCCGACGCGGGCACCACCAGCCGCGCGCAGGCCTGACCACTCCATCTCCTTCGAAAGCCCACCGTGACCGACATCGCAGACCTTCGGCCCGACCGCATGCTGAGCGTGCGCGAGGTGTTCGGCATCGACACCGAGCTGCAGGTGCCCGCCTTCAGCGAGCGCGACGACCACGTGCCCGAGGTGGATGCGGTCTACCGCTTCAACCCCGACGTGACGCTCGCCATCCTCGCGGGCTTCATGCGCGACCGGCGTGTGATGGTGCAGGGGCTGCACGGCACCGGCAAGTCGAGCCACATCGAGCAGGTGGCGGCGCGGCTGAACTGGCCCTGCGTGCGCCTGAACCTCGACGGCCACATCAGCCGGCTCGACCTTGTCGGCAAGGACGCGGTGGTGCTGCGCGAAGGAAAACAGGTCACCGAGTTCCAGGAAGGCATCGTGCCGTGGTCGCTGCAGCGGCCGGTGGCGCTGGTGTTCGACGAGTACGACGCAGGCCGGCCCGACGTGATGTTCGTCATCCAGCGCATCCTGGAGCGCGACGGCAAGTTCACGCTGATGGACCAGAACAAGGTGCTGCGCCCGCACCCCTTCTTTCGCCTCTTCGCCACCGCCAACACGGTGGGCCTGGGCAACCTCAACGGCCTGTACCACGGCGCGCAGCGGCTCAACCATGCGCAGATCGACCGCTGGAACATCGTCGCCTCGCTCAACTACCTGCCGGCCGATGAAGAGATCGCGATCGTGCAGGCGCGCGTGCCGTCGCTGGCGGGCGATGCGGGCCTCACGCTGGTCGCATCGATGGTGGCCGTGGCCGATCTCACGCGCAAGGGCTTCGCGGCCGGCGACCTCTCGACGCTGATGTCGCCGCGCACCGTGATCACCTGGGCCGAGAACGTCGAGATCTTCAGGGACCCGGCGCTCGCGTTCCGCCTGTCCTTCGTCAACAAATGCGACGACGCCGAGCGGCCGCTCGTGGCCGAGTATTTTCAGCGCTGCTTCGACCAGGAGCTGGAGGAGTCGCACCAGCTGTCGCCGGGACCGCGCGAATGACCGAGGCGCCTGCCCCCGCCACCGCATCGGCCAGCGCCATGCAGCGCCGCGTGCGGCAGGAGGAGCAGGTCGCCGAACTCTGCGCGGGCGTGGTGCGCGCCTTCAGCGGCGAGCGCGAGCTGCACTTTCGCGGACGGCGACTGCATCGCGGCCGCGTGGCGCTGCCGTGGTTCGCGCCGCACCTGCATCCCTCGCCCGAGACCGACGACTTCGCCTCCTTCCGCGGCGTGGCCGACGGATTGGCGCTGCGGCTCACGCTGTCCGATGCCGCGCTGCACGAAAGCCTGCGGCCCGAAGAGCCGGTCGAGCGCATGCTGTTCGAGATGCTCGAGCAGTTCCGCGCCGAGGCCATGGCGCCCGAGATCATGGCGGGCATGCGGCGCAACCTGCGGCACCGCCATGAACAGTGGTCGCTGGCCTTCCACCATTCGGGGCTGACCGACACCGCGCGCGGCCTGCTGCTCTATGCCGTGGCGCAGATCTGCCGCGCCCGCGTGAGCGGCCAGCAGGTGGTGGAAGAAACCGAGGACATGCTCGAGGCCACGCGCTTCGCGCTCGCGCCGCTGATCGGCCACCAGCTGGCAGGTTTGCGCCGCGACCGTGCCGACCAGGCTGCCTATGCCGTGCACGCACTCGCCATCGCGCGCACCGTCGCCGCGATGCTGCACGAAGCCGGCGAGGACAGCAGCGACGCACGCGACCCGCATGTGGACGACAAGCGCAGCGTGTTCATGCTCGTCGCCGACATGGACCGCGAGATCATCGAGCGCTTCACCACCGCCGAATCGGGCCGCAGCGCGGTACTCGACAACGCGGGCGGCGCCTACCGGGTCTTCACCGCCGCCTACGACCGCGAGCACGACGCCGCCGCGCTCGCGCGCAAGGAAGTGCTCGCCGGCCACCGCGAGAAGCTCGACCGCCGGATCGCCGCGCAGGGCGTGAACATCGCCCGCCTTGCGCGCGAGCTGCGCGCGCTGCTGGCCGACCCGACACGCGACGGCTGGGACGGCGGCCAGGAGGAAGGCCTGGTCGACGGCCGCCGGCTCGCGCAGCTGGTCGCTTCGCCGACCGAGCGCCGCCTGTTCCGCACCGAGCGCATGGAGCCGGTCGCCGACTGCATCGTGACCTTTTTGATCGACTGCTCGGGTTCGATGAAGGAGCATGCCGAATCGGTCGCGATGATGGTCGACGTGTTCGCGCGCGCGCTCGAGCAGGCCGGCGCGGCCAGCGAGGTGCTGGGCTTTACCACCGGCGCCTGGAACGGCGGCCGTGCGCAGCGCGAGTGGGTGCGCGCCGGCAGGCCGCCTCACCCCGGCCGCCTCAACGAGCGCTGCCACATCGTCTTCAAGGCGGCCGCCACGCCCTGGCGCCGCGCGCGCCCCGCGATGGCCGCACTGCTGAAGGCCGACCTGTTCCGCGAAGGCATCGACGGCGAGGCGGTCGACTGGGGCTGCGCGCGCCTGCGCCAGCGACCCGAGGCGCGCAAGCTGCTGCTGGTGATTTCCGACGGCTCGCCGATGGACAGCGCCACGCACCTGGCCAACGACGCGCACTACCTCGACCACCACCTGCGCGACGTGGTGGCGCGGCAGGAACAGCGCGGCGACGTCGAGATCGCGGGGATCGGTGTCGGGCTCGACTTGAGCCCGTACTACAGCCACAGCCATGTGCTCGACCTTGCGACGTCTACCGGCAACACGATCTTTCGCGAGGTGACCGGTCTCATGGCGGGGCGGTATCGGCGCTGAAGCCTGCCTGGGGTCTATCGGGGGCGCTGCTGTTCAGGGCGCGCCCCCGCCGACGGGGTACACGGCGAAGCGAATGTCCACCGCCCTTCGGGCTCCTCCTTTATTTCGCTGCGCAAGGCACCCCATCGACGTGAGCGTTATGCGCAGCGGTCGTTGATCAGCGGTTCACCAGCAGCGTGCCCCGTGCACAGGACATCGGGTGCTCCCCGCAGCGAAATCAAGGAGGAGGCCGAAGGCCGGGGGACATTCGCGGAGGGGAGTACCCGGTGGCCTGTGCACGCGCCCTGAAAGAAGCAAAACCTGAAACGTTTTGAACTACATCCAAGTCCCCGATTGACAAAGCGGACGATCAGTTCAAACATTGCGTCTCATATCCAGGAACAACGTTCCAATATTTGGAACATCCGGAGCCCCATGGATTCCACCCTCGCCAAAGGCCTTGCCGCCATCGAATGGATGACGCGGCAACAGCGCGACTGCCGCGTCACCGACCTGGCCCAGGCCTTCGGCATGGCGCGCAGCAATGCGCACCGCACGCTGCAAACGCTCGTCGATTGCGGCTGGGCCGTGCAGGACCCGGGCACCAGCGCCTACCGCCCGAGCCTGCGCCTGTTCGAGCTGGGCGCGCTGGTGTCCGAGGCCACCGACATGGGTTCGCTGCTGCGGCCGCACCTCGCGGCGCTGGCACAGCAGACCGGCGAGACCATCCACCTTGCAGTGCTCGACGGCGCCGAGATCGTCTACCTCGACAAGTTCGACAGCCCCCTGCCCGTGGCCGCCTACTCGCGCATCGGCGGCCGGGCGGCGGCGTATTGCGTGGCCTCGGGCAAGGCCCTGCTTGCCGCGGCCGCGCCGGACCTTTCCGCGCTGCACGAGCGCCTCGGCACGCTCGCGGCGCACACGAAGCACAGCATCACCAGCTTCGATGCACTTCTTTCGGAACTCGAACGCACGCGCGTTCGCGGCTATGCGGAAAACCGCGAGGAATGGCGCCTGGGCGTCTGCGGTCTCGGCGTGCCGGTGTTCAACGCGCGCGGCGAGGCGGTCGCGGCCGTCGGCATGAGCGTGCCCTCGATCCGCTTCGCGCGGACGCAGGCGCGCGGACTGGCCGACCGCCTCATGGCCTGCGCGCGCGACGCGAGCGTCACGCTCGGCTACCGGGCAAGCCCGGTGCCGGCCTCGGCGCCGCTGCCGGCATCCACCACAAGGAGAAGGAGACTCGAATGAAGCTGTTGTTCCCCGCCCCCTGGCTGCGCGCCGCGCTGCTGGCGGCCGCCACGCTGGCTGTGCCTTTTGCCGCGCAGGCGCAAAACGGCACCGACTATCCGAACAAGCCGATCCGGCTCGTCGTGCCCTACCCGCCCGGCGGCGGCACCGACGTGATCGCGCGCATCGTGCAGGAGCGCTTCTCGTCGCTGCTCGGCCAGCAGGTGCTGATCGACAACCGCGGCGGCGCGGCCGGCTCCATCGGCACCGAGATCGTGGCCAAGGCCGCGCCCGACGGCTACACGGTGCTGTTCACGCTGTCTTCGCACACCATCAACCCGGCGATCTACACCAAGCTCTCGTTCGACACCGCGAAAGACTTCGCGCCCGTGGGCCTGGTCGCCTCGCTGCCGCAGATCCTGGTGGCCAACACGCAGTTCGCACCCAACACGGTGGCCGAACTGGTGGCGCTCGCCAAGGCCAAGCCGGGATCGCTGTCCTTCGCCTCGGTGGGCAACGGCTCGCCCGGACACCTGGCGGGCGAGCTGCTGAAGCTGCGCACCGGCACCCAGATGACGCACATCCCCTACCGCGGCGGCGGCCCGGCCGTGACCGACGTGATGGGCGGGCAGGTGCCGCTGCTGTGGGTGTCGATTCCCGCGGCCGCGCAGTTCGTGAAGGCCGGCAAGCTCAAGGCGCTGGCGGTGTCGACCACCAGGCGCAGCGCGGCCTTTCCCGACGTGCCCACGATGCAGGAAGCGGGCATTGCCGATTTCGACGTCGATTCCTGGTACGCGGTGTTCGTGCCTGCGAAGACGCCGCAGCCCACCATCGACAAGCTCAACCGCGTCATCAACACGGTGGTCAAGGAACCGGAGATCCGCGACAAGCTGCTGGCGCAAGGCAGCGAAGGCGTCGGCGGCACGCCGGAGCAATTGGGCAAGGTGGTGGCGACGGAGCTCGTGCGCTGGCAGAAGCTCGCCAAGGAAGCCAGCATCAAGGTGGATTGACCCGCAACAGGCAGACCCATGGAAAACTCATCCGCACCCTCTTCCCCCATCGCCGAGCTCGTGGCGCGCGCCCGCGCTGCGCAACGCATCTACGAAACCTGGTCGCAAGAACAGGTCGACACCGCGGTGGTGGCCGCGGGCTGGGCCATCATCGAGCCCGCGCGCAACCGCGAGCTGGCCGAGCTGGCCGTGGCCGATACCGGCGTGGGCAATGTCGAGGACAAGGTGCGCAAGAACCACCGCAAGACCTTCGGCCTGCTGCGCGACCTGCGCGGCGCGCGCTCGGTGGGCGTGATCTCCGAAGATCCGGCGCGCGGCATCGTCGAGATCGCGCGGCCCGTGGGCGTGGTGTGCGCGGTCACACCGTCCACCAATCCCGGGGCAACGCCGGCCAACAAGATCATCAATGCGCTCAAGGGGCGCAACGCGGTGATCGTCGCGCCATCGCCCAAGGGCTGGTCGACGGCGGCGCGGCTGATCGAGTTCATCCATGCGCAGTTCGACCGCATCGGCGCGCCGCGCGACCTGGTGCAGCTGCTGCCCTCGCCGGTCAACAAGCAGTCGACCGCCGAGCTGATGCGCCTGTGCGACCTGGTGGTGGCCACCGGCTCGCAGGCCAACGTGCGTGCGGCCTACGCCAGCGGCACGCCGGCCTTCGGCGTGGGCGCGGGCAACGTGGCGGGCATCGTCGACGAAACGGCCGACGTGAACGCGGCAGCCGATCGCATCCTGCTTTCCAAGACCTTCGACAACGCGACCAGCTGCTCGTCTGAGAACAGTCTGGTGATCGTGGACGCGGTGCGCGCGCAGATGCTCTCGGCGCTGAAGGACCGCGGCGCGTTCATGCTCGCGGCCGCGCAGAAGGCCACGCTGCAGGCGCTGATGTGGCCCGAAGGCAAGCTCTCGCCCGCGGTCATCGGCCAGTCGGCGCGCGTGATCGCCGAGCGCGCGGCCGCCCTCGACGGCGCCAACCGCGAAGGCTGGCTGGCCATTGCGGAAAGAGACCCGCGCATCCTCATGGTGGCCGAGGACGGCGTGGGCCACGCGCATCCGTTCTCGGGCGAGAAGCTGAGCCCGGTGCTGGCGATCTATTCCGCGCGCGATTTCGACGAAGCTGCCGCCACGGTCGCACGCATCTACGCCTACGAGGGCGCGGGCCATTCGGTCGGCCTGCACAGCACGGTGCCCGAGCGCGCGTTGACGCTGGGCCTCACGCTGCCGGTGTCGCGCGTGATCGTGGACCAGGCGCACTGCATCGCCACCGGCGGCAGCTTCGACAACGGCCTGCCGTTCTCGCTGTCGATGGGCTGCGGCACCTGGGGCAAGAACAACTTCTCGGACAACATGAATTACCGGCACTACCTGAACATCACGCGCGTTTCGCGGCCGATTCCGGAGCGGGTGCCCAGCGAGGACGAGATCTTCGGCGCGTTCTTCGCCGAATACGGTGCGGCATGAGCCGCTGGGCCGCTCCCAAGGCGAATACCGCAGTGCGTAGCACGGAGGTTGCCTTATGACCGTGACAGCCTCCACCGTTCATGAGCTGATCGAGCTGCAGGCGGCGGCGCAGCCGCAGGCGGTGTATGCGCTTGCCACCGAGGGTGCGTGCAGCATCGGCTTCGGCGAGCTCGCGCGCGGCTGCCGCACGGTGGCGGCGGTGCTGCACGCGCATGGCGCGCGGCCGGGCGACACGGTGTCGGTGGTCATGCCCAATGGGCTGCAGACGCTGCGCGTGCTGCTCGGCGCGATGCACGGCGGCCTGTGCGTGAATCCGGTCAACCTGCTGTCGCAGCCCGAGCAGATGCGCTACGTGCTCGCGCATTCGGATTGCCGCGTGGTGTGCGTCGCGCCCGAATGGGAAGCACCCGTGCGCGCGATGCTCGAAGGCATCGGCCGGCCGGTCGAGGTGCTGGTGGCCGGCCCCGATGCCGATGCCCTGCCGGGCGAGGCGCAGGCGGCGCCCTTGCATGAGGTTGCGCCCCCCGCCGCCGGCGACGTGGCCCTCCTGATGTACACCTCCGGTACCACCGGCATGCCCAAGGGCGTGATGCTCACGCAAGCCAACCTCGCGGCCAACGCGCATGCGATCAGCGCCGAGCACGCGCTGCAGCCCACCGACCGCGTGCTGGCCGTGCTGCCGCTCTATCACATCAACGCCTTCGCCGTGACCATGCTCGCGCCGCTCGCCCATGGCGGCAGCCTCGCGATGCCGCCGAAGTTCTCGGCCGGGCGCTTCTGGGCGCAGGCCTCGGGCACGGGGTGCAGCTGGATCAACGTGGTGCCCACCATGATCTCGTACCTGCTCGAAGGCGATGAGCCGCCGCGCGCGCAGACGACATCGATCCGCTTCTGCCGCTCGGCGTCGGCCGCGCTGCCGCCGGAGCACCACCGTGCCTTCGAACAGAAGTTCGGGATCGGCATCATCGAGACCATGGGGCTCACCGAGACCGCGGCGCCCGCTTTTTCCAACCCGCTCGACCCCGCGCTGCGCAAGCTGGGCTCGGTGGGCCGCGCCTCGGGCTGCGAGGCGCGCGTCATCGATGCCGCGCTGGCCGAGGTGCCCGACGGCAGCACCGGCGAGTTGGCCATCCGCGGCCCCAACGTGATGCGCGGCTACTACAAGAACGAGGAAGCCACGCGCGCGGCCTTCACGCCCGACGGCTGGCTGCGCACCGGCGACCTCGGCCACCGCGATGTCGACGGCTTCTTCTTCGTGACCGGCCGCATCAAGGAGCTGATCATCAAGGGCGGCGAGAACATCGCGCCGCGCGAGATCGACGAGGCGCTGCTGCGGCATCCCGCGGTGCTCGAGGCCGCGGCGGTGGGCGTGCCCGACCGCCACTACGGCCAGGAGATCGGCGTGTGCATCGTGCTGCGCGACGGCTGCGCCTGCACCGAAGACGAGCTGCGCGCCTTCTGCGCCGAGGTGCTCGGCCGCTACAAGGCGCCGGGCCACTACCGCTTCGTGGCGGACCTGCCGCGCGGGCCTTCCGGAAAGGTGCAGCGCCTGAAGCTGCTGCCGCTGTTCGAAGCATGAGCCGCCGCCCGGCCGTTCCGAAGACGGCTCGCACCGCAGCGCGCAGCGCGGAGGTCATTCGGTGACGCCGGCGGAACTGCTGGTGCCGCCGCTGGCGCCGGCGCTGCTCGCCTACAGCCTGTGCGTGGTGTTCGCGGCCGGTGTGGTGCGCGGCTTCGCGGGCTTCGGCTTCTCGGCTGTCACGGTGGCGGGGCTCTCGCTGGTGGTGTCGCCCGCGCTCGTGGTGCCGGCCATCTTCATGCTCGAGATCCTTGCAAGCCTGAGCCAGCTGCGCGGCATTGCGCGCGACGTCGACCTGCCCTGGCTGGGCTGGCTGATGCTGGGCAACCTGCTGTTCATTCCGCTCGGCGTCGCGTTGCTGGCCTGGCTGCCCGAAACGCCGCTGCGCCTGCTGATCGGCGCGCTGCTGATGGCCGCCGCGCTGCTGCTGCGTGCGGGCACGCGGGCCACGCTCGTGCCCACGCGCGCGGTGCGCTTCGCGGCCGGGCTGGTCTCGGGCTTCATCAACGGCGTGGCGGCCATCGGCGGCATTGCCATTGCGGTGCTGCTGAGCACCACCGCCATGGCGCCGGCCGCCCTGCGCGCGACCATGATTGCGCTGCTGCTCTTCAGCGACGTGGTGTCGCTCGCCAGCGCCGCGCTCATGCCCGCGGCCGCGCAGGCCTCGGGCCATCTGCTCGGGGCCGGCACGCTGAAGTGGGCGCTGTGGCTCGCGCCCGCGATGCTGGCCGGCATCTGGTGGGGCCAGCGCTCGTTCAAGGGCGTGTCGCCCGCGCAGTTCCGCCGGCATGTGCTGAACCTGCTGGTGGCACTGGCGGCGGTGAGCGTGGCGCGCTCGGTGGTCTCGCTGGCAATGGCCTGACCGGCAAGGGCGCCCCGCCCTGGCTATGCTGCGCGCGACATGCCCACTTCTTCTTCGCGGGCAGCCGTGGCCGCCGCTGCTGCAGTGGCGCTGACGCGGCGCGCTGGCGGCCAACGGCCCGGGCTCAGAGCAGCGTGCCCATGCGCTGCGCGGCGGCCTTGAGCGCATCGATGCGCTTCACCGCCTCTTCCATCGACATGCGCGCCGTCGGCGCATGCACCGCGAGCGCCGCGCGCACCTGCCCGGCCGCGTCGCGCACCGGCACCGCCACGGCCACCAACCCCGCGATGAATTCCTCGCAGTCGCGCGAATAGCCGCGCCTGGCGATCGCATCGCACTCGGCGCGCAGCGCATCGGCCTTGACGAGCGTGTTGGCCGTCATGCGCGCGAGCGGCAGCCGGTCGATGAGCGCATCGCGCTCCTTCTTCGGCATCTGCGCCAGGAACAGCTTGCCGCTCGCGGTGCAGTGCAGCGGCACGTGCGAGCCCACGTCGAGCGTGAGCCGCAGCGGCCACTGCGCCTCCACGCGGTCGAGGTACAGCACCTGGGCGCCGTCGAGCGTGGTGAGGTTGCAGGTCTCGCCGACCTGCCGCACGAGTTCGGACAGCACCTCATGACGCAGGCCACGCACCGTGCCGTGGTTCAGGGTGTCGAAGGCCAGCTTGCGCAGCGCGGGGCCGACGCTGAACGAACGCTCGTCCACGTCGCGCGCCAGGAAGCCGGTGGCCAGCAGCTGGGTACAGATGCGGTGCGCCGTGCCCTTGGGCAGCCCCAGCTGCGCGGCCAGCTCGGCCAGCGTGAGCGCGCGGCCTTCGCTGGCCAGCAAGGCCAGCAGGCGAAGGCTGCGCTCGGCCGACGAGCCGGAGGCGGACTCCTCCGCGGCGGGCACGGAAAGCGAGGGCGAAGACACGGCGGCTGCGGGGCGCGCGGGACGTGGCATGCGGGTAAACCTTAAAAATGGAACATTGCGTTCCGAAAATCAATGACCTAGGATGCAAGCAAGCGAAGCGATTGTTCCACTCCCCGGGTGCCATGCATGCGTGATGAAGAGTTCGACTACATCGTCGTCGGCGCCGGTTCGGCCGGCTGCGTGCTGGCCGGCCGGCTGAGCGAAGACCCGGCCACGCGCGTGCTGCTGCTCGAGGCGGGGCCGGTGGACAGGTCGCTCTGGATCCACCTGCCCATCGGCTACGGCAAGACGATGTGGAGCTCCACCTACAACTGGCGCTTCGAGACCGACCCCGACCCGAACATGAACGGCCGGCGCATCTACTGGCCCCGGGGCAAGACGCTGGGCGGCTCGAGCTCGATCAACGGGCTGATCTACATCCGCGGCCAGCGCGAGGACTACGACCACTGGGCCGCGCTCGGCAATGCGGGCTGGAGCTACGACGAGGTGCTGCCCTACTTCATCCGCTCCGAGGGCAACCAGCGCGGTGCGAACGCCTTCCATGGCGGCAACGGGCCGCTGAAGGTGTCGGACATCGCGGCGAAGCACGAACTCATCGAGGCCTTCATCGACGGCGCGCAGCAGATCGGCGTGCCGCGCACCGACGACTTCAATGGCGCCGCGCAGGAAGGCGCGGGCTACTACCAGCTCACCACGCACAAGGGCTGGCGCTGCAGCACGGCCAAGGCCTACCTGGTGCCGGCGCGCCACCGACCCAACCTGCGCATCGAGACGGACGCGCTGGCCAGTCGGCTGGTGTTCGACGGCCGGCGCGCCGTGGGCGTGAGCTACCGCCAGGGCGGCGAGATGAAGACCGCGCGCTGCCGCGCCGAGGTGCTGCTTTCGGCCGGCTCGATCCAGTCGCCGCAGCTGCTGCAGCTCTCGGGCATCGGCCCGCGCGCGCTGCTCGAACGCATGGGCATCCCGGCGGTTCACGAACTGCCCGGCGTGGGCGAGAACCTGCAGGACCACCTGCAGATCCGGCTCGGCTACGAGTGCAGCAAGCCCATCACCACCAACGACCAGCTCAACTCCTGGTTCGGCCAGGCGAGCATGGGCCTGGAATGGCTGATGCGCCGCACCGGCCCGCTCGCGGTGGGCATCAACCAGGGCGGCTGCTTCATGCGCGCGCTGAAGGACGACAGCGGCCGGCCGGTGGCCGCCACGCCCGACATCCAGTTCCACGTGGCCACGCTCTCGGCCGACATGGCGGGCGGCAAGGTGCATCCGTATTCGGGCTTCACGATGTCGGTGTGCCAGCTGCGGCCCGAGTCGCGCGGACATGTGCGCATCCGTTCGCTCGACGCGGCCGAGCCGCCCGAGATGCAGCCCAACTACCTGGCCACCGAGCTCGACCGCGCCACCACCGTGGCCGGCGTGAAGGCGGCGCGCGCCATTGCCGAGGCGCCCGCGATGCGGCCCTATGTGAAGCGCGAGGTCAAGCCCGGCCCCGAGGCCGCGAGCGACGCCGACCTGCTGGAGTTCTGCCGCAACAACGGCGCCACCATCTTCCACCCCACGGGCACCTGCCGCATGGGCAGCGACCCGCTCGCGGTGGTCGATGCGCGCCTGCGCGTGCACGGCGTGGCCGGGCTGCGCGTGATCGACTGCTCGGCCATGCCCACGCTGGTGTCGGGCAACACCAACGCACCGGCCGTGATGATGGCCGAGAAGGCCGTCGACATGATCAGGGAGGACGTGAGGGCGGCAGCCGCCGCGACAACCACATCGGAGACAACGACATGAGCAGCACAAGCGACGAGAAAGCGATTCGCAGGGTGGTGGCTTCGGCCCTGGTGGGCGCCACCATCGAGTGGTACGACTTCTTCCTGTACGGCGTGGTGGCCGGCATCGTGTTCAACAAGCTCTACTTCCCGGGCAGCGACCCGGTGGTGTCGACCTTGCTGGCCTACACCACCTTCGCGGTGGGCTTTGTCACGCGGCCGCTGGGCGGCGTGATCTTCGGCCACTTCGGCGACAAGATCGGCCGCAAGAGCATGCTGATCATCACGCTGATGATCATGGGCGTGGCCACCTTCCTGATCGGCCTGGTGCCCACCTATGCGCAGATCGGCATCGCGGCGCCCTTGCTGCTGCTTCTGCTTCGCGTGGCGCAGGGCATTGGCCTGGGTGGCGAATGGGGCGGCGCGGTGCTGATGGCCTACGAATACGCGCCGAAGGGCAAGCGCGGCTTCTATGCATCGCTGCCGCAGATCGGGCTGGCGATCGGCCTGTGCATGGCCTCGGGCGTGGTGGCGCTCCTGTCGTGGCTGCTGACCGACGAGCAGTTTCTCTCCTGGGGCTGGCGCATCGCATTCCTGATTTCCGGCGTGATGGTGGGCGTGGGCATGTACATCCGGCTCCACGTGCAGGAAACGCCGGAGTTCGCGGCCGTGAAGGCGCGCAACGCCGAGCTGCGCATTCCGTTCATGGACATGCTGCGGCGCTACCCCGGCAACGTGCTCAAGGGCATGGGCGCGCGCTACATCGACGGGGTGTTCTTCAACATCTTCGGCGTGTTCTCCATCAACTACCTGACCGGCACCCTCAAGATCAGCCGCACCGATGCGCTGCTGGGCGTGATGGCCGCGGCCGTGGTGATGATCTTCTTCATTCCCTTCTTCGGCCGCCTGTCCGACCGGATGGGGCGCGGCAAGGTCTACATGTGGGGTTCGCTGATCACCGCGGTGTCGGCGTTCCCGGGCTTCTGGCTCATGACGCACAGCGGCGGCAGCGTGCTGCTGGTGTGGCTCGCGATCATCATCCCGTTCGGCATCCTGTATGCCTCGGTGTACGGGCCGGAGGCGGCGCTCTTCTGCGACCTGTTCGACGCCAAGGTGCGCTACACCGGTATCTCCTTCGTCTACCAGTTCTCGGGCATCTTCGCCTCGGGCATCACGCCGATCATCGCGACCGCGCTGCTCAAGTCGGGCGGCGGCCAGCCGTGGCAGATCTGCATGTATGTGCTGTTCGCGGGTGTGGTGTCCGCCGCGTGCGCCTGGATGATCGGGCGGTCCGCGTCGCCGGCCGATGCACCGGTGGCGGTGGCCTCGCGCTGAGCTTGTCTTGATTCCTCAGGAGCTTCTGCCCATGGCGAGCGCGCGCACCACGGCCGCGGTGCGCGTCTCGACGCCCAGCTTCACGTAGACATGCTCCAGGTGCTTGTGGACGGTGCGCGGGCTGATCTCCAGCAGGGCGGCGATCTCGGCGTCGGTCTTGCCGCGCGAGAGCCAGTGCATGACATCGCCCTCGCGGGGCGTGAGGCCGGCCAGCGGCGGCTCGGGCAGCGGCGGCGCGGCGCCGCAGGCCAGCCGGTACAGGAAGGCCACCGCCACCGCATGCTCCAGCCCCATGCGCCGGTAGTAGTCGGCCTGCAGCGCGGCGCGGCGGAGCTCGCGCCGGCCCGGCGCTTTCGTTGCGATGCGGCGGGTTGCGCGCGGGCCATGGCTGCCGGCGCCGTGGTAACGCATGGGCGAGCACCCGGACTCCAATTGCTCCAGCAGGCGAAGCGCGCCTGCACGGTCGCTGTGTGTCAGATACGCCATGGCATGCCCCTTTCACGGTGCATACGCATTGCTGCGTATGGCGCCCGCACGCATCGAGACGCAGGATGCTTGCAGGCCCTTGGCCGCGACCCAGTATAGGCACGCAAGGGCGCGCAGATCGCCTGCCGGCGAAGGGGATACACATGGCCATCGATGAAACACCCCCTGACGCGTCCAGGGGTAGCCTCGAGCCAGCCCCCTTCCACCGGCCCGGTCTTCGAAACACGTCCGTAAGGACATTCCAGGAGCCACCATGTCACGCCAATACATCGACTGCCGCGAGTTTCCAAGCACGATGAACTGCAGTGTCGCGCTCTCTGCCGACACCGAGGGCGAGCTGCTCGAAGCCGCCGTCCAGCATGCCGTGGCCGTCCACGGCCATACCGACACGCCGGAGTTTCGCAAGCAACTGGCGGGCATGTTCAAGACCGGCACGCCGCCGCTGGAAGCTCCGGCCGCGCAGAAGGTGCCTGCCTGACGCCCCTGCGGGGTCTCGGCCGCCGTTTCCGCGCGGCGATGAATACCTTCGGGTGCTTTCGATGAGCACCCGTCGATGAAGTCCGGGCCACCCGGTCGAGCGTTGCGCTGCCTGCCAAGCGCGCTTTCCGAAGTCGCGCTATGGTTCGCTGCCACCCACGGCGAACCAGAAGAAAGGCGGGGCCCATGATCGATCTCAACATCAACGGCCAGTCCGTTGCCCTCGACGCGCCGGAAGACATGCCCCTGCTCTGGGCATTGCGCGACATCGTCGGCCTCACCGGCACCAAGTTCGGTTGCGGCATTGCGCAGTGCGGCGCCTGCACCGTGCACCTCGACGGCCAGCCCGTGCGTTCATGCGTGCTGCCGGTCGGCTCGATCGGCAAGAAGGCCGTCACCACCATCGAGGCCGTCTCGCAGACCCCCGCGGGCAAGAGCATCCAGAAGGCCTGGCTCGACGTCGATGTCGTGCAATGCGGCTACTGCCAATCGGGACAGATCATGTCGGCGGCCGCGCTGATCCAGCGCACGCCCCACCCGAGCGACGCCGACATCGACCTGGCCATGGCGGGCAACGTCTGCCGGTGCTGTACCTACTCGCGGATCCGCGCGGCCATCAAGCAGGCCGCCACCGGCAAGGCCGAAGTGCTGCAGTCGGTAGTCGCGATGCCGGCAAGGAGCGCATCGTGAAGCCCGCCGCAGGCATCAGCCGGCGCAGCGCCCTGCAGGCCGGTGGCCTGGCGCTGGCCTTCACCTGGGTCGGCGGCAGCAAGGCCTTCGCGGCGATCAGCCCCCGGCAGCAAGCTGCCGATGCGGCCGCCGCGCTCGCGGACGGCAACCCCGCGTTCGCGCCGAATGCCTTCATCCGCATCGATGCCGATGGCGGCGTGCGCCTCGTGATGCCGATGGCCGAGATGGGCCAGGCGATCTACACCGGCTCGGCGATGCTGCTGGCCGAGGAACTCGGCGTCGAGCTCGACCAGGTGCGCGTGGAGCATTCGCCGCCGAACGAGGCGCTCTACGGCATGCCGCTGCTCGGCGGCCAGATCACCGGCGGCTCGACCAGCACGCGCGGCACCTACGGCGTGCTGCGCGAGGCGGGCGCCGTGGCGCGCACGCTGCTGGTGAGCGCCGCTGCAGAGCAGTGGAAGGTCGACCCTGCGAGCTGCACGGTCGCGCGCGGCGTGGTGAGCCATGCGGCATCCAACCGGCAGCTCGGCTTCGGCGCGCTGGCCGGCGCCGCCGCCAAATTGCCGATGCCGGCGAAGGTGACGCTGAAGGAGCCGAAGGATTTCAAGCTGATCGGCCAGCCGCTGCGGCGGGTCGATTCGGCCGGCAAGGTCGACGGCACGACGCAGTTCGGCATCGACGTGCGCCTGCCGGGCATGAAGGTGGCGACGGTCAGGGCCTGCCCCACGCTCGGAGGCGTGCTGGCCTCGGTGGACGACAAGGCAGCGCGGGCGATTCCCGGCGTGATCGACGTGCTGCGCATCAAGGACGCGGTGGCCGTGGTGGGCGAGCATTTCTGGGCCGCGAAGCGCGGCCTCGATGCATTGAACATCCAGTGGACGCCAGGCCAGAACGCCGCACTCACCACGCAGCAGCTGCGCGCGGCGCTGGCCAACGCGCTGGCGAAGGACAAGGCCATCGTCGGCAAGGAAACCGGCAAGCGGCCCGAGGGCACGCTGGTGCAGGCCACCTACGACCTGCCGATGCTGGCCCACGCGACCATGGAGCCGCTCAACACCACGGTGCACGTGCGGCCCGACCAGTGCGAGATCTGGGTCGGCACGCAGGTGCCGACGCGCTGCGTGAGCGCCGCGGCCAAGATCGCCGGCATTGCCGAAGACAAGGTCGTGCTGCACAACCAGTACCTGGGCGGCGGCTTCGGCCGCCGGCTCGAGACCGATTCGGTCGAGCAGGCCGTGGCCTTCGCGAAACAGGTGCCCTACCCGCTCAAGGTGGTGTGGACGCGCGAGGAAGACATCCGCCACGACATCGTGCGCCCGATGTACCACGACGACATCTCGGCCGTGGTCGATGGCGACGGCCAGATTCTCTGGTTCGGCGACCGCATCGCGGGCGGCACGGTGCTGGGCCGCTGGGCCCCCGCCTTCATGGGCAAGGACGGCATGGACAGCGATTTGATCGAATGCGTCGCCGAACCCTGCTACGACCTGCCGAACCTCAAGGTGGAGTGGGTGCGGCACGACATGCCGGCCGGACTCAACGTCGGCTGGTGGCGCGGCGTGGGTCCGACGCACAACCTCTTCGTGATGGAGAGCTTCATCGACGAGCTGGCGCAACGCGCGAAGAAGGACCCCGTGGCCTACCGGCGCGCCATGCTGAAGAAGAACCCGCGCACGCTCGCGGTGCTCGACCTGGCAGCCAGCAAGATCGGCTGGGGGGCGGGTACGCTGCCGGCGCGCGTCGGGCGTGGGGTGGCCGTGGGCGATGCCTTCGGCAGCCGCGTGTGCGCGATTGTCGAGGCCGAGGTCACGCCGCAGGGCGAGGTTCGCATGCGGCGTGCGGAGGTCGCGGTCGATTGCGGCATTGCCGTGAACGCGGGTTCCATCGAGGCGCAGATCCAGGGCGGGCTGCTGTTCGGGCTGAGCGCGGCGCTCTTCAGCGAGATCACGCTGCGCGAGGGGGCCATCGAGCAGAGCAACTTCCACGACTACCGGATGCTGCGCATCAACGAAGCGCCGCCGGTCGAGGTCCACACCGTCAAGAGCGGCGAAGCGCCCGGCGGGATCGGCGAAGTCGGCACCGCCATCGCCGCGCCGGCGCTGGCCAACGCGATCTTCGCGGCGACGGGCGTGCGACTGCGCGCGCTGCCGGTGAACCGCGCACTGCTGGCGCAGGACAAGGAGGCGCTGAAGAAGAAAATTGCCGGTGCCAAGCCCGCCGGGCCCGGCGCAAGGAGCGCAGCATGAAGCGGCTACTCAACGTGCTGGTGGCGGTGTTCGTCGTGGGCGTGGCGCTGTATTTCTTCCTGAACCGCACCGACAAGTCCGAAGGCGAAGCGCCGGTGCTGGCCGGTGCGCCCGGCAATGCGGCGCTGCTCGTGCGCGGCGAATACCTCACCAAGGCGGCCGACTGCGTCGCGTGCCACACGGTGCCCGGCAAGGGACAGCCCTTCGCCGGCGGCCTGCCCTTCGTGCTGCCTTTCGGCACGATCTACTCGTCGAACATCACCGCGGACCCCGAAACGGGCATCGGCAAATGGAGCGACGACGACTTCGTGCGCGCGCTGCACGACGGCGTGCGCGCGGACGGAAAGCGCCTGTACCCGGCGTTCCCGTACACCTCGTACACCGCGCTGAGCCGCAATGACGTGCTCGCGATCAAGGCCTACCTGTTCAGCCTGCCCAAGGTGAGCCAGCCGAACCGGGAGGCCGACCTGGGCTTCCCGTTCAACCAGCGCTGGGCGATGGGCTTCTGGAACGCGGCCTTCTTCAAGAGCAGCCGCTTCGAGGCCGATGCGTCGAAGCCGCCCGCGTGGAACCAGGGCAAGTACCTCGCCACGGCGCTCGGCCACTGCGCGGAATGCCATACGCCGCGCAACTTCGCCTTCGCGATGGATGCGGGCAACAACCTTGCGGGCGAATCGATCCAGGGCTGGCGCGCCTACAACATCACCTCGGATGCGAAGCACGGCATCGGCGCCTGGAGCGATGCCGAGATTGCCTCGTACCTGACGACCGGCCACGCGGAGGGCCGCGGCTCGGCCTCGGGGCCGATGGGCGAGGCGGTGGAGCACAGCCTGCAGTACCTGAAGCCGGAAGACGCCTCGGCGCTCGTGAGCTATCTGCGCACGGTGCCCGCGAAGGCCGGAAAGAATCCGATCGAAGTCGATGCGAAGGCGCCGTGGGCCCTGGCCGCGAGCGCGGCAGCGCCCGCCGCCAACACGGCCGAAGGCCACGAGCAGGGGCTCAGGCTCTTCGCGGCGGCGTGCGCGAGCTGCCACCAGTGGAACGGACAAGGCCAGCAGAGCGCCAACGCGTCGCTGCTGGGGGCGCGCGGCGTGAACGACCCGGACGGCTCCAACGTCACGCAGATGATCCTGCAGGGCGTGAAGATGCGCGTGCGCGGCGACGAGGTCTACATGCCGGCGTTCGGCAAGGCCTACACGGACACCGAGGTCGCGGCGCTCGCCAACTACGTCATTGCGCAGTTCGGGAACAAGCAGGGCACGGTGACCCCGGAGTTCGTGGCGAAACAGCGCGCACGCTGAAGAGGCGAAACGGGGGGATGCCCCTACGGCCTGCGGCCCCTCCCCCGATGCTGGAACAATGCGTCCACCATGGACGGCCTCGATCTCATCAAAACATTCCGTGAAGTCGCGTTCCGGCGCAGCTTCTCCCGCGCGGCGATTTCGCTGGGCATGTCGAAAGCCACGGTCAGCCGTTACGTGGCGGAGCTCGAAACCCGCAGCGGCGTGCGCCTGCTGAACCGCTCCACGCGTTCGCTGAGCCTGACGGATGCCGGGCAGGTGCTGCTCGACCGCAGCACCGAGCTGGTGGCCATGGCCGAGAACACGCTGAACGACCTGCAGGCCCATGGCTCGCACCCGCAGGGGCGGCTGCGCATGAGCGCACCGCACGGGCTGATCTGCGGCTGGCTCTCGGACGTGATCGCCGATTTCATCAAGCGCTACCCGGACGTGTACGTGAGCCTGGTGTTCACCAACGACGACCTTGACCTGATCGAGGAAGGCATCGACATCCACCTGACCGGCGGGCGCATCGACGACATGAACCTGATCGTGCGCCGGCTGGTGCAGTTCGACATGGTGGTCTGCGCCACGCCGGCCTACTGGGCCCAGCGCGGCATGCCGCAGACGCCCGAGGAGCTGGGCCGGCACGATGTGCTGAGCTACTCGGCGAAGCCGACCACCCACCTGCCCTTCGAGACCGACGGCAAGCCGTACGACGTGCCCGTGCACAGCCGCATGGAAGCCAACGACGCCGTGGCCCTGATCGAGCTGGCGCTGCGCGGCGTGGGCGTGGCCTACGTGCCCGAGCCGCTGGCGCAGTCGCACCTGGAGCGCGGCGCGCTGGTGCCGGTGCTGCGCGAGCACATGCCGCGCGAGCACTGGCTGTACGCGGCATATTCGCAGCGCCGCCACAACAGCGCCGCAATGCGCGCGATGCTGGACTTCCTGGAGCAGTCGATGGGCGCCGCGGGCGAGCTGCCCGTCATGCCGGCGATGCCGCCGCTGCCGCGCGTGGTGCCGCCTACATTCGCCCTTTCCAGGGAACAAGACGCCGCTCGAGCCACCGCATCAGCAGGTCGAACAGATAGGCCACCACCCCGATGACGATGATGCCCATGATGACGATGTCGGTGCGCAGGAAGTTCGACGCGTTCAGCACCATCTGGCCCAGGCCCATGTTGGCCGCCACCATCTCGGCCGCCACCAGCGTGGTCCAGCCGAAGCCGATGGCGATGCGCATGCCCACCAGAATGTCGGGCAGGGCCGAGGGCAATATGACGTGCCGGATCACCTGCATATAGCTCGCGCCCATCGAATACGCGGCATTGATCTGCTCCTGCGACGCGCTGCGCATGCCCGAGCGCGCGGCCAGCGCCAGCGGCGCGAAGCAGCTCAGGAAGATCAGCAGCACCTTCGGCAGCTCGTCGATGCCGAACCAGATGATGATCAGCGGCAGGTAGGCCAGCGGCGGCAGCGGCCGGTAGAACTCCAGCGGCGGATCGAAGATGCCGCGCCAGAAGCGGCTCATGCCCATCGCAATGCCCACCGGAATGGCCGTGATGCAGGCCAGCAGGAAGGCCGAGAAGACCCGGAACATGCTCGCGAGGAAGTGCTGCCATAGCGGCTTATCGTTGGCCTGGCCCGTGAGGTATTCGTAGAACTGCTGGAACACCGCCTGCGGCGTCGGCAGGAACAGCGGCTTGACCCAGCCCATGTTGGTCACGAGGAACCACAGCGCGACCAGCGCCACCACCGTGACCACGCTGATGGTCAGGCTCGAGCCCTCGCCCGGCACCTTGAAGGCGCTGGTCTTGAGCTTGGCGCCGGCCGCCACCGGCGGCGGCGCGGCGGGCTTGGAAGGAGGTGTCATGGCGACAGGCGTTGCAATGGTGGCCTCAGGCATGGGCAGCCTCGCGATGATGGATGATCGAAAGAACCTCTTCGCGCATGCGGATGAATTCGGGTTCCGACTTCACCTTGCGCGAGTCGCCATGCGACAGGAACTGGCGCGAGAACGGAACCTCGTCGTACACGTGCGAAATGCGCCCCGGGCTCGGGCTCATCACGATCAGCCGCGTGGCCAGGAACAGTGCCTCCTCGACCGAGTGGGTGATGAAGAACACCATCTTGTTCGACTTGGACCAGGCCTTGAGCAGGATCTCCTGCACCTGCTCGCGCGTGAACGCGTCGAGCGCGCCCATGGGCTCGTCCATGAGCAGCACGGCCGGGTCGCTGGCCAGCGCGCGTGCAATGCCCACGCGCTGCTGCATGCCGCCCGAGAGTTCGTACACCGCGCGGTCCGCGTACTGCTGCAGGCCGACGAGCCCAAGCTTCTCTTCCGCGATGCGGTCGCGCTCGGCCTTGCCTGTGCCGGCCAGGCGCAGGCCCAGCGCCACGTTGTCGCGCACGTTGAGCCAGGGCATCAGCGCATGCTTCTGGAACACCACGCCGCGGTCGGCGCCGGGGCCGACCACGGGCTTGCCGTCGAGCAGGATGTCGCCGGTGGAAGGCGGCAGGAAGCCGGCAATGCTGTTGAGCAGCGTGGTCTTGCCGCAGCCCGAGGCGCCAAGCGCCACCACGAAGTCGCCGTCGCGCATCGTGAGGTTCACCGGGGCCAGCGCCTGCAGCGTGCCGCCCTTGACGGCGTAGTTGACCGTGAGGTCGCGGATGTCGAGCGTGGGCATGCGGCTTACTTCCCCATGGCTTTCTCGACATAGGCCGTGGTCACGAAGGCGCTGTAGTCGGGCTTGACCTCCTGCACCCGGCCCTGCTCCTTCAGGAACGCCGCCGTGCCCGCCATCGCCTTGGCTGCGCCGCCGCCCAGCCAGGTGGGCGAGACCTGCTCGGCCATGGTCGGAAAGGTGTAGAGCGCCATTGCGGCCGACACGTCCTTCGGATCGGCCTTGGTCCACTTGGCCATGGCCTTGGTCTGCGGCGAATCGGGCGTCCAGCTCTTGCCGGTGGCCTTGTATTCCTCGTTCGCGCGGTTGAGCGCCTTCACGAAAGCGATCATGAACGGCTCGTTGGCCGCGGCCCACTTGGCATTGACCACGATGCCCTCGAACGTGGGCGCACCCCGCTTGCCGATACTGCCCGAGGTGGCGATGGTCTTGCCCGTGCCCTTGATCCTGGAAAGCACCGGGTCCCAGATGAAGGTGGCGTCGATGTCGCCGCGCTCCCAGGCCGCCGCGATCTCGGGCGGGCGCATGTTCATCACGTTGACGCTCCTGGGGTCGACGCCGTCCATCTTCATGCCGGCCATGAGCTGGTAGTGCGCGGTCGAGACGAAGGGCGTGGCCACCTTCTTGCCGGCCAGGTCCTTCATGCTGTTGATGCCCGACGCGTTGCGCGCAACCAGCGCCTCGGCGTTGGCGATGTCGGCCGAGATCCAGAACAGCTTGATGTCCTGCCCCTGGCTGGCCGCGGCCGTGAGCGGGCTGGACCCGGTTTCGCCCATCTGCACGTCGCCCGACGCCATGGCCCGGATCACGTCGCCGCCGCCGGAGAACATGCGCCAGTTGATCTTGTAGCCCGTGGCTTTTTCGACCTCGCCGGATTCCATGACGAGGCGCAGGGGGACCAGCATGTCCTGGTGGGCGAAGGTGAGTTCCTTGGCTTGCTGTGCGAGCGCGGCGCCGCTGCTCATCATCAGCATCGCGGCGGCGGCGAGCGCTGCGCGTTTCAGGGAAAGACGTTGGGGCATGGTCATCTGTTTTCTCCTGGTGGTGAGTCTGGGCGGACTTTGCACCTGTTGGGTCTTTGCAGAAAGTACCAGCGCTGTGGGGGGTATGGAGCCAGCTTGTCGGTGAATACCCTTGTTCTGGTGCGATGCCTGTTGGGTGTGCACGAGGGCGGTGCGTTTTTTGGGGGGCGAGACCCGGCCCCCGGAACACAAAAAAACTCAATGCGCCCTCACCTCCCCCCGAGCCAACGCCAACTCCCCAACAGCCATCCCCAAAGCCTGAATCCCCAAAGGAATCTGCGAAGCCGCAATGGACGACAACCTCAGCCGAAAGAACGGACACGGATAGGGCGGTTTCGCAAAGAACACATCCCCCGCTTCGATCAGCACCCCATGGCTGCGCGCCATCAGCGACAGCTCGCCCGCGTCGACCCACGCCGGCGCCCGCACCCAGATCGAAGCCCCGCCCTGCGGCAGCGTGAACTCGAACTCGGGAAGATGCTCGCGCAGCGCCTGGGCCGCCAGCGCCAGCCGCTCCTGCATCGCATGGTTCACGCGCCGCGCATGCGACTCGTGGTGCCCGAGCGAAAGGAACAGCGCATACGCATGCTGCAGGAAGGCGCTCGGATGCCGGACCATCGCATGCCGTATGCCGCGCAGCTCCCTGATCAGCGCGCGCGGCGCCACGATGAAGCCCAGCCGCAGCGCGGGCGACAGGCTCTTCGACACCGAGCCCACGTAGATCACGCGCCCGGTCTTGTCCAGGCTCTTGAGCGCCGGCATCGGCGTGCCTTCGTACAGGTTCTCGGCCTCGTAGTCGTCCTCGATGATCACGAAGTCCTGGAGCTCGGCCTTGCGCAGCAGCCACTGCCTGCGCTCCAGGCTCAGCGTGGCGGTGGTCGGGCTCTGGTGCGAAGGGGTCACGAAGAGGTAGTCGGCCGCGGGCAGCGCATCGACCACCAGGCCCTCCTCGTCCACGGCCACCTCGACCCACTTGGGGTTGCGCATCGAGAAGCTGTTGCGCGCATGCGGATGGCCGGGCTCTTCCAGGCCGACGCGGGTGCGCTTGTCGAACAGCGCATCGGCCAGCAGGTAGTAGGCATGCTGCGCGCCGAGCGTCACCAGGATCTCTTCCTTCAGCGCGAACACGCCGCGCTTGGGCAGCAGGCGGGTGCGGATCTGCTCGATCAGGTCGGGCACGTCGTCGGTCTCGAAGTCGGGTGTCCAGTGCGGCAGCTGCGAGCGCGCCAGGCTGCGCGCGCAGCACTCGCGAAAATCCTCGGTCGGAAAAAGCTGCGGGTCGTAGTTGCCGTAGACGAACGGGAACGGATAGTCGCGCCAGCGGTCGGGCTTCGACAGCGTGGGCTTGCCCTCCAGCGAACGCAGCACGCGCCCCGACCAGTCGGGAGGCTGGCTGGCCTGGCCGCTGCGGCCCACCAGCGGCTCGGCAAGCGCAGCGGACAGTGGCCGCGCGTTGCGCGCCACGAACACGCCGCTGCGCGGGCGCGCCTCCAGAAAGCCCTCGTCGATCAATTGCAGATAAGCCGAAGTCACCGTGTTGCGGCTCAGCCCCAGCAGCGCCGCAAGCTCGCGCGACGAGGGCATCGAGGCGCCGGCGCTCAGGTGGTCTTCGAGGATGGCCTGCACCACGGCGGCGCGCAGGCGGGCCTGCAGCGGCAGGGCGGGCTGGTCGGGCAGCGCGAAGAGCTGCGCCCATTGAGTGGCTCTGGGGTTGGCCATGGTGCGCCGCAGTTTAGGGCAAGCACGGCGTTCTGGCTCGGTCGAATTCCCGCATCTGGCCCTATCGCGCGGACGGCCGGCTGCCTACGCTTGCGGCATTCAATCCCGGAGCTCCGCGTGACCGCACAGCCTTCTTCCTCTTCTTCTTCCGTCACCACCGACACCCTGGCCGCGTTCAGCGATGCCTGGAACCGCCACGACATCGACGCGCTGATGGGCTTCATGACCGAGGACTGCATCTTCCAGACTGCCGCCGGCCCCGACGCCTGCGGCACCCGCCACGTGGGCACCGAGGCGGTGCGCAAGGCCTTCGCGGCGGCATGGCAGGCCGTGCCCGATGCGCAGTGGATCAATGGCCGGCATTTCGTGCACGGCGATTTCGGCACCTCGCAATGGACCTTCACGGGCACCGCGGCCGACGGCAGCCGCATCGAGACCGACGGCATCGACGTCTTCACCTTCAGGGGCGGAAAGATCCACCTGAAGAACGTGTTCCGCAAGGCCCGCCCCAACCTGCCGGCGACCCGGTAGGCCAGCCGTTCCGGGAGCCTTCACATCATGACCCTGTCCGGCACCGCCCCCTTCCCGGCCTCGCAACCGCAGCAGCCCGCGAGCCGGCCCTACGACCCGCGCTACGACCCGCTGGTCGCACCCGATCCCGGTGCCGGCCGCGCCTACGCACCCACCTGGTGGGTGGCCAGCGCCGGCACGCCGCCCGAGGACGACGGCCCGCTGCTGCGCGACGTCGATGTCGACGTGGCCATCATCGGCTCGGGCGCCACCGGCATGTCGACCGCGCTCTACCTCGCACAGGAGCATGGCATCCAGGCCACGGTGCTCGAGGCCAACCAGGCGTCGTGGGGCTGCTCCAGCCGCAGCGGCGGCCAGGGGCAGAACGCCAGCGGCCGGCTCAAGCGCTCGCAGTGGATCCAGCGCTGGGGCCTCGACACCGCCAGGCGGCTCGACGCCGAGATCCGCGGCGGCTTCGAGAACTTCAGGCAGCTCACCACCCAGATCGACTGCGACGCCTTCGACGGCGGCCATCTCTATCTTGCGCACCGCCCCGAAAAGCTCGCGGTGCTCGACGCCGAGGCGCGCGTGATGCGCGAACAGTTCGGCTACGCCACCCGCATGCTGACGGCCGAGGAAGTGCGGCGCGACTACTGCGACGAACGCGAGGCGGCCGGCGCCATGTTCGAGCCCGAAGGCGTGGGTATCCATCCGTTGAAGTTCACCTTCGGCCTGATGCGCCGGGCCCGTGCGCTGGGCGTGAAGGTGCACACCTCGAGCCCCGTGCAGGGCTGGCAGACCATCGACGGCGTGCACCACCTTCAGACGCCCGGCGGCGTGGTGCGCGCGCGCCGCGTGGCCGTGTGCACCGGCGGCTACACCGGGCAGGCGCTGAGCCCGCTGCTGAAGAACCGCATCATGCCGATCCTCTCCAACTCGGTGGTCACGCGCCCGCTCACCGAGGCCGAGCTGCAGGCCACCAACTTCAGGTCGCTGACCTTCCTGACCGACACGCGCACGCTGCGCTTCTACTACCGGCTGCTCAAGGGCAACCGGCTGCAGATCGGCAGCCGCAGCTCGGTGAGCGGCGCCGACGCCGAGCACCCGGTGCACCTGAAGCTGCTCACCGATGCCATCGCGCGCAAGTTCCCGCCGCTCGCGGGCATCCGCATCGACTACTCGTGGTGGGGCTGGGTCGACATGAGCCACGACATGATGCCGCGCATCACGCAGCCCGAAGCGGACAGGAAGATCTGGTATGCCGTGGGCTATGGCGGCAACGGCGTGTCCTTCTCGACCTGGGCCGGCAAGCGGCTGGCCGAGCGCGTGGCCGGCAAGGACATGGGCAAGGACGTGTTCGAGCTTCCCATCTACAAGTCTGCGCTGCCCTTTCCCAATGTGCTGGGGCTGGTGGAATCGCCCGCCTTCGCGCCGTTCCGGCGCATCGGCCAGCGCATGCTCTACAAGTGGTATTGGCTGCGCGACGAGAAGTAGCGGCGCGTCCGGTGCGCATTCACCGAAGTGGCGCATCGCAACGCTGCACAACGGGGCAAACCCGCGGCTTCTGGCCCTGCAGGTCGCGCACGGCTGGCTCTTCGCGTGCACGGGGCAAGCGCCTATCTTCGAGCACAAGGCCCACGGGCCGAATCCGTCCGCCCGACTTGTGTCGAACTTCCAGAGGTCCCGCCATGCCCCTTCTCCGCCTTGCGCGCCGCGCCACCCTGCTCTCGGCCGCGCTGATGACCGCGAGCAGCCTGCTGCCGCTGCCCGCCTCCGCCGCCGAGGAGCAGCCCAGGCGCGGCGGCACGCTGGTGATCGGCAGCACGCAGACGCCACGGCACCTGAACGGCGCGGTGCAGTCGGGCATTGCCACCGCGCTGCCTTCCACGCAGATCTTCGCGAGCCCGCTGCGCTTCGACGACAAGTGGAACCCGCAGCCCTACCTTGCCGAAACATGGAAGCTGTCGGAGGACGGCAAGTCGCTCACGCTCAAGCTGCGCAAGGACGCGGTATTCCATGACGGCAAGCCGGTCACCTCGGCCGACGTGGCCTTCTCGATCATGGCCATCAAGGCCAACCATCCGTTCACCACCATGCTCGGCCCGGTCGAGAAGGTGGAGACACCCGACCCCTACACCGCCGTCATCCGCATGAGCGTGCCGCACCCGGCCATCGTGCTCGCGATGTCGCCCGCGCTGTGCCCCATTCTTCCCAAGCACATCTACGGCGACGGCCAGGAGCTGAAGAACCATCCGCGCAACACCACCGACGTGGTCGGCTCGGGCCCGTTCCGGCTGACCGAGTTCAAGCCGGCGCAGCGCATCGTGCTGGAGCGCAACGACCGCTTCTTCCTGCCCGGCAAGCCGTACCTCGACAAGGTGATCGTCAACGTCACGCCCGACATGGCCAGCCTGGTGCTCGGGCTGGAACGCGGCGACGTGCAGATGCTGCCCTTCGCCACGCTGCCCACCGACCTCAAGCGCTTCGCGAGCGACCCCAAGGTGTCGCTCACGTCCAAGGGCTACGACGGCATCGGCGCGCTCAACTGGCTGGCCTTCAACACGGCGAAGAAGCCTCTCTCGGACGTGCAGGTGCGCAAGGCCATTGCCACGGCCATCGACAAGAACTTCATCGCCAAGGCGCTGATGGGCGGCTTTGCCACGGTGTCCGACGGTCCGCTGGTGGCGAGCAGCCCCTTCGCGGTGCCTGACCTGGTGCGCTATCCGCTGGACCTCAAGAAGGCCGCCGAGATGCTCGACGCCGCGGGCTACAAGGCCGGCGCCGGCGGCGAGCGCTTCAAGCTCACCATCGACTACCTGCCGGGCGCCGACGACCAGCAGAAGAACGTGGCCGAATACATCCGCGGCCAGCTCAAGAAGGTGGGCATCGCGGTGGAGGTGCGCGCCTCGGCCGACTTCCCGGCCTGGGCCAAGCGGCTGGCCTCCCACGACTTCGACCTGTCGATGGACCTGGTGTTCAACTGGGGCGACCCGATCATCGGCGTGCATCGCACCTACCTGTCGACCAACATCAAGCCCATCGTCTGGACCAACACCCAGTCGTATGCCAACCCGAAGGTCGACGAGTTGCTCAACACCGCGGGCGGGCTGATCGACCCGACGCAGCGCAAGGCCTACTACGCCACCTTCCAGAAGATCGTGACCGACGAGCTGCCGATCGAGTTCATCAACCAGGTGCCCTACCACACCATCGCGAGCAAGAAGGTGGGCAACGTGCCCGCCACCATCTGGGGGCCGCTGTCGCCACTGGACGAGGTCTACCTCAAGTAAGGCGGCACGACATGGGCACATTGCGCTATGCCGCCTCGCGACTGCTCCAGGCCCTGGGCCTGGTGCTTGCGGTGGTGGTGCTGAACTTCGTGCTGGTGCACGCGGCGCCGGGCGACCCGGTGGAGACCATTGCCGGCGCCAGCGGCGGCATGTCGCCCGAGCTGATGGCGCAGCTGCGCAAGCAGTACGGGCTCGACGAGCCGCTGCCGGTGCAGCTGGGCGTGTACCTGGGCAAGGTGGCGCGGGGCGACCTGGGCTACTCGTACTTCTTCAACCTGCCCGTGACGCGCATGATTGCCGAGCGCGTGCCGGCCACGCTGCTGCTGGTGCTCAGTTCGGTGCTGCTGGCCTTCTTCGCCGGCACCGCGCTGGGCGTGCTGTCGTCGCGCAGGCCCAATGGCTGGCTCTCGCAGTTCATCACGGTGCTGTCGCTGGTGGGCTTCGCGGCGCCGGTGTTCTGGCTCGGCATCATGCTGGTGATCCTGCTGGCCTCGGTGTTCCCCATTCTTCCGGTGGCGGGCATGCGCTCCATCGACTCGGCCGGCGGCGGGCTCAAGGACGTGCTCGACGTGGCACACCACCTGGTGCTGCCCACGCTCACGCTGAGCCTGGTGTACCTCGCGCAATACAGCCGGCTCGCGCGCTCCTCGATGCTCGACGTGCTGGGCTCCGACTTCATCCGCACCGCACGCGCCAAGGGCCTGGCCG
The DNA here is from genome assembly GCF_014852545.1 of Variovorax sp. VRV01. Classification (NCBI taxonomy): domain Bacteria; kingdom Pseudomonadati; phylum Pseudomonadota; class Betaproteobacteria; order Burkholderiales; family Comamonadaceae; genus Variovorax; species Variovorax sp. VRV01. The sequence continues at coordinate 332,904 of NZ_JACVBS010000006.1, forward strand.
ACCGCGTCGTGCTCTACAAGCACGCGCTGCGCAATGCGCTGCTGCCGGTGGTCACGGTGCTGGGCCTGCAGTTCGGCAATGTGCTGGCCGGCGCGATCCTGGTGGAGACGGTGTTCAACTGGCCGGGCCTCGGCCGGCTGGCCTTCGAGTCGGTGCTGCGGCGCGACTACCCGACCATCCTCGGCGTGCTGCTCTTCTCTTCCATCGTGGTGGTGGTGATGAACCAGCTCACCGACCTGTGCTATCGCTTCATCGATCCGCGGATCAAGGCCTCATGAACAAGCTTGCAACGATGCCCTCCGTTTCCGCCGCACCTGATGCGCCCGCGAAGCCGGCCCTGCGCGTCGAGCACCCCGGCATGGAGGCGATGCGCATGTTCCTGCGCAATCCGGCGGCCATTGCGGGCATGGCGATGCTGCTCGCCATGCTGGCGGTGGCCATTGCCGGACCCTGGTTCCACCCGGCCGATCCCTTCGAGATCAAGGCTGCGCCGCTCACGCCGCCTTTCAGCGAGGAAGCCTGGCTCGGCACCGACTACCTCGGCCGCGACGTGCTCACGACATTGATCTACGGCGGGCGCGCCACGCTGCTGGTGGGCGCGGTGGCCGCGCTGCTTTCGGTGCTGATCGGCATCACGCTGGGCGCCTTCGCGGGCTACTACGGCGGCAAGGTCGATGCGGCGCTGATGAAGCTGACCGAGTTCTTCCAGGTGCTGCCCGCGCTGCTGTTCGCGATGGTGGTGGTCACGCTGTTCTCGCCCACGCTGGTGACGGTCACGCTGGCCATCGGCATCATGAGCTGGACCGGCACCGCGCGGCTCACGCGCGCCGAGTTCATGAAGTACCGCGGCCTGGAATTCGTTCGCGCCGAGCGCGCCATCGGCGCGCGCGACACCCGCATCATCTGGAAGGTGATCCTTCCCAACGCGCTGCCGCCGCTGGTGGTCTCGGCCACGCTGGCCATCGGCGCGGCGGTCTTGTTCGAAGCCGGGCTGTCGTTCCTCGGCCTGGGCGACCCCAACCAGATGAGCTGGGGGCTGATGATCGGCTCGAGCCGGCAGTACGTGCTGTCGTGCTGGTGGGCGGTGGCCTTTCCGGGGGCGGCCATCTTCATCACCGTGCTGGCCGTGAGCCTGATCGGCGACGGGCTCAACGATGCCCTCAACCCCAAGCTGAGGGAACGCTGATGGCAAGCGACGACGCACTGCTGCGTGTGCAGGACCTGCACGTCGAGTTCAAGACCCGCCGCGGCCAGGCGCTGGTGCTCAACGGCGTCGACTTCGAGATCCGCAGCGGCGAGACGCTGTGCGTGGTCGGCGAATCGGGCTGCGGCAAGAGCATGACCGCGCTCGCGCTGCTGCGGCTCGTTCCCTCGCCGCCGGGCCGCATCAGCGGCGGGCGCGTGATGTTCCAGGGCGAAGACCTGGTGCAGGCCAACGATGCCCGCATGCGCGAGGTGCGCGGCAACCGCATCTCGATGATCTTCCAGGAGCCGATGACCTCGCTGAATCCGGTGTTCACCGTGGGCGACCAGATCGGCGAATCGCTGCGGCTGCATGCGGGCATGAATGCCCAGGCGGCCCGCGAGCGCGCCATCGAGATGCTGCGGCAGGTGGGCATTCCGGCGCCCGGGCGGCGCGTCGACGAGTACCCGCACCAGCTCTCGGGCGGCATGCGCCAGCGCGTGATGATCGCCATGGCGCTGGCCTGCCGGCCCGACATCCTGATTGCCGACGAGCCCACCACCGCGCTCGACGTGACGGTGCAGGCCCAGATCTTCGACCTGCTGCGCGAGCTGCAGCGCGAGAAGGGTACGGCCATCATGCTCATCACGCACGACATGGGCGCGGTCGCCGAGATGGCCGACCGCGTGATGGTGATGTATGCGGGCCGCGTGATCGAACAGGGCAGCACCGAACAGGTGCTTTCGCAGCCGGGCCATCCCTACACGCGCGGCCTGATCGATTGCCTGCCCGAACTCGGCAGCAGCGCGGCCTTCGGCGACGGCGCGCGGCCGGAACTCGCCGAGATCGCGGGCGTGGTGCCGTCGATCTGGGAGCTGGGCCGGGGCTGCGCATTCCGCGAGCGCTGCCCGCATGCGATGGCGCGCTGCGCCGCAGAGGTGCCGCCGATGTTCGCACTCGAAGGCCCCGCAGGAGGCGCGGGCGCACCGCACGGTGCCGCCTGCTGGCTGCATGCCGAGGCGCCGCAGGCGCGCATGAAGGAGGCCGCATGACATTCATCGGCAAGGCCGACACGCTGCTCTCGGTCGACGAACTCAAGGTGCACTTCGCGCGCGGCAAGGCAGGCTGGGGCAAGCCCGCGGAAGTGGTGAAGGCGGTGGACGGTGTCTCGTTCGAGATCCGGCGGGGCACCACGCTGGCGGTGGTGGGCGAATCGGGCTCGGGCAAGACCACGACCGCGCTCGCGGTGATGCGGCTCTCGCCCGTCACCTCGGGCCGCATGCGGCTGGGCGACACCGACCTGGGCGCGCTGCAGGGCGAGGCGCTGCGCCGGGCGCGCACGCGCATGCAGATCATCTTCCAGGACCCGTTCTCCTCGCTGAATCCGCGCGAGCGCGCCGGTGCCACGGTGCGCGCCCCGCTCGAGCTGATGCAGGTGGGCACGCCCGAAGAGCGCACGCGCCGCGTGGCCGAACTCTTCGAGGCCGTGGGCCTGCGGCCTGAGCAGCAGCACCTGTTCCCGCACCAGTTCTCGGGCGGGCAGCGCCAGCGCATCAACATTGCGCGCGCGCTGGCCACCAACCCGGAGCTGGTGGTGTGCGACGAGCCGGTGTCGGCGCTGGACATCGCGATACGGGCGCAGATACTGAACCTGCTGGTGCGGCTGCAGCGCGAACTGGGGCTGACCTACCTCTTCATTTCGCACGACATGGCGGTGGTGGAGCACATCTGCGACGACATCGCCGTGATGTACCTCGGCCAGATCGTGGAGCGCGCGCCACGGCGCAGCTTCTTCGCGCGGCCGCTGCACCCCTACAGCGTGGCGCTGATGTCGGCCGTGCCGACCGTGGGCGGCGGGCGCCGCCGCGCGGCCAGCCGCATCAGGCTCCAGGGCGATCCGCCGAGTCCGATCAATCCGCCGCCCGGCTGCCGCTTTGCCGGCCGCTGTCCCGTGGCCGAGCCGGCCTGCGCGGCCGAGCTGCCGCCGCTGCGCGAAGTGGCGCCCGACCATTGGGTACGCTGCAGGCGAGTCGATATCGTCGACGGCACGGCCCTTCCTCCTCTTTCGATGCCTGAACTGCCATGAGCACCCCCATCACCACCGTCTACCCCGCGCGCAGGATCATCACCATGAACCCGATGCAGCCGCATGCCACGCACGTGGCGGTGCGCAGCGGCCGCGTGCTGGCCGTGGGCACCCTCGCGGACATGCAGGCCTGGGGCGCCTTCACGCTCGACGAGCGCTTTGCCGCCAAGGTGCTGATGCCGGGCCTGGTCGAGGGCCACTGCCACCTCAAGGAAGGCAGCATGTGGGACTGGACGTACCTCGGCTGGTTCGACCGGCGCGACCCCCAGGGCAAGGTGTGGAGCGGCCTGCGCTCGATGGAAGAGGTGGTGGCGCGCCTTCGCGAAGTGACCGCGCAGATGGCGGCCGACGGCATTCCCGACACCGAGCCGCTGATCGCCTGGGGCTTCGATCCCATCTACTTCGGCGGCGAGCGCATGACGGTCGCGCACGTCGACCGCGCCAGCGCCACGCGGCCGGTCGTCATCGGCCATGCCAACGGCCACCTGATGAACGTCAACAGCGCCATGCTGCGCATCGCCGGCATCACGCGCGACAACGAGGTGGAGGGCGTGGTCAAGTTCGCGGCCGGCGAGATGGCGGGCGAGCCCACCGGCGAGCTGCAGGAGCCGGCCGCGATGTTCCTGGTGCTGCGCAGGATCGGCAATGCCGGCCTGCTCGCGCCGATGACCGAGGCCGGCGTGCGCTCCTTCGCGCGCCTGGCCTGCATGCAGGGCGTGACGACCGCGACCGACCTCGTCAACAAGCTCACCGACGAAGACTGCGGCGTGCTCGAGAACGCGACGCGCGACGAGGGCTTCGGGGTGCGCATCCTGCCGGCGTTCCAGGCTTTCCACGGCACGCACGGCGCGGCCCAGGGCGCCGAACATGTCAGGGCGCTGGTGCCGCGCAGCACCGACCGGCTGCGCTATGGCCTCGTGAAGATGATGCTCGACGGTTCGATCCAGGGCTTCTCGGCGCGGCTGCGCTGGCCGGGGCATTTCAACGGCGCGCCCAACGGCATCTGGGTGACGGCGCCCGCGCAGTACGAGGCCGACTTCGAGACCTACCATCGCGCAGGGCTCACCATCCACACGCATACCAATGGCGACGAGGCCAGCGAGGTGGCCATCGACGCCATCGAGCGCGTGCTCGCGCGCGCGCCGCGCCCCGACCACCGCCACACGCTGCAGCACGGGCAGATGATCGATGCGCCGCTGTTCCGGCGCATGGCGTCGCTCGGCCTCGGCGCGAACCTGTTCGCCAACCACCTCTGGTACTGGGGCGACCAGCACTACGAAATGACCATGGGCCCCGACCGCGCGAACCGGCTCGATGCCTGCGGCAGCGCGCTGGCGGCCGGCGTGCCGCTGGCCATCCATTCCGATGCGCCGGTCACGCCGCTCGGGCCGCTGTTCACCGCGTGGTGCGCCGTGAACCGCATCACGCCCAAGGGCCGGCTGCTCGGCGAATCGGAGCGCATCTCGGTGCCGCAGGCGCTGCATGCGATCACGCTCGGCGCGGCCTGGACGCTGAAGCTCGACGGCGAGATCGGCAGCATCGAATGCGGCAAGCGCGCCGACTTCTGCGTGCTGGAAGACGATCCGCTTGAGATGGACCCGATGGCGCTGAAGGATGCGCGCGTGTGGGGCACGGTACTGTCGGGCCGCGTGTTCGAAGCACAAAGAAATTGAGCATCGCGTGACGCAAGGGAACAGGCGCTTGCCGCTCACCGTCATCGGCGGCTTCCTGGGCGCGGGCAAGACCACGCTGCTCAACCGCTGGCTGCGCGAGGCGCAGGGCCTGCGCATCGCGGCGCTGGTGAACGACTTCGGCGCGCTCAACATCGATGCCGAGCTGGTCGCCGCCACCCACGGCGAAACGCTGGCCCTGACCAACGGCTGCGTGTGCTGCCAGATCGGCGACGACCTGGGCCGCGCGCTGGTGCAGGTCATCGAGTCGGCCACGCCCTTCGATGCGGTGGTGATCGAGGCCAGCGGCGTTTCCGATCCATGGCGCATTGCGCAGATCGGCATGGCCGCGCCCGAGCTGAGCCTGGAGGGCGTGATCGTGCTGGTCGATGCGGCCGCGGTAGCGCAGCAATCGCGCGACGTGCTGCTGGCGGACACGCTGGCGCGGCAAGTGAGATCCGCCGACCTCGTGGTGCTCAACAAGGCCGACCTCGCGGATGCCGCCACGCTCGCGCAGGCGAACGCCTGGGCCGAGGCCACCGCGCCCGGCACGCCGCGCATCGAAGCCACCCGGTCCGCGGTGCCGCTCGCGCTGCTCTCGGGCCTGGCGCTGCCGGCCGCGGGTCGCGGGCCCTGCGCGGGCGAATGCGAACACGACCACGACCACGGCCACCACCACGCCCCCGACCACGGCGCGACGTTCCAGACCTGGAGCGCGCAGCCCGCGGCCGCCATCCCTGCCGAGCTGCTGCGCGCATGGCTGCGCGACGTGCCGCCGGGCGTGCTGCGGCTCAAGGGCCTGCTGCGCACCGGCCAGGGCGCGGACGGCGACGAATGGTCCGAGGTCCAGTTCGCCGGCCGCCATGGCTCGCTGCGCAAGGCCAGACCGCCACGTGACGCGCGCGCCGGCGTGGTCGCCATCGGCCTGCGGCATCGATTGCCCACGCAGGCACTGGAGCATTTCTTCGCGCGTTGAGCCGGGCCGTGTTGCAATCGCATGTTTTCAACGTGCAGGCCACCGACGCATGATGACTTCTTCGCTCCTGATCCGCCCTCCGACGCCCGACGACTACGCCGCATGGAAGCCGCTGTGGGACGGCTACAACGCCTTCTACCAGCGCGAGGGCCCCACGGCCCTGCCCGAGGAGATCACGCGCGTCACCTGGCAGCGCTTCTTCGACGCCTACGAGCCGGTGCACGCGCTGGTGGCCGAACGCGACGGCCGGCTGGTGGGCCTCACTCACTATCTCTTTCACCGCAGCACCACGCGCATCGAGCCGAACTGCTACCTGCAGGACCTGTTCACGCTGCCGTCGGAGCGCGGCCGGGGCGTGGGGCGGCAGTTGATCGAAGGCGTGTATGCGCACGTGAAGCGCGTGGGTGCGCACCGCGTTTACTGGCAGACGCAGGTGACCAACCTTGCCGGACGCGCGCTCTACGACAAGGTCGCCACGCACGACGGGTTCATCGTGTACGGCACCTTCGTCTGAACCTCGCCTGAGGAATCTCAGTACTTGATCGTCACACCGGCCTTCACGCCGTTGTTGCTCTTGCCATCCGTCAGCACGCCGCCCGTGAGCGACACATTGCCGCCCGTGCTTGCGCCCAGCGAATAGGTGGGCCGCGGCGTGGAGGTGTCGGTGCCGATGTAGCTGCCGCTGCCGTCGGGCCGCTGCACGCCGACGGTCGCGCCCTTGGTGTAGGCCGAGGTTTCAGTGGAATTGACGTTGGGCGCCACGTAGATGGTGCCCTTGTCGTCGCTGTCCAGGGGCACTTTCACCGGCTCCGCCATCGCGGCGGTGGCGGCTGCGCAGCACGCGGCCGCACTTACCCACGCAAAGATCGAATTGCTCATGCCCTCGATCCTCGCGGCTGGGCCGCGCCTTTCCTGTAGGACAAGAGGCAGCCCGGCCGGCAGGCGCTTTGTCATGGCTGCGGCGCGCACGGGCGGGACGCTTGTCTCCCCGCAGAAGGGACGCACCGCTCATGTGCGCAGGCGCCGCAATTCCTACAGTGATTTCACGGGAAAACGCCTGGGTCCGCCATGGACAGCAGACGTCGCCAGTTGGCAGATCACTTAGGGAAACAAGCCGTGAAAAAGGTAAATCCATGAACAAGACCTTCCGAACCCTCTGGAATCCGGCGCTCCGCGCATGGGTGGCCGCGCCAGAAATCGCACGCGGCCATGTGCGCACGACCGGCCTGCATGCCGTTGCCATGGCGGTGCTGTGCCTGAGTGCCGGCTCGACCCTGGCCGGGGGCGGCGCGGGCGGCCAGCCCGTGGACAGCACGCTGCATGCGGGTACCGGCGGCAGCAACGGCAGCGGCGGCGCGGGCGGATTCAACGACAGCTCCGTGAACGCGCACGGCGGGGACGGCGGGTCGTCGACCGATGCCGCGGTCACGGCGGGGTCCGCCGCCGACGTCGGAAGTTTCGGCGGCGCCACCGCGGGCGCGGGCGGTGCGGCGGGCAGCTCCAGCACCATCGTCTCCCCCGGCGTGCTGCAGGGGGCCGATGGCGGCGCGGGCGAATCGCAGACCGGCGATTTCAGCAACGGCAATGGATACGGGGGCGGCGGCGGCGGCGGATACCACGGCTTTTTGATGGGCTCCACCACCATCGCGTCCTGGGGCAGCTACACCGGTGGCAGCGGAGGCGCGGGCGGCAACGGCTATTGGGCCGCCGGCGGCGGCGGCGCCGGCGGCTATGGATCCACGCTGATCGGCCTGGTCAACAACTACGATGCGGCCGGCACTTCCACCGGCGGCGCCGGCGGCAAGGGCGGCGACGCCTATTCGCAGGGCGGCGGCGGCGGCAGTGGCGGCGGCGGATTCTTCATCAGCGCGGCAACGCCGGGGCTCGGCTTCGGCAACAGCGGCACGCTCGCAGGCGGTGCCGGCGGCGCGGGCGGATCCGAACTGCTGCCGGCCCGAAGCAATGCCGCGGGCGGCGGCGGCGGCGCGGGCGGCGCCGGTGCCACGCTGGCCGGCAGCACCCTCGCCGTGACCAACGCCGGCCAGATCACCGGCGGCGCCGGGGGCGCTGGCGGTGCGGGTGGTGG
>NZ_JACVBS010000070.1:0-452 GCF_014852545.1 Variovorax sp. VRV01
GCGGTTCTGGTCGTCGCGCGGATGGTGCGTGAGCCTGAAGAGGTGGCCCGGGGCCAGGTCGCGCCGGTTGGAACGACCGCTGGCCCGGCTGCGCTCGCTCAGCTGCTCCTCGGTGCGGATGCGCGCATAGGTTTCGCCGTCCTCGTGCTGCAGGTGGTCGCCCGGCCATTCGTAGCGCTCGAAGCCGTCGTGCGCGTGGCCCGGGGGCATCTGGCGGCGGCTGGCGAGGTCGGCCTGGGGCTTCTCGAAGTCGTAGTGGTTGCGAAAGTGGTGGCCCGGGCGGATCTCCTCGGCCTGCGCCCATTCGGTGATGCGCTCGCTGGCCTCCAGCCCGCCGGTCATGCCGGCCTTCTCGTGCGGGTGGTAGCGCACGGCCTCGCCGCCGGGCAAGGGGGCATGGGCGCTGGCGATGTCGTCGGCGAAGACCAGCACGTGCTGCCCGGCCTCGTGGC
>NZ_JACVBS010000071.1:0-434 GCF_014852545.1 Variovorax sp. VRV01
CTTGCCGGGTGTGAAGTTGCGGTCGCGGCTGTTGACCGCCTTGAACTTGCTGCCGTCGATGGCCACGATGGCTTGCGTGAACAGCTTGAGCTCACGACACATGGCGATGAAGCGCTTGCAGACATTGGGGATGCCAGCGCCGTTGTTGTGACGGAAGTCGGCGATGGTCTTGAAGTCCGGAGTGAGCCGGCCGGTGAGCCACATCAGCTCGACGTTGCGCTGCGCCTCGCGCTCCAGGCGGCGGCTCGATTGGATGCGGTTCAGGTAGCCGTAGATGTAGAGCTTCAGCAGGACCGAGGGGTGGTATGAGGGTCGACCGGTGGCTGCCGGATCGACGCCTTCAAAACCCAGTGCATGAAGATCCAGTTCTTCGACGAAGGCATCGACAACTCGCACCGGGTTGTCTTCGCCGATATAGTCGTCAAGGCACTCTG
>NZ_JACVBS010000072.1:0-429 GCF_014852545.1 Variovorax sp. VRV01
ACACCGCCCCCACCGCCATCCGCTCGCTCATCAAGGCCGCCGAATCGGACGAGAAGGTGCACCCGAAGAACTGGAACCTGGACAGCCTGCGCATCCTCGGCTCGGTGGGCGAGCCCATCAACCCCGAGGCCTGGATGTGGTACCACCGCCATATCGGCCATGAGAAATGTCCGATCGTCGACACCTTCTGGCAGACCGAGACCGGCGGCCACGTCATCACGCCCCTGCCGGGCGCCACGCCGCTGGTGCCGGGCTCATGCACCTTGCCGCTGCCGGGCATCGCGGCCGCCATCGTGGACGAAACCGGCAAGGACCTGCCCAACGGCGCGGGCGGCATGCTGGTCATCAAGCGGCCCTGGCCCTCGATGATCCGCACCATCTGGAACGACCCCGAGCGCTTCAAGAAGAGCTACTTCCCCGAGGAAATGG
>NZ_JACVBS010000073.1:0-410 GCF_014852545.1 Variovorax sp. VRV01
CATATCAGACAGCCGCGGGCCACATTTCCTGTTTCTCCGTCCTCGACCCCGAAGGACTTCGCGCGTGGCTTGGAAGCACGAGCTTCCGGATGGTCAAGTGACGAACTCGACCGTCTCAAGCCGGCCAAGAGCCGACCTTCGGAGAGCGGGGTTGAATGATAGTAAACATGTGAAAAGGAGCGAGGTGAGCATGCTTGACGAAAGCCATCTCCGCGCGGCGCGCAAGGCAGTTGCGAACGCCGCTCGGAGCCTCGCGGATGGCACGGTCCCATTTGTTGAGGGTGTCAGGCAGTTGGCAGCCCTGGGATTTGAGGTGTCATGGCTTGACCATGACCCGGACTTCACGTTGTTCGTCGCTATTGCGAGCGAATCGGACCACCTGCCGCCGCACGAGCTCCGCAGTCAGTGTG
>NZ_JACVBS010000074.1:0-387 GCF_014852545.1 Variovorax sp. VRV01
GCGCACCACCATCCCGATGCCGAGGCGCGCAAGCAGAACCAGGCCTTCTACGAATTCATGGTGCCGCTGGTCAAGGGCTACAGCACCGAGATGAGCCTCGAAGTGACCTCGCTCGGCGTGCAGGTGCATGGCGGCATGGGCTTCATCGAGGAGACCGGTGCGGCGCAGTACTACCGCGACGCCAAGATCCTCACGATCTACGAAGGCACCACCGCGATCCAGGCCAACGACCTCGTGGGCCGCAAGACGGCGCGCGACGGCGGCCAGACCGCCAGGGCCATTGCGGCGCAGATCGAGAAGACCGAAGCCGAGCTTGCCAAGAGCGACAGCAGCGCGGCCGCGGCGGCGGTGCTCAAGCGCCTGAAGGCCGCGCGCGAGGCTTTTGTG
>NZ_JACVBS010000075.1:0-386 GCF_014852545.1 Variovorax sp. VRV01
GCCCGGGCAATCTGAATTGAAGTATTTTGAGTTCTCAGACATGAGCAATGAATTCGACGGCTTGGTTGACATTCATGTGTTGCGCGATGGTCTGGAAATTTGTCCGAAGCAAGATCTCTCGTTCCTGTTCGAAGAGTCTGACCATGTGGAAATCGGACTCTTGGTATGCTGAATGCTCAGCGCTCGTTTGACTCCGTCGGCTAGGCGACCAGCTAAAGTCGGCTAGAACCGGCCGATCGCTGACGCGCCTCAATGCTCCTAAGCAGACTTCCGAAAACGGTTAGGGAGGGATTCAATGGCGAGCACGATGTATTGTTGGCGCTGCAAGGCTGACATTCCCATGCTGACCGAGGAAGAATGGCAAGCAGTCAACCCGATCAGCTACA
>NZ_JACVBS010000076.1:0-345 GCF_014852545.1 Variovorax sp. VRV01
GCACGCGGTTGCGCAGTTCCAGGTAGGGCATGAAGAAGTTCTTCAGCAGGCGGTGCTGCGTGGGCAGGTCGTCGGCGGCAACGGCCTGGTAGAAATCCATCGCGGTCTTCGGGATGAAGTTGAAGACAGCCGACGAATACACCGGCGTGCCCAGCGCCTTGTAGGCCGCGGCATAGACCTCGGCCGTGGGCAGCCCGCCCAGGTAGGCGAAGCGGTCTCCCATCTTCTGGTAGATGGCCACCATGGCCTCGATGTCGCCCACGCCGTCCTTGAAGCCCACGAGGTTCGGGTTGCGCTCGGCCAGCGCGGCCAGCGTCTCGGGCTTGAGGCGGCTGGTGGCGCGGT
>NZ_JACVBS010000077.1:0-345 GCF_014852545.1 Variovorax sp. VRV01
TCGCCGAGATCGATCATGCGCTGCCGGGTGATTCGTCCAACTACGCGGACCAGGAGGCCACGCTGGCCGACACGTTGATCACCCTGACCAACACGGTGACGGTCACCGACGGGGACGGCGACACCGCGACCGACTCCGAAGTGCTCAACATCGGCGCCAACATCCGGTTCGACGACGACGGCCCGTCCGTCGTGCTGGCAGCGCCCATCGACACGGCACTGGTCAACACGCAGGATGCCGACACCATCGGCGCCGCCACCGACTCCGCCACCACGGACTTCGCAACCGCCTTCGGCGTGGCCTCGAGCAGCTATGGCGCCGATGGTCCGGGCACCACCGCCTCGA
>NZ_JACVBS010000078.1:0-342 GCF_014852545.1 Variovorax sp. VRV01
CTTCATCGGCAAAGGCCGACGTTCGACACCTATCTTGGCAGGCCCATGACCCGGAAAGTGACGAGCGATTCGAGGAAGTAATGGAACGACGACTCACTGTGCTTCTCATGCTGACCGCAAGCCTCGGATTCAGCATTTGCGTACGAGCTGATTCTCGGGCAGCGACCAAAGACGTGATGCTTTTTTTACCGTCACCTCTTGGGCCCGTAGAAGGGGACAACGCCAAAGCAGTCGAGACCATTTCTGTCTTCTTGGAGCAACGGCGTTGCTCGGAGCTTGCCGCAGGCAGCGTGGTGGTGGATGCCATCGGGTTTGCCGCGGTCGGCTCTTCAGACCGGGAGG
>NZ_JACVBS010000079.1:0-342 GCF_014852545.1 Variovorax sp. VRV01
TTCCCATGCTGACCGAGGAAGAATGGCAAGCAGTCAACCCGATCAGCTACATCGAGCAGGTGAAGAGATATCGAGAAGAGACGGGATGCACATTGGCAGAGGCGCAGAAAGCCGGTCTTGGCTATCTTTCGTTGGCCGCGTATGAGCGAATCACCAGTTTCAAGGAGACGAATCCCAATGCTCTTCTCCATCACCGGATGAGTCTTTACGGCCCACCGTGCCATGAATGCGGTAAACCGCTTCGCACGCCGGCTGCAAGTTTCTGCGCCTCGTGCAGTGCGGAAAGGCTACGCTGACGTTTTGAACGGCTGTTGCTCTTGCGCAAAGCACAGGTCGGCAACG